>CAYPSU010000012.1:0-34559 GCA_964413475.1 uncultured Polaromonas sp. | reverse complement strand
GTGGTGCGCATGTAAATGAAGTCATCCTTCATGAACAGGTCCTGACCCTCCACCAGTTCAACGCCCATCTGCTGGGCCAGAAAAGCATGCTCGAAGTAAGCCGAGTTGTACATGCCCGGCGTCAGGACCACCACCACCGGCTCATTGAGGCCAGCCGGCGCCATGGCCCTGAGGGTCTCAAGCAACAGGTCCGGGTAATGCGCCACCGGCGCGACCCGATTTTGCGCAAACAGCTCGGGGAACAGTCGCATCATCATCTTGCGGTCTTCGAGCATGTAGCTCACGCCCGAGGGCACCCGCAGGTTGTCTTCCAGCACGTAGTACTCGCCCTGGCCCTGCGCGTTGGGCGCACGCACGATGTCAATGCCACTGATGTGCGAGTACACCTGACCGGGAACATTGATACCCACCATCTCCGGCCGGAACTGCGCATTACGCAGCACCTGATCGGCCGGGATCACGCCCGCACGCAAAATCTCCTGTGCGTGGTAGACGTCGTGGATGAACCGGTTCAAGGCGGTCACCCTCTGCACCAGCCCGGCTTCCATGGCCTGCCACTCCTGGGCCGGAATGATGCGGGGAATCAGGTCGAAGGGAATCAGCCGCTCAGTCCCGGCGCCATCCTCGTCCTTGGCCCCGTACACCGCGAAGGTGATGCCGACCCGACGAAAAATCATTTCGGCCTCTTCTCGACGAGCCTGCATCAGCGAATCAGCCTGTGCGGATAACCAGCGATCAAATTGCCGGTAATGCTCCCGCACGGTCTGGGCGCCGTCGTGCATTTCATCGAACTGGGCTCGGGTCATCGGCTTGTTCTCCCTGGTGAGACCGCGCCGTGCCCTATGGGTCGGCAGACCTCAAGCTTAGCAAGGAGCTTGCCAAGCGTCTTACCGCTCTGCGCTGGCGGCCTAGCGTTCGGGCACCTGATGCTGCCAATAGCGGGACTGCTGCCTTTGACAATGCACCTGCGCCGGAGTCTGGCTGTGCCAGGTGGCCGCTCCGCAGCGCACCGTTTCAATCACCTCCGAGCCGTAGCCTCGGTAACGCGCCATCACCTCGGCAGCCGGGTGACCGAAACGGTTGCGATAGCCGGCCTGCACCAGCACAAGTCGGGGCTGTACCGCCTCGATCAGCGCTGGGCTCGATGAGGTTCGGCTGCCATGGTGCGGAGCCAGCAGCAGGTCTGCGCGCAAGGCAGAGCGCTGGGCCAGTTCGGCCTCTTGCGCCGCCTCCAGATCCCCGGTGAGCAAGGCCGAGCCCTGACCGGCGGCCGCCGTGATGCGCAGCACGCAGCTGCGAGCGTTGGGCTTGCGCTCCCGCCGGGCCACCTCTTCGGTGGGATGCAGGATCTCGAAATCCACCCCGTCCCAGCGCCAGCGCTGACCGGCCCGGCACGCCCGGTGGTCCTGCAGCCGGGCCAGCCCTTCATGGTCTTCGTGGAAGGAGCTGAGCACCGGCAAATCCGGCTGTCGGGCCAGCAAGGCCGGCGCTCCACCGATGTGATCGGTGTCGCTGTGGCTGAGCATCAGCAGGTCCAGTCGCACACCCAGGGCCCTGAGCGCGGGCACCAGCACCCGGTGTCCGGCATCACTCTCGCGTGTGTAGCGCGGGCCGGCGTCGTAGAGCATGCTGTGGCCAGCGGTGCGCACCAGCACCGCACTGCCCTGTCCGACATCGAAGGCCAGCAGCTCAAAGCTGCCCGGCAACGGGCGGGGATGCTGCCAAAGCAGAACGGGCAGCATCAAGGGTATCCCCAGCAGGCGCAGCGACCAGGGCCAGCGCATCAGAAGAAGTGCGCCACCCAACATCCCGCCGGCGACGCACCACCATGGTGCAACCGGACGCTCCAAGATGGCCCATGGCAGTTGCGACAGCGGCGTCAGTGCCGCCATCAGGAGATCGAGCAAAAAGGCCGCCAGATCCCAAGCCGGCGGCAACAGCAGGCCCACAAGCGCCAGGGGAGTGACCACCAGTGTGACCCAGGGAATGGCCAGCGCGTTGGCCAGCAAACCGACCACCGAAATCTGCTGAAAGAGCAGCAGGCACAGGGGGGCCAGAGCCAGGGTCATCACCCACTGCTCGTGCATGAGCTTCAGACCCGCGCTCAAAGTCCGGGTCAGCCAGGCCGGACGCGGACGCTGCCGGGCCTGGTCGGTCGCCCCGGGGTCGGTGGCAAAAAGCAGACCGACCGCGACAAAGGACAACCAGAACCCGGCACTGCGCAAGGCCCAGGGGTCAAAGCACACCAGACAGGCCATGGCCAGCAGCCAGACCTGCGGCCAGGGCCATTGACGCGCCGATGTGCGCAGACTCACCACCACCGCCAGCATCAGGACCGTGCGCTGCGCGGGCAGCGCCCACCCCGAAAACACCGCATAGGCCAGCGCCAGTAACAAGCCGCCCCAGGCTCCGGCCAGATGGGCCGGCAGCCACAAACACCAGGCAGGGCTCCAGCGCACCGACAGCCGCCAGAGTGCCGTCAAAGCGGCCGCAGCAAGCCAGGCAAACAGGGTGATGTGCAAGCCCGAAATGCTCATCAGATGCGCCACACCCGTGGCCCTGAACACATCCCAGTCCGCGCGCTCGATGGCCTGCTGGTCGCCCATGACCAAGGCGGCAATCACCCCCGCCAGTGAAGCGTCTTCCACTTGCCGGGCGATGGCCATACGCGTGGCCTGCCGGAACCGATCGACCCAGTGGCCTTGCGCCGACTCCAGCCGCAGGGGCGCCTCATGGCGGGCGGCCGTGCGGACATAGCCGACCGCCTGCACGCCCTGCTCCCAGAGCCTGAGTTCATGGTCGTCACCATGCGGATTGCGCTGACCGTGCGGGGCCTTCAAACGCACCGTCATGCGCCAGCGCTCGCCGGCCTGCAGCGCTTGTGGCTGACGCGCCGCTTGATCGCTCGCGCGCTCGGCTTGCTCTTCAGTCGCATCGGGCTCATCGGCTGCGGCCCGGGCTGCAGATCTGGGCCTGTAGGTGTACCAGCTCAGGGCAATGCGCTCGGGCAGAGCCACTGTCCGTCCCTCGAGCCAGGCCTGATCGGGACGCAGTCGGAATCGAAGCGCATGAGCACCGGGCTGGGGCAAGCCCTCAACCTCGCCGATGACCACGAGATCGCGGCCCTCCAGCTGGCGCTCCAGCGCCTGTCCGGCGAATTGACTGGCACGCCAGCCAGCCTGGGCCAGCGCCAGAAGAGCCGCAGCCAGCAAAGCCAGCAGCGTGTAGACCCCAGCCCGACGCGAACGATAGGCTGCAAGCGCCAGCAGCAGGCCCACGGGCAACAGCGCGGCATAGATCTCGATCGGCCAGAGCTGCGGTTGTTGCAACTGCAAGGCACTGCCCAAAACCACCCCCAAGGCCCAGGGAGCAGGCGAACGCACCAACGGGGGATGATCAGATGGGCACTGCACAATCGTTGCAAGACACGACAATCGGGTAGAGGGCGAGACATTCCGGTTGAAGGCGGCGGTGGCGTAGCTCTTGCTTGAGAGTTCGGCCGCTCACCGCGCAGAGCCCGGTCCGACCCATGGCCGCTCAGGGCGCCACACCAGTATGGCGCAGGGCTCTTCGAATCGGGACCTGCCGTGGGGCGGGCGACTTTTTTTAACCAGGCTGAGGTTGAATTTGTGTCTATTCATGTCGCGTTGAACCACCTGACCGAGTACCGCTACGACCGATGGGTTCGGCTTGGGCCTCAGGTGGTGCGTCTGCGGCCTGCCCCGCACAGCCGCAGCCGGATCCTCTCGTACTCACTTCGGGTCGAGCCGCAGGAGCACTTCATCAATTGGCAACAGGACCCGTTTGCCAACCACCAGGCCCGGCTGGTTTTCCCGCAGCCCACCCAAAAGCTCGCTGTGACCGTGGACCTGGTGGTCGAAATGGCGGTCTACAACCCCTTCGACTTCTTCCTGGAGCCGAAGGCCGAACAGATTCCGTTTCAGTACGAAAAGGCGCAGACTCAGGATCTGGTGCCCTACCTGGCGGCAGGCCCGATGACGCCGCGGCTGGAGCGCTACCTCAAGAGTCTGGACCGCACCCCGCGTCCGACGGTGGAATTTCTGGTCTGGCTCAACCGCCGCCTGCAGCAGGATATTGCCTACCTGATCCGCATGGAGCCGGGGGTGCAAACTCCCGAACAAACCCTGACCTTAGGCTGCGGCTCCTGCCGAGACAGTGGCTGGCTTCTGGTGCAGCTGCTGCGCCACCTGGGCCTGGCCGCTCGATTTGTCTCGGGTTACCTGATCCAGCTCAAGCCCGATGTCAAGGCCATCGATGGACCGAGCGGCGCCGAGACCGATTTCACCGATCTGCACGCCTGGTGCGAAGTCTTTCTGCCAGGCGCCGGATGGATCGGGCTGGATCCAACCTCCGGCCTGTTGGCCGGAGAGGGCCATATTCCCCTGGCCTGCACGCCCGAGCCGTCCAGCGCAGCGCCCATCGAAGGTGGCGTCGACCCCTGCGAGGTCCAGTTCTCGCACCAGATGTCGGTGCAGCGCATTCACGAATCGCCGCGCGTCACAAAACCCTACACCGAAGCGCAGTGGAGCCGCGTGCTCGAACTGGGCCGTCAGGTGGACCAGGATCTCAAGATCCACGATGTGCGACTGACCATGGGCGGCGAGCCCACTTTCGTGGCCACGGAGAACCGTGATGCGGCCGAATGGAATACGCAAGCCCTGGGCCCAAGCAAGCGCCGCTATGCCGCCGAACTCCTGCAGCGGCTGCGGGGGCGCTACGGCCCAGGCGGCTTTCTGCACTTTGGGCAGGGCAAGTGGTACCCCGGCGAGCCCTTGCCCCGCTGGGCCTTGTCGATTTACTGGCGCGCCGATGGTCAAGCGGCCTGGCAGGACCCCAGCCTCCTGGCCGACGAGCACAACCCGCAGCATGCCCGCTACAGCAACGAAGATGCCCGAAGCTTCATGCGTGAATTGACCCGGCAACTGGGACTGACCGACGAACACATTCTGCCCGGCTATGAGGACACCTGGTACTACCTCTGGCGCGAGCGTCGGCTGCCGACCGATGTGGACCCCCTCGATTGCCGACTCGACGACCCGCTCGAGCGCGAGCGTCTGCGGCGCGTTTTCAGCCAGGGGCTGCAGGCGGTGATCGGTTATGTGCTGCCTCTGCAAGCGGATGAAACCGGGATGCTGGCCGGTGCGCGCTGGCAAACCGGCCCCTGGACGCTGCGCGACCCGCATCTGTACCTGCTGCCAGGCGACTCTCCGATGGGCTACCGGCTGCCCCTGGACGCCCTGCCCTGGTTGCCGCCAAGCGAGCGGCCGCAACGTTTTGAAGTGGATCCCTTCGCACCCCGAACACCGCTGCAGATGCGGCAACAGGCCCAGAACTCGCCGGGGCCGGAGGCCAGCCGTGAGCAGGCTGCGGCGGTGCGAACCGCCTTGTGCGCGGAGGTGCGCCAGCCGACCCGCGCCCACGGGCCAGCCGCCATCGCAGCGGTGGATCCCTCAACACCCGACCCGAAAACCGGTGTGCTGTATGTTTTCATGCCGCCCCTGGCCCGGCTGGAAGACTACCTGGACCTGCTGCAGGCTGTGGAGGCCAGCGCCAGGAATTTGGGCGTCCAGATCGTGCTGGAGGGCTACCCACCCCCCCGTGATCCGCGCCTGAAGGTCTTGCAGGTCACGCCGGACCCCGGCGTCCTGGAGGTCAATATTCACCCAGCGCATTGCTGGGAGGAACTGGTCGAGCACACCGAGTTTCTTTATCAGGCCGCGCATGAAACGCGGCTGAGCGCCGAAAAATTCATGACCGATGGCCGTCATACCGGCACCGGTGGCGGCAACCACTTTGTGCTGGGCGGAGCCACCCCGGCCGACAGCCCCTTTCTGCGCAAGCCGGCCTTGCTGGCCGCGCTGCTGGCCCACTGGCACAACCATCCCTGCCTGAGCTATCTTTTCTCTGGTCTGTTCATCGGACCCACCAGCCAGGCGCCGCGGGTCGATGAGGCGCGCAATGACCAGCTGCGCGAACTCGAAATTGCCTTGCAGCAGATCAGCCGTCTGCCCTCGGGACAGGACATGCTGCCCTGGCAGATCGACCGAAGCCTGCGCCACGTTCTGGTGGACGTCACCGGCAACACCCACCGCAGCGAATTTTGTATCGACAAACTCTACAGCCCCGACAGTTCCAGCGGCCGGCTCGGTCTGCTGGAGCTGCGCGCCTTCGAAATGCCGCCCCATGCACGCATGAGCATCGTGCAGCAGCTCCTGCTGCGCGCCCTGGTCAGCCATTTCTGGATCCAGCCCCATCACCCGCGACTGACCCGCTGGGGCACGACGCTGCACGACCGCTTCATGCTGCCAACCTTCGTGCGCATGGATTTTGAGGATGTGCTGCAGCCCTTGCAGGAATTCGGTTACCCCTTCGAGATGAGTTGGTTCGAGCCACATCTGGAGTTTCGTTTTCCGCTCATCGGCCAAATCCACCATCGGGGCATGACCCTGAGCCTGCGCACCGCGCTGGAGCCCTGGCATGTGATGGGCGAGGAAGGCTCGGCCACGGGAACCGTGCGTTATGTCGACTCCTCGCTCGAACGCCTGGAGGTCAGGGTGCAGGGATTGAACCAGGAACGCTATGCAATCACCGTCAACGGTCAACGGCTGCCAATGCACAGCACCGGCATCGCCGGCGACTGGGTGGCCGGGGTCCGGTTCAAGGCCTGGAATCCGCCTTCGAGTCTGCACCCCAGCATTGGCGTGCATGCGCCGCTGACCTTCGATATCGTCGACACCTGGAACGAACGCTCGCTGGGGGGCTGCCGCTACCACGTGGCCCATCCCGGCGGGCGCAACTACGAGACGCTGCCGGTCAACAGCTACGAAGCCGAAAGTCGTCGCCAAATGCGTTTTTTCCGCATGGGGCATACGCCAGGCCGCGTGGTGGTGCCGCCCCTGCAGTCCAGCCCCGAGTTCCCGCTCACGCTCGACCTGCGACAGTGTTCGTGAAGCGACCCGGGGATACATCCGACCTTGGTCAAAGTCTGGAACGACCCGCGCACAGGCATACTTAGTCACCGTGGAGCCGCGTATTCCGTTTTCTCATGCCGATGGCGGCGTCTGGGCGCAAGCGCCGGGGGCCGCGCCGGGACACTTCGACGAACTGCGCGGTCGCTGCGCGCCGCTGGCGCGCGGGCAGGCCGGCGATGAACGGGCGCCGGGCTGGCGCCAATGGCTGCAGCAACTCGGTGACGTCGAGGCTCAAGAGCTCGATCGGCGCTACGACAGCCTGCAGCGCATGATTCGTGACAACGGCGTGACCTACAACGTCTACGCCGACGTCAGCGGGCCACAGCGTCCCTGGGCCCTGGACCTGTTTCCGATGCTCGTCGAGGCCGAAGATTGGTCTGTCATCGAGGCCGGGGTGTTGCAACGGGTGCGCCTGCTGGAGGCGGTGATGGCCGATGTCTACGGACCCCAGCGCCTGACCCGGCAGGCGCTGCTGCCACAAGCTCTGGTCCAGGGCCATCCGGGCTATCTCAGACCTTTGCACGGCATGAAGCCGCAGGGCGGCACCCATCTGCATATCGCAGCCTTCGATCTGGCGCGCGGACCCAACGGTCAATGGTCGGTGGTGTCTCAGCGTACCCAAGCCCCCTCGGGCCTGGGCTATCTGCTGGAAAATCGCATCTGCATCTCGATGCAGTTTGCCGGGGCCTTCCAATCCCTTGGGGTGCGCAGCCTGGCGGCCCCTTACAAAGCCCTGATGGATGGCCTGCTGGCAGCCTGCCCAGAACTCGAGGGTGGACCTAAGCGCATTGTGCTGCTCACGCCAGGCCCCTATAACGAGACCTACTTCGAGCACGCCTATCTGGCGCGCCACCTGGGCCTGAGTCTGGTGCAGGGCGGCGACCTGCTGGTGCGCGATGAACGGCTTTACCTCAAGACCCTGGGCGGACTGGAGCCGGTGCACGGTGTGCTCAAGCGTCTGGACGATGAGTTTCTGGACCCACTGGAGCTGCGATCGGATTCGGCGCTGGGGGTACCGGGCCTGCTGCAGGTCGTGCGCGCCGGCCAAGTCCTCCTTGCCAACGCACCAGGCTCGGCCTTTCTGGAGTCACCCGCGCTGCTGGGCTTCCTGCCCGCCCTGAGCCAGGAACTGCTGGGGCAATCCCTGCAATTGCCCTCCTTGCCCACCTGGTGGTGCGGCGAGCCCAGCGCTTTACAAGCCATGCTGCCGCAGTTGCGCGCTTGCGTGATCAAGCCGACCTACCCCAGCGGTCACGGCGAGTCGGTGATTGCGCGCGACCTCGCACCCGGGCAGCTGGACGAGTGGGCCGAGCGCATCATGCGATCGGCCGAGAACCACACCGCACAAGCCTATATGCCCTTGTCACAGACCCCGGTCTGGCAGCGCGGCAGCGTCCTCATGCGTTCGGCCATGCTGCGGGTCTTTGCGCTATCGAGGGGGCCAGGGAGCTGGCACGTCCTGCCCGGTGGCCTGGTCCGCTTGGCCGGTCGCAGCGAAAACATTGCATCCATGCAGCAGGGGGGTAGCAGCGCCGACCTGTGGGTGCTCGGTGCCACTGCTGCGCAAGCCGATACGGCCCGAGCGCCGGCCCCCACCGCTTTACAAAAACAGACAGCCGTGGGCAGTCGAGCGGCTGAAAACCTCTTTTGGCTGGGGCGCTACACCGAGCGCGCCGAAAATTGCGTGCGCTTGGCCCAGCTGGCCTTGCACAGCCTCAATGGGCCCGATCAAGGCTCGCCTCCCTTACTGGCCTGGCTCAGCCAGATGGCCGTGCAACAGGGACTGGTCCTGCCCGATGTACCACCGGCAACCCAGTCGCGCCGGGTGTTCGAGCGGGCGCTGCTGGCCAATCTGGCCGACCTGAATCAGGCCCCCAGCGTGGGCTTTAATCTTCAGGCGATGAAAAACGCGGCGTCCAATGTGCGAGAGCGGCTGTCACAAAGCCAATGGCAGACGATCGTCGCGGCCGAGCAAGACTTTCGTCTGCGCTGTGCAGGGCTGAGCGAGGCCAGGCAACAGGCTTGGCAGGGCGCAGCCTATCCCATCAGCGACACCCTGGGGGCCCTGGAATCGACCAGCCAGGTGCTGGCGGCCATCACCGGGGCGCAGGTCGATCGCATGATGCGTGACGACGGCTGGCTGCTGTTGAGTATGGGCCGCCTGATCGAACGGCTGGGCACGCTGGCCTCGGCGCTCTCGAGCAGCCTGGCCACGCAGGCGCTGGCCGAAGACGGAGGGTTTCGGGGCGTGCTCGTTCTGTTCGACAGCACCATCACCTTTGAGTCGCGACATCCCCAAAATCGGGAACTTCATGCGCTGCTGGATCTGCTGGTGCTCGATACCGACAATCCACGCTCTCTGACTTGGGTGGTGCAAACCCTGCGCAACCGCTTGGGCCGTTTGGCTGCAAGCACCTCCCATGGGGCTGCGCTGGCCCATTCGCTCAGTGATCCCAGCGCCTGGTCATGGTCCGATCTGCGGTCCATGGCCTGGCCATCGCCGCAGCCGGCCTTGCAGCGGCACCTGGATGATCTGTCGCAGGCGGCCTGGGCCCTGTCCGAATCGATCGGCAGACGCTACTTCAGCCATGTTGACACCCGCAGCCTCAGCGCCTGAGGAAACCCCCATGCTGCTGCAGGTTCTGCACGAAACCCGTTACGACTACAGCCCACCGGTTGAAAACGCCCAGCATATGGCCTATCTGCGCCCGCTCGAGCGTCCCGGCCAGAAGCTGCTGCAGCATGACCTGCACATAAGTCCTCAACCGGCCCACCTGCGGACCGAGCCGGATATCTATGGCAACAGTCGCAGCCACTTCTCCTTTCGCAGCGGCCACGATCGGCTGATCGTTCGAGCGCAATCGCTGGTGCGTACCGAAGGGGCGACAACAGCCGCTTTGCCTGAAACCGTGGCCTGGGAATGGGTTCGCCAGCGCTGCCAATATCAGGCCGGGGCGCCCTGGGATGAGGCCATCGAATTTGCTTTCGCCTCGCCCTGCGCGCCGCGGCTCGATGCCTTCGCCGAATTTGCACGGCCCAGCTTCCCTGCGCAGCGTCCCATCGCGCAGGCGGCCTTGGACCTGATGGGGCGGATCCACCGCCACATGCGCTACGAGAGCCACAGCACACAAGTCCACACGCCCGCCCTGCAAGCCCTGGAACAAGCGCGGGGCGTATGCCAGGACTTTGCCCATATTCTGGTGGCCTGCTGCCGCTCGCTGGGCCTGCCGGCCCGCTACGTCAGCGGCTACCTCCTGACCGCCCCGGCAGCCGGACAATCGCGCCTGATCGGCAGTGACGCCTCGCATGCCTGGGCCTCGGTGTACTGCCCGCAAGCCGACCGCCAGGGACTCATCGACCCCAGCTTGCCCGGACTGTGGCTGGATCTGGACCCGACCAACAACCGTCTGCCCGGTGCTGACTATGTGAGCCTGGCCATCGGTCGGGACTACCTGGATGTTTCGCCCTTGCGCGGCGTGATCCGAGGCGGTAGCCGACACCAGCTCAGCGTAGCGGTCACGGTCTGCGCCGTCGATTCAGCCCCAGGCTCACTTGAGGCGACCTGAGCGTGTGATTTTTTGTCTCCCCGAATCGATCGCCCGGGCTGAGCGGGCCAACCGGGGCCGATTTCGATCCGGAGTTCACGTACCATTGCGCCCAACTTACAGCGGAGGACTTATGAACCCAAATAGACGCGTCTTGCTTCGTATCGCCGGCGCCGCAGCGGCATCTGGCGCCGCCTGGCCCGCAATGGCCCAGGTCAAACCTCTTTTCGACACCCTGCACATGTTTGTACCCGCAGCCCCTGGCGGTGGCTGGGACGGTACGGCGCGTGCACTGGAGCGGGCGGCCAAGGCCTCCGGCCTGGTGGGCAATATGGCCTTTGAAAATGTGGGTGGCGCCGGTGGAATGGTGGGGCTGCCTCGTTTTGTCAACCAGCGCAAAGGGCAGGGAAACAGTTTGATGATCGGCGGCTCGGTGATGGTGGGCGCAGCCATCGCCAACAAGAGCCCGGTAACCATGAAGGACGTGACGCCGATCGCCCGCCTCACTGAAGAGGCTGGCGTGGTGGTGGTACCTGCCGGCGGCAAGATCAAGACCTGGAAAGAACTGACCGATGCCCTGAAATCCAACCCCAAGGCGGTGTCGGTGGCTGGCGGCAGTGCCGGTGGCACGGATCACCTGATTTTGGGCCTGATGGTCAAAGCCCTGGGCCGCAACCCGCGCGAGGCCGCTTATGTGGCGTTTGCCGGCGGCGGACCGGCCAATGCGGCCATCCTTGGCGGTCAGGTCGTGGCGGGTATTTCGGGCTACTCCGAGTTCGAAGAGCAGATCAAGGCCGGTCGCATGATCCCTCTGGCCACCTCCGGCAGCAGGCGCATTCCGGGCGTGAACATACCGACCATGAGCGAGTTGGGCCTGAATGTCACCATGGCCAACTGGCGCGGAGTTTTTGGCGCCCCGGGCATCAGCCCAACGCAACGCGAGGCCCTGATCAACTTTGTCACGGCGGTCGTCAGATCGCCAGCCTGGCAGAAAGAGCTTGAGACTCGCAAGTGGACCGATGTGTTCATGACCGAGCAACCTTTTTTGCGCGAACTGGCCTCTGATATTTCCAAGACCGAAGCGGTGATGAAGGAACTGGGCCTGGCATGACGCCGCTCAGAGCAGCGCTGCTCCTGCTGGCCTTGTGCGCTGTGGCCGCTTGGCAGGTCACGCAGATTCCCGAATCGGCCATGCAGATGGCCGTTGGCGCCACGCTGGTACCAGCCCTGATCACTGCAGGCCTGAGCTTTTGCGCTGCGCTCTACGCCCTGAGCGCCTGGCGCGGAAATCAGGTGGATGAAAGCCATCAGCCCGAGCAAAGCCCTCAGCCGGGATCGACGACCCGACTGCTTGGCTTGCTCGGCGGCGGCGCCGTCTTCATCGCCGGCGTGCCCTTCCTGGGCTTTGTGCTGCCGGCCACCGCCTGCGGCATGTTGATTGCCCGTAGCTTCGAGGCCCCGTTGAACTTGAGGTCCTTGGCGATCTGCGGCGCCATTGCCCTGATCTTCTGGGTCCTGTTCGCGCTCGTTTTAGGCGTCGGATTGGGGCCCGCCCTGCCGGCCGGTTTCTGAAGGCTTCAACACGTCATGGATGCTTTTAACGCCCTCATGGGCGGATTTGCCAGCGCGCTGCAGCCGGCCACCTTGTTGTGGGGCTTTGCCGGCTGCCTGATCGGCACACTGGTGGGGGTGCTGCCAGGCATCGGACCGGCGCTGACCATCGCCCTGCTGCTGCCCCTGACCTATCACGTCCCGGCCGCCAGCATGTTCGTCATGTTCGCCGGCATCTACTACGGGGCAGCCTATGGCGGATCGACCACCTCGATCCTGCTCAACACGCCGGGCGAGTCGTCCACGGTGGTCACCGCTCTGGAGGGCCATCAAATGGCCAGGCGCGGACGTGCCGGGCAGGCCCTGGCCGCCGCAGCGCTGGGCAGCTTTGTCGCCGGAACCATCGGAACGGTTGCGCTGACCTTCATGGCCCCACTGATCGTGGAATCGGCGCTGGCCTTTGGCCCGGCCGAATATTTCAGCCTGATGGTGCTGTCCCTGGTGGCCGTTTCTGCCGTGCTCGGCCGATCGCTTCTGCGCGGTCTGATCAGCCTGTTTGCTGGCTTGTTATTGGGCATGGTTGGGGTGGATCTGCAAACCGGGCAGCCGCGGTTTACCTTCGGCCGACCTGAATTGCTCGACGGCATCGAGGTCACGGTCGCCGCCGTGGGTCTGTTCGCCGTCGGCGAGGCGCTGTTTCTGGCCTGGCAGGGCCGTCACGCTTGCGGCGGTCAGCTCATGCAGCTCAGCGGCAGTCTGTGGATGAGCGCCCGCGATTGGGCCCGATCCTGGAAGGCCTGGATCCGAGGAGCCCTGTTCGGATTCCCCATCGGAGCCCTGCCTGCGGGCGGGGCGGAACTGCCGACCCTGCTGTCCTATTACACGGAAAAAAAACTCTCCAAGCATCCGGAAGAATTCGGCCAGGGAGCGATCGAGGGCGTCGCCGGGCCAGAGGCGGCCAACAACGCAGCCGCGGCAGGCGTTCTCATGCCTTTGCTGACACTGGGTATCCCCACATCGGCCACGGCGGCCATCATGCTGTCGGCCTTCGAGGGATACGGCATACAGACCGGCCCTCAACTCTTCAGCAGCCAGAGCAGCCTGGTCTGGACGCTCATTGCCAGCCTCTACATCGGCAATGTCATCTTGCTGGTGCTGAACCTGCCTCTGGTCGGTCTCTGGGTCAAGTTGCTCAAGATACCCCCGCCTTGGCTGTACGCAGGCATCATCGTGATCTCAGTGGCTGGCGTCTATGGCGCGGGCAATTCAGTCTTCAATGTGGGGCTGCTGTTTGTCTTTGGCCTGCTCGGATTCATGATGAAGCGCTTCGATTTCCCGGCCGCGCCGCTGATTGTCGGACTGATCCTCGGGCCGATGGCCGAGCAGTCGCTGCGGCAGGCCCTGACCATCAGTCAGGGGCAATGGAGCACCTTTGTCACACGGCCGCTGTCGGCCAGCCTTCTGGTCATTGCCCTGGGTTTGCTGCTGGTGCCTGCCCTGACTCGTCGGTGGCGCAGCAAAACTTGAGGCCTGCGATGGCGTGGCCCCAGAGACCGCCTTTTCTCGCCCCCGCACCGGCTTGGGACGCAAGTTCTCAGAGGCACAATACGGAGCCGGTCTGGGCATTCGTCAGCCCCAGGGTCATTCGAGCCCACAGACCACCTCGTGTTTCAAACCATCGTTCAACATGACCGACCCTTACGACATTCTCAAATCACTGCAGATTGAACTGCCTCCTCTGGCCGTACCGGCTGCCGCCTACGTCCCCTTTGTGCAAACCGGATCACTGGTGTTTCTGAGCGGGCACATCGCCAAGAAACCCGACGGTCAGCCCTGGGGGGGCAAGCTCGGCCAGACCATGACCACGCCAGAGGGCCAGCAGGCAGCCCGAGCGATCGCCATTGATCTGCTGGGTACGCTGCACGCGGCGCTGCAGAGCACCGGCAAGGATCTGCGCCAAGTGCGGCGCATCGTCAAGCTGATGAGCCTGGTCAATTCGACCGTGGACTTCACCGAGCAGCATCTGGTGACGAATGGCGCCAGCGAACTGTTCGGGCAGGTCTTTGGCCGGGCCGGCGAGCATGCCCGCAGTGCCTTCGGCGTGGCGCAGATTCCGCGCGGTGCCTGCGTGGAAATCGAACTGATTGCCGAAGTGGCCTGACGGCCCTGAGCGGGCAGGCCCTGGCCCGAAGTCGGCTCAGATCACTCGCAGGATCTGGGTCGGCTTGAAGCCCAGGTCGGCCTGTTTGCCCTTCTTGCCGCGCGCAGCCCGAGCGTTGTTGAGACTGCGGATTTCCAGAGTCTCCTCGCGCACCTTGCCCCCGCGCCCCAAGCCCTCGAGGCGCACACTGCGGGTGTAGGCCGCCGCACCCGCCAGGCTGTCCTTGGCATCCAGATCCATGAGCATCAAGCCACGCCCTCCCTTGTCCATCAGCTTGAGTTCGCCAATGCCGAAGGTCAGGATTCGCCCGCCCGTGCTGGCGCAGGCCACGTGGGTGGCGGCCGGCCAGGCGGTCTGATCGGCCGGCACCGTGGCGCTGCTGCCGCTGACATGCGATGGCGCGCACACGCTCTCGCCAGCGCCCAAGGTGATGAAACTCTTGCCGCTCTTGTTGCGCGAAATCATGGCCTCCACCGTGGCCAGAAAACCATAACCGCCACTGCTCGACACCAGCAATGTGGCACCCACGGGGCCCGCAAAATAATGCATCAGCTGGGTTCCGGGCTCCAGCTCGATCAGCGTGGTCAGGGGCTGTCCATCACCACGAGCGCCGGGCAGGGACGAGACGGCCACCGAGTACACCCGCCCGTTGCTGCCGAAAGCGAGCAAGGTATCCACCGACCGACACTCGAAGGTCCCATAAAGACCGTCGCCCGCTTTAAAGGCGAATCCGGCCCGATCATGACCGTGACCCTGGCGGGCGCGCACCCAGCCCTTGGTCGAGACGACCACGGTCAGCGGCTCGTCGATCACCTTGACCTCCACCACCGCCTTCTTCTCGGCCTGGATCCGGGTGCGGCGACTGTCGCCAAAGGCCTTCGCATCGGCCTCGATCTCGCGCACCATCAGACGTCGCAAGGTGCTGGCGTTGCCCAGGATGTCCTCCAGCCGGCCTTGCTCCTGCCGCAGCTCTTTGAGCTCCTGCTCAATCCGCAGCGCCTCAAGCCGGGCCAGTTGGCGCAGGCGAATCTCCAGAATATCCTCCGCCTGCCGATCGCTGAGCCTGAAGCGCTCAATCAAGGCTGGCTTGGGTTCGTCGGCGCTGCGGATGATGCGGATCACCTCGTCGATGTGCAAAAGCACAATCTGACGGCCCTCAAGAATATGAATGCGCGCCAACACCTTGTCCAGCCGGTGTTGGGATCTTCGCTGTACCGTGGTCTGTCGAAAAGCAATCCACTCTTGCAGGATCTGGCGCAGCGACTTCTGGGTGGGCTTACCGTCCAGCCCAATCAGCGTCAGATTCAGCGGCGCCGATGTTTCCAGGCTCGTGTGCGCCAACAGCGTGTTGACCAGTTCGCTCTGCTCGATTCGGCTGGTCTTGGGCTCAAACACCAGCCGCACCGGCGCATCCTTGCTGGACTCATCCCTGACCCCGTCGAGTACAGACAGCAGCGTCTGCTTGAGCTGCAGTTGGTCGGTACTGAGCGCCTTCTTGCCCGCCTTGACCTTGGGGTTGCTCAGTTCCTCAATTTCCTCCAGCACCTTCTGCGCACTGACCCCTGGCGGTAATTCGGTCACCACCAGCTGCCACTGACCCCGCGCCAAATCTTCGATCTTCCAGATCGATCGAACCTTGAGCGATCCGCGTCCGCTGGCGTAGGCGGTGGCGATCTCCGCCGGGCTGGAGATGATCTGCCCGCCGCCAGGATAGTCTGGGCCCGGGATCAGTTCCAGCAGCTGAGCCTCGTCGAGCTTGGGATTTTTGATCAGGGCCATGCAGGCCTCGGCCACCTCGCGCAGGTTGTGGCTGGGAATTTCGGTGGCCAGACCCACCGCAATGCCGCTGGCGCCGTTGAGCAGGGTAAAGGGCAGGCGTGCCGGAAGCTGCGAAGGCTCCTCAGTGGAGCCGTCATAGTTGGGCACGAAGTCGACCGTGCCTTCGTCGATTTCATCAAGCAGCAATTGGGTGATACGCGCCAATCGGGCCTCGGTGTAGCGCATCGCCGCCGCGCCATCCCCATCGCGCGAACCGAAGTTGCCCTGCCCGTCAATCAGGGGGTAGCGCTGGGAGAAGTCCTGGGCCATGCGCACCAGGGCATCGTAGGCCGCCTGGTCTCCGTGCGGATGAAAGCGGCCGAGCACATCGCCGACCACCCGTGCGCTCTTGACCGGTTTGGCGCCTACCGTGCCGTTACTGCCGCCAAAGCCCAGGCCCATACGCGACATGCTGTAGAGAATGCGGCGCTGCACTGGCTTCTGGCCGTCGCTGACGTCGGGCAAGGCGCGGCCCTTGACCACGCTCAGGGCGTACTCCAAGTACGCCCGCTGGGCATAAGCGGCCAGGCTGTCCTCAGGAGCAATGGGGTCGTCGGAAGAAGATGGGTGGGGGGTCAGCAGATCCATGGATGCGTTTGATTTCGGAAAAAATTCAATCACGAGACTCTGGTGGCGGCAGGAGCAGCGGCCCGCCCGCCGCTGGCAGCACAAGGCCGGGCGGAGCCAGCAGGATGCCTCTGGCCACCGCACCGGCCAATTGGGGCGCCAGCCAGGTGCTGGAGACGGGGCTGGAGGCGGGGCTGGCCGCGGCAGGCGGATCGGGCAGCCGGGTCGCCACCGGTTCAGGCACCGGCGGCCGCAGGTGCTGCAGCAATTGAGTCACCACCCGCACATAGTTCTGGGTTTCCGGATAGTTCGGAATCCGATGCCCGGCCCGCTGTACCGCTGCGGGCCCGGCGTTGTAGGCCGCCAGGGCCAGATCCAGTCGGCCGGGGAACATCAGCAGCAAGTCACGCAAAAAAGTGGCACCAGCGCGCAAATTGACCTCCGGCTGCATCAGGAGTTCCTGCAGCGAGGCCCCTTCCTGCGAACGCACCCCGTAGCGCTGAGCCGTGCCTGGCATGAGTTGCATCAGACCGACGGCGCCCTTGGGAGAGATCGCCCGTGGGTTGAAACCGGACTCTGCCGCGATCAGGGCCACCATCAAGCTGGCCTCCAGACCCAGCTGCCTGGCCACGTCCTCGACCAGAGGCAAAACCCGCTTGTACGCAGGAGAGCGCTCCAGCACGGCCAGCAGACGCGGCGCCGTCGCCGAGTAAGGCCAGCCCGTCACAGGCGCAAGCGCAACAGCCGATGCAGCCCGTGGCTCCAATGCGGCTGCACCGGACGATCGGGCCGGGGCAGCCGGCGCCGGTATCGGCTGCGCCAGCAGTTCCTGGGCCGAGCCCTTGAAGAACAACTGATAGCGTGCATCAAGCTGGTGGCCCGCAAAATGCGGCACGCCGTTGTTGTCGATGAAGGCCCAGACCTCGGCCCGCACACTGCCCCCCACGGTCAAAACCAGGGTGCAGGCCATGAGGCAAAGCCGCCGCAGGACCATGTCAGATGTCAATCTCGATGTGGTCGCCATGCAATTCCATGAGTTCCCGGCGCGCCAAAGCTTCGCCCTTGCCCATGAGCTTGCCCATCATCTGCTCGGTCTGGCCCGGGTCAAAAGGCCCCAGGCTGACGGGCAACAAACGCCGGGTATCCGGATTGAGGGTGGTTTCCCACAATTGCTCGGCACTCATCTCGCCCAGCCCCTTGAAGCGACTGATGGCCCAGGCCCCTTCACGCACTCCATCCTTGCGCAGCTTGTCAAGGATGGCGGTCAGTTCACCCTCATCAAGGGCATACATCTTGGCCGCCGGTTTCTTGCCCCGGGCCGGTGCGTCGACGCGAAACAGCGGCGGCCGGGCAATGAACACATGACCGCGTTCGATGAGCTTGGGGAAATGCCGGAAGAACAGGGTCAGCAACAGCACCTGAATGTGGGAGCCATCCACATCGGCATCGGAAAGGATGCAGACCTTGCCGTAGCGCAGACCGCTCAGATCAGGCTCATCGGCAGCGCCGTGCGGATCGACCCCGATGGCCACCGAAATGTCATGGATCTCGGTGTTGGCAAAAAGGCGATCGCGCTCAACCTCCCAGGTATTGAGTACCTTGCCCCTGAGGGGCAGGACGGCCTGGGTTTCCTTGTCGCGCCCCATCTTGGCGCTGCCACCGGCCGAGTCTCCTTCGACCAGGAACACCTCATTGAGCAAGAGGTCCCGGCTCTCGCAGTCGGTCAGCTTGCCCGGCAGGACCGCCACGCCCGAACCTTTGCGCTTTTCCACCTTCTGGCCCGCCCGCTGCCGCGTCTGGGCCGCCCGAATCGCCAGTTCGGCCAGACGGCGGCCGTAATCCACATGCGCGTTAAGCCAGAGCTCGAGCGCCGGCCGAACGAAGCTCGAGACCAGACGCACTGCATCGCGCGAGTTCAGCCGCTCCTTGACCTGCCCCTGAAACTGCGGATCCAGCACCTTGGCTGACAGCACATAGCTGGCCCGGGCGAACACATCCTCGGGCATGAGTTTGACCCCCTTGGGCAATAGCGAATGCAGGTCGATGAAGCCTTTGACGGCCTGAAACAGGCCCTCGCGCAGGCCACTGTCGTGGGTGCCACCGGCAGTGGTGGGAATCAGGTTGACGTAGCTCTCCCGCACCGATTGGCCGTCCTCGGTAAAGGCCACGCACCAGCTGACCCCCTCCCCCTCGGCAAAGCTCTCATGGGCCGCATCGGCAAAGCCCTCGCCCTCGAAAAGGGGGATCACCGGATCGGCCTGTATCGACTGCATCAGGTAGTCACGCAAACCGGCCTTGTACAGCCAGGTCTGGCTCTCGCCCGATTTCTCCTGAGTCAAGGTCACACTGACACCGGGCATGAGCACCGCCTTGCTGCGCAGCAGGTGCACCAGCTCAGGCTGCGGCAGCGTGGCCGCATCGAAATAACGCGGATCGGGCCAAACCCGCACCGTGGTGCCATGGGGCCGGTCACCCGCCGCCAGCGGGCGCAGCTTCAGGGGCTCGACCACATCGCCCCCGGAAAACACCAGGCGGGCCACCTGACCTTCCCGGAAGGTGCTCACTTCAAGCCGACGCGACAGGGCGTTGGTCACGCTGACCCCCACGCCGTGGAGCCCGCCTGAAAAACTGTAGGCCCCGCCCTGGCCCTTGTCGAACTTGCCTCCCGCATGGAGCCGGGTAAAGACCAGCTCAACGACCGGCGCCTTTTCCTGGGGGTGCAGGCCAAAGGGAATGCCGCGCCCCTCATCTTCTATGCTCACCGAGCCATCGGCATGGACCGTCACCCGGATCTTTCGGCCATGGCCAGCCAGGGCCTCATCGGCTGCGTTGTCGATCACCTCCTGAACGATGTGCAGGGGGTTGTCAGTGCGTGTGTACATGCCCGGACGCTGCTTGACAGGCTCCAGGCCCTTGAGCACGCGAATCGAGCTTTCAGAATATGGCGAGATAGGCTTTGCAGTCATAACGGTTGCGCGGAAACCGGAAATTGTATTTTGAAAGTCGCCCGAAACTGGATACATATACAGGATCGTTGCGCGCCATCGGATGCGGGGCCAACAGGCCAGCCTTGGCGGGATGGTTACAGTTGGGGGATGACCGACCGCCTGAACCGTCCCGAAACCGGCCTGCCGATGGGCCAGCTCCTGCTTTGTAGCGCCCTGATCGTGACCCTGTCCATGGGGGTGCGCCATGGCTTTGGGCTTTGGCTGCTGCCGATCACGCAGACCCACGGCTGGAGCCGGGAAACGTTTTCAGTGGCCATCGCGGTTCAGAACCTGGCTTGGGGCGTGCTCGGCATCTTCGCAGGCATGATGGCCGACCGCTTTGGCGCCATGCGGGTGGTGATGGTCGGTGGCCTGCTCTACCTGGTGGGCCTGGTCGGCATGGCCCTGGCCACGCAGGGCTGGCAATTCACGCTGGCCGCCGGCATTCTGGTCGGCGCGGCCCAGTCGGGCACCACTTATGCGGTGGTCTACGGGGTCATCGGCAGAAACGTCCCGGCCGAGCGCAGGGCCTGGGCCATGGGCCTGGTCGGCGCGGCCGGCTCCTTCGGACAGTTTGCGATGGTCCCGCTGGAGGCCCTGATGATCACGCACTGGGGCTGGCAGACCGCCCTGATGGTCCTGGCGGCGGCCTGCCTGCTCATGCTCCCTCTCTCGCGCGGGCTCCATGAACCCATCGGCTCAGCAGGCAGCGCGGGTCAACAAACCATTGGGCAGGCGCTTGGCGAGGCCATCCGCTACCCCAGCTTTCAGTTGCTCACCGCCGGCTATTTTGTCTGTGGCTTTCAGGTGGTCTTCATCGGCGTTCACATGCCCAGCTACCTCAAGGACGCTGGCCTGGAGCCTTCGGTGGCCGGCATGGCCCTGGCCCTGATCGGACTTTTCAACATCTTCGGCACCTACATGGCGGGCTCACTGGCCCAAGTGCGCTCGAAGAAAATGATTCTGGTCTTCATTTACCTGGCCCGATCGGTGGCGATCGTCGCCTTCCTGTGGGCACCCTTGACGCCCTGGAGCGTCTACATCTTTGCCTCGGTCATGGGCCTTTTGTGGTTATCCACCGTACCGGTGACCAACGCAGCCATTGCCCAAATTTTCGGGGTCAAATACCTGTCGATGCTCAGCGGATCGGTCTTCCTGAGCCACCAGTTCGGCTCATTTTTCGGAGTCTGGATGGGGGGATACCTCTACGACCACACCGGCAGCTACGATATCGTCTGGTATATCGCAATTGCACTGGGGGTTTTCGCGGCGCTGGTCAATGGGCCGGTGCGCGAGGCACCGATCGAGCGCAGCCCGGCGGCCGTAAGCGCCTGATGTCCCTTGCCCAAGCCTATGTTTTCTTCACCCTTGCGCTGCCTGTCCGTACTGGCCCTGCTGGCAGCGACTTTTGGCTTGTACCTGCAGCCCCAATTTCTGGTCATGCTGGCCGAGCAGGTTTGGACCTGTTTCTGAGCCGCCGATATGCTGACGCAGGCGCAGTTGCACGCAGAAGTCAAAGATCCGGAACCGGCCAGCGCCTGGGTGCAGCGCTGGTCGCACCTGGTGCCGGCCGGCCCGGTGCTCGATGTCGCCTGCGGCCAGGGCCGCCATCTGCGCTGGTTCGCACGGCGGGGCCACCCGGTGGTAGGCGTCGACCGCTCCGAGCCAGCGCTGTCGGCCGTGAACTTGCCGCCCACATCTTGCGAAACCCTGCTCGCCGACATCGAATCGGGCCCCTGGCCCCTGACAGGCCGCCGGTTCAGCGCCGTCGTGGTCACCCACTATTTGTGGCGACCTCTGATGCCCACGCTGATTGACAGCCTGGCGGCAGGGGGCGTTCTGATCTACGAAACCTTTGCGCAAGGCCAGGCCAGCCTGGGGCGTCCGTCCCGCCCGGAATTTCTGCTCGGTCCGGGTGAGTTGCTGCGCACCTGCGACGGGCTCAGGATCGTGGCCTTTGAGGACGGCTATGAGCCGCCCTCGGATCATCGCCCGGCGCGGTTTGTTCAGCGTATCGCGGCCGTTCGGCAAAACGCCACCCACGGGGAAGCGGTGATGCACCACCTGGTGGCGTAAGGGCCCGGGCGTGCATTCAACGAAAGGCACCGCGTACGCTGGGTAGAATCAGAGGCTTGCCGCACCGACGCGCTGAGCAGCGCTGGTTTTCGTCCTCTCAACTTGCCCTGAACCCCCATGATCACTGGCAGCATCGTTGCACTGGCCACCCCCTTCCATGAAGACGGTAGTGTGGACTACCCTGCCCTTCGAAAGCTGATCGATTGGCACAGCGAGCAAGGCACCGACTGTATCGGTGTGGTCGGCACGACAGGCGAATCGCCGACCGTCAATGTGCAAGAGCACTGCGAAATCATTCGGGTGTCGGTTGAGCAGGCCGCCCGGCACGCGCGCAAAGTGCCAATCATGGCCGGCTGTGGTGCCAATTCCACCGCTGAGGCCATTGAGCTGGCACGATTTGCGCAAAAAGTCGGCGCCCATTGCCAGTTGCAGGTTGTTCCTTATTACAACAAGCCCTCACAGGAAGGCCAGTACCAGCACTTCAAGGCCATCGCCGAGGCGGTCGATCTGCCCATGGTGCTCTACAACGTTCCGGGACGGACGGTGGCCGACATGGCGCACGCGACCGTCTTGCGATTGGCTGGCATCCCCGGCATCGTCGGAATCAAGGAGGCCTCGGGCAATATCGAACGCGCCCAATGGCTGATCAAGGAAAAGCCAGCCCAGTTTGCCGTCTATTCGGGTGACGATGCCACCGCAGTGGCCCTGATGCTGTGCGGCGGTCAGGGTAATGTGAGCGTGACAGCCAATATCGCGCCACGACAGATGGCCCAACTGTGCAAAGCAGCCCTGGCCGGCGATGTGCAGACGGCCATGCGTATACAGCTGTCCCTGTTGCCCCTGCACAAACATCTTTTCGTTGAGGCCAACCCCATTCCCCTGAAGTGGGCCATGGCCAGGCTCAATCTGTGCGGACCGACCCTGCGACTGCCCATGACGCCCCTGGACCCAGCCCACCACAAGACCGTCGAGTCGGCCCTGCAAGCCAGCGGACTTCTGTCATGAGCCGATCGAACCCCTACCCTCAAGGACATCGCGTGAACGATTCCAATACGACCCAGCGCCTGAAGGTTTGTGCATCTTTTTTTATCCGCTCTGGCTTGGCCACAGCATCGCTGATCTTCGGACTTTCGGGCTGTTCGAGCATTGGCGGTCTGATGAGCGGCGACAAGGTCGACTACAAGTCCAGCGGCACGAAGGGGCCGAGTCTGGATGTCCCGCCAGACCTGACTCAAATCACCCGCGATGCACGATACGCAGTTCCCGGCGCTGCGGTCACGGCCGCCGGGTTCCAGGCAGGGCAAGCGGCAGCCAGCGCCGCCCGCGGCACATCGACCGCAGCTGTAGAAATTGGCGATGTACGCATCGAGCGGGCGGGCAATCAGCGCTGGCTGGTCGTCAGGCGCCCACCCGAAAAACTGTGGGATCCGGTGCGTGAGTTCTGGCAGGAAAACGGATTTCTCCTGGCCATCGAGCAACAGGACAATGGAATTTTGGAAACCGACTTTGCCGAAAACCGCGCCAAGCTGCCGCAAGACATCATCCGGCGTACCCTCGGACGCGTCCTCGACAGTCTTTATTCAACCGGCGAACGCGACAAGTTCCGCACTCGGCTGGAACGAACCGCCGAGGGCACCGAAATCTATATCAGCCATCGCGGCATGGTGGAGACGGTGGCCAGCAGCAGCTCGGGCAGCACCGTCTGGCAACCCCGGCCAGCCGATCCCGAACTGGAAACCGATTTCCTGCGCCGCCTGATGGTCAAGCTGGGGGTACCCCAGGAGCAGGCACAGGTTTCAGGCGCGGTCACCCGGCCCAGCATCGCCCGGGTGGAGTCCGGGCCAGGAAATCAGCCTGTGCTGCAAATTGACGAGGGCTTCGATCGTGCCTGGCGGCGTGTAGGCTTGTCACTCGACCGTACCGGCTTTACGGTAGAGGATCGCGACCGGGCTCAGGGCCTGTACTTCGTGCGCTATGTAGAGCCTACGGCCGACAAGAAAGACCCAGGATTTCTGGGCCGTCTGTTCAGAGGCAGTGGCAGCAACGTAGCGCCCCTGAAGTACCGCATTGCGGTACGCAGCCAGGGCCAGGGCAGTACCGTCTCGGTGCTCAATGCCGAAGGCGCACCCGACACCTCCGCGAATGCCCGGCGCATCGTGACGCTGATCGCCGAAGACCTCAAGTAAGCCACCCGTGCTCAGGCTGCGCAGCCTCGGCAGCGGCAGTACCGGCAACGCCACCGTGGTTGAAGCCTGCGGGCGGCGAAAGCGGCGCCTGCTGGTCGACTGCGGGCTGGGCCCCAAGGTTTTGCAGGCCAGACTGGCGCAGGCCGGACTGGAACTGTCGGATATCGATGCGCTGTTCATCACCCATGAGCACCATGACCATATGGCTCATGCCCACCGCACGGCCATGCGTCATCGCATTCCGGTCTGGATGAGCGAGGGCAGTTGGCGGGCGGGCGGTCAGGCCGATTACGGCGATCTGCTCAGGCTTTGCACCGATAACCAGCCCATCGATCTGGGCGAGATGGAGCTCATGCCCATCGCGGTGCCGCACGATGCCCAGGAGCCCCTGCAACTGCGCTGCAGCGATGGCCGGCATCAGATCGGCATCCTCACCGATCTGGGCCATGTCCCTGAGGGGCTGGCCCAGCGGCTCTCGGATTGCCAGCTCCTGCTCCTCGAGTGCAATCATGACCCGCAGCTGCTGAGTCAATCAGCCTACCCCGAGTTCCTCAAGCGTCGCATCTCCGGTGCGCTGGGCCATTTGTCCAATGAGCAGGCAGGCCGCTTGGCTGCCGCCCTGCAAGGCGGGGCCCTGCAGCATGTGGTGGCCGCCCATCTGAGCAGAACCAGCAACCGACCTGAGCTGGCTTTGCAGACCCTGCAGAACGCAGTGGCCGGATGGGCCCAGGTCTCGGTGGCCGATGCAGTTACCGGGACCGCCTGGATTGGCCCAGAGGGCGCCTGAGCAAGGGCTTGGCCGCCCATTGGGCAGGCGATCGCCGGGCCAGCATGACCCGGCGATCGCCTGAACCATCACTTCAAGCTGATGGACTTGAAGGGCATGTAGTTGTCGCCCCGCTGAACCAGGGTGACGCGCTTGTTGATGCCCCAGGCCAGGGCCTGCTGGTGAATGGGCAGGTGCCCAATGTCATCGGCGTGCATCACAAAAGCCTCGCGCATCATGGCGTCACGGCGCTTCTGATCGGTCTCTCCCTGAATCTTGAGAATCAGGTCATCCACCTTGGGATTGCAATATGAACCCAGATTGAACTGGCCCGCGCCCTTGCCGTCCACGCAACGCATGAGCGCGTTGAGGGCGTTGTGCCCGTCATAGGTGCTCGGCGTCCAACCCAGCAGGTAGAAACTGGTGTCTCGACGCAGAATCTTGGGGAAATAGGTCAGCTTGCTCTCGGCCTGCAGATTGATCTTGACGCCGATCCGGGCCAGGTTGGCGGCTACCGCCTGGCAAATCTCGCCGTCATTGACATAACGGTCATTCGGGCAGTTCATCGCCACCTCAAATCCACTGGGGTAGCCGGCATCGGCAAGCAGCTTGCGGGCTGCATCCGGGTTGTAGGGCAAGCGTTTATTGATGTCGTCGGCAAAGCCATTGATGCCGGGGCCGATCATCAGGGCAGTGGGATTGGAAGCCCCGCGCATCACCGTGCGCTGTATGCCCTGGATGTCGATGGCTTGGTAGAAAGCCTGGCGAACCCGCTTGTCCTTGAAGGGATTTTTGCCCTTGACATTGGAGAACAGCAATTCGTCGCGCTGCTGGTCCATGCCCAGGAAAATCGTGCGCAGCTCGGGGCCGGTCAGCGCCTGGGTGTTGGCGTTGGCATTGACGCGGGGCACATCCTGCACCGGCACCGGCTCCATGATGTCAATTTCACCGGAGAGCAAGGCCGCCACCCGGGTTGAGTCGTTGGCGATCGGCGTGAAAACGACTTCGGTCACATTACCGTCGATCTTGCCCCAGTAATTGGAATTGAGCTTGAAGGTGGTTCTCACGTTGGGCTGGCGCTCACCCAGGGTGAAGGGGCCGGTGCCATTGGCGCGGAACGAGGCCGCGTTTTCCAGCCCCTTGCGCCGATCCACCGGACGGGTGGCCTGGTTGTCCTCACACCACTTTTTGCTCAAGATGTACACCGTCGAAAGTACATTGGGCAGGATGGGGAACGGCGACTTGGTTTCAATATCGACGGTGTAGTTGTCAACCTTGCGCACCTCCTTGATGTCGTTGGTGTTGCTGCGCATGTCCGAGCCCTCACCCGCGGCACGCGCCAGAGAAAACACCACATCGTCGGCCGTAAACGGCGTGCCGTCATGAAAGCGGACATTGCGCCTGAGTTCAAAACGCCAGACCACCGGGGAAACCTGGCGCCACGCCGTGGCCAGTGCCGGCTCAAACTTGAGGTCCTTGGAGACGCCCACCAGAGCCTCATAGATGTTGTTGGTCAGGCTCAATTGCAAGGACTCATTGAGCGAATGCGGATCCATCGAGCTGGCATCACCCTGATTGGCGATTCGCACCGTTTTGGCCGAGAGCTGCGTAGCCCCCAGGGCGGCCATCAGCATGACCGCCAGCCAGCGTTTTTTGAGTTTCATCTATCTCTCCTTCAAAAAGAACCGAGGAAGGTTCGGGTTAAAAGCGATCAAACATTCAGGGGCAAGGCCTGCTCGACCAAGCTGGCGTGCAAGGCCGCCCCCAAAGGCAGAATGTCATCATTGAAATCATAGCGACTGTTGTGCAGGGGATAAGGACCTGGGCCATCTGCCCGGCCCTGCCCCACCCGGATATAGGCGCCAGGACGCACCTGCAGCATAAAAGAAAAATCTTCCCCGCCCATGCTGGGCTGCATGTTCCTCAAGACCCGATCAGGCCCCACCAGACGCTCGGCCACATCGGCCGCGAAATGCGCCTCGGGCACCGTGTTGATGGTGGCCGGATACACCCGCTGGTAGACCAGTTCGGCACTGGCCCCGAAACCCTGAGCCACACCCTGGCACAAGGTGCGCAGGCGCTGCTCGATATGGTCCTGCACCTTCGGGTCATAGGTACGCACCGTCCCCACCAGAGTGACCTCACCAGGTATGACACTCATCGCATCGGGGTGTCCACCCTGCATCGAGCACAGGCTGATCACCGCCTGGTCCATGGCCGACAGGTTGCGTGCAACCACGCTTTGCACCGCCGTGATGATATGCCCGGCCACCAACACCGGGTCAATGGTCTGGTGCGGCCTTGCACCATGCCCACCCTGGCCGCGCACCACAATCTCGATCCGATCGACCGCAGCCTGCATCGGGCCAGGCGTGATGCCGATCACACCCAAGGGAAGATCGGGCGAATTGTGCTGGGCGAAAACCTTCTCGCACTTGAACTGCTCGAACAGGCCGTCTTCGATCATGGCCCGCGCGCCAGCATAGCCCTCCTCCCCGGGCTGAAAGATGAGTACGGCGGTGCCGTCAAAACGGCGCGATTGCACCAGATAACGGGCGGCCCCAACCAGCATGGCGGTGTGCCCATCATGGCCACAACCATGCATCAGCCCTTGGCGAGCGGATCTCCAGGCGCACTCATTGCGCTCGTGGATGGGTAACGCGTCCATGTCGGCACGCAAGCCCACCATACGCCCCGGCTTGGCAGCGGTATGTCCCTGACCATGAATCAGGGCCACCACACCGGTCTTGCCCAGTCCAGTGACGATGCGGTCAACGCCGCAAAGCTTGAGAGCCTCGACCACCCGCGACGAGGTGTAGACCTCCTCAAAACCGAGTTCCGGATTCATGTGCAGATCGCGCCGAAACGCCGCGAGCTCCGGATGAAATTGCCGGATGGCATCAAAAGCCACGCCAGCGGCGCGGTAGGCCAGGGGCTGCGCCTGGATCACGGCCTCAGCCACCACACAGCCCTTCCACCGCCTGGTGCATGGCCCGCTCGGCCTGATCGACGATAGCCTGACGCCATTGCGGCGTGTCAATGTAGAAGGCATCGCGCATCTGCTGTCGAATTTGCTGCGCCAAAGCGGGCTCAACCGAGGCCCGCGCAGCCATCCAGTGATCGGCGCGCAGGGCTTGCAACACCTGGTCAACCGGCACGGTGCCGTATTCAAGGGCCATGCCGGTGTACTCGGCCTGTGGGCACTCGTCGTAAATCGAAGTCCACATCAGACCGGTCAGCAGCGCAGAGGCAGAGGAACCGTCGTAGATGGAAGTCACCTCATCACCCCACCAAGCCCGCACGCGTGCCAGCGACCGCTTGTCGTCCCGATCCGCGAAGATCTTCTCGCCCACGCCGGCTGGGCCCAGCCCCGTATGCAGATCAATCCAGGCGATGCGCCGCCTGCCGGCACCAATGCGCCTGAGCACCTTGCGCAAGGTCTGGTTATTCCAGGTCGGCTGCCTGCCGCCAAAAAACAGGCCCTGCTCAAAATCGTGCTGCCCGCGCGTAATGACCGCCTGCCATTGCCGGATGCCATGCGCCTCGATATAGCGCTGGGTGGCCGCACGGTTCTCGGCCGAAGGCGGCCAAACCTCAGGAATCAGCAAAGCATGCAGTTCGCCATAGCCCGGATTGGCCGGCAAGGGCTGCGAAAAATCATGGAAATTGCGATTGAGGTCGACCCCCTCATGGGTGACCCTGCGGTCAAAGGAAAAGCCGTGCGGATTGAGCGCGTGAATATAGGCCACCGCCACACCGGCCTGCCGGACCCGGTCACGCCAAGCCGCCTGATGCAGGGCCGCCACCTGCACGCCGCTTCCGCAGTACCCCTCCACACCATGGCAGGCGCTGCTGACGATCAGCAGCCGATCGGCCCCAGGATCACCGTCGATCACGACATCCATGGCCAGCTCCTCGCCCTGACTGCCGCGCAGGGGATGGATATGGCTGTCGACCGCCAGGTCGGCGCCTCGGGCAGCGGCCATGAAGGCAGCACGCGCCTGCCGATAAGAATTTGAAAAGGCTTGCTCGGTCGAAATCATGGACAGGTCGGGCGACAGATCATAGGAAAAAAGGGTCGACGCGCCCCCATCGGGACTGGAAGGTCGTTGAAAACCCGCAATCCCCGATGATGCCAAAAAAATTGCTCTCAAACCGTCGTCAAGCCATCGGTGTTAACCCATGGCGGCGAAAGATGCAAACCGGAAAATCAGAAATGCTTCGCGCGACGGGCAAAACAAGGGGGCCGAGTCCAGCAGAGACGATGAGCGCCCGAACTTCGGCCCGTCGGATCGGGCGGGCGCCCGAGGACAACCGCAAGCGATGACGCAGACCGGGTCAGCAAGAGTACCAATCGCTGACCTTGATTTCGGGGATGCCCTGCGCTTGCGTCCACCGGGCCAATTCATCATGGCGAGGCACCCAAACGCCCTCAAACTGCCCCATATAGGTCAGGAGTTTGTCAAACTGCGCCGCCATCAAGGGACGACCGCCAAAGTTGCCGTGCATGGTGATGTTGATCATCGACCCCGGTTCCTGCTGGTACTGGAAGTCGAACATATCCTTGTAAGTGGTGTACCAATCGAGGGGGGCACCTCGCAGAACCCGATTGTCGGCATAGTCACTATGGGGCAGCCCGACGATAGGGCCGGCTCGCGTCTCAATGAGCCCGGGCTGGTCCATGTTGTTGTAATCGCCGTGCCACAGCAGACCCTTGCGTTTGAGGATTTCGGCGGTCCGCTCAGTCGCAGCAATGGTGGAACTGAGCCAGCCCACAGGCCGCGAGCCTGCCACCTGCGTCAGAATGTCCAGGCTACGGTCAATCAGAGCGACCTCCTCATCCTCGGTCAGGCCCGAAAGGACCTGATCCTGCGCGTAGTTGTGACCGGCAATCTCAAAGCCGGCCGCAGCAATGGCACGAACCGTCTGCGGGAACAGTTCAGCCGAACGCGCATTGATGCAGGCCGTGCCCGAGACGCCATGACGGCGCGCAGTACGGACCAAGCGCGCCATACCAAAACGCCCGCCATAGTCTGCCCAAAGTATGCCTGCACGATCCTCCACCCCTGCCTTCGGCGGGCTGGTCATCGGCGAATACGGTGGCGCCTTGCCCGGCGACCAGTTTTCCATCAGGAAGGTCAGTATGACGGTGATGCGGGGTTGGCCCGGGCGATCAGAGAGCAATGGCAAGGTTCTACTCCAGCTTGAAATGAGATGGGGACTTTATTCGGGCAAGATTCCCGCCTGTTGCGTGATGGACTTGTAGAGCTGGGCACTTTCGGCCAGCTGGCTGGCAAATTCCGCAGGCCCGGCAAACTTGATGTCATAGCCGGCTTGGTTCATGCGAGCCATCACCTCTGGATCTCGCATGACCTTATCCATCTCGGCGCCCAGTCGCTGAAGCAAGGGCGCTGGCATGCCGGCTGGTCCGAGCAGACCCACCCAGGTTTCGGGAACGGAAAATCCGGCGATGCCGCTCTCCGAGGCGGTCGGAATATGGGGCGCAGAAGCCGAGCGGCTACCCTCGACCACGCTCAGCACACGGAGCTTGCCCGTCTGAATATGGGGCAAGAGGTTGGACAACACCAGGATACCGAAGTCCACCTGGCCCGAGATCACGTCCGTCAAAGCCGCAGCGCCTCCCTTGTACGGCACATGGGTCAGACGAGCCTTCTGCCGACTGATCAACAGCAGACCCGCCAAGTGTTGCGAGGTACCTGCGCCCGAGGTGCCAAAAGACAGACCCTTGGTGGAAGCCTGAGATTGCTGCACCAGATCAACCATGGATCTTATGGGTGAGCCCGCCGGCACAGCGACCGCCTGAGGAGCCACCGCCAACTTGGCAATCGCACTGAAGTCCTTGACCGGGTCGTAGCTCACCCCCTTGGTGAAAAGCTGCACGGTCTGATGAGGTGGGCCCAAATTCATCAGCAGGGTGTAGCCATCAGGCGGTGAGCCCGCCACGAAGGCTGAGCCAATCGCTCCTCCCGCGCCAGCCCTGTTCTCAATCACGACCGGCTGCCCCAGCGCCGCAGACAACTTGGGGCCGATGAGGCGAGCAACAGTGTCAGCAGCCCCCCCGGCTGCGAACGGGGCCACGATACGAATCGGCTTGTTGGGATAGGAGCCCTGAGACCAGGCGGGCGTCGACAACCCCCAAAAAAGCGGCAAGACAAGAAAGCCACGGCGAATCCAGAATGCGAGCATCAACGTCTCCGGCAGTTGTTTTCTCAGGAATCTAACAGCAGTTCAATGAATAAGAAAATGCATAATCAATCAAGTCACGATTCATTTTAGGCATGATGGATATCAAGCAGCTTCAGTGCTTTCTGGCGGTTGCCCGGGAGTTGAACTTCAGCCGAGCGGCCGCCCATTTGAATATGACCCAGCCGCCCTTGAGCCGCCAGATCGCGCGGCTAGAGCAGGCACTGGGCGTGCGTTTGTTCGTGCGTACGCCGCAGGCTGTGACGCTGACTCTGGCAGGCCAAGCGCTCCTGCCTGAAGTTCGACAACTGATGGCCTCCTTCAGTGAACTGCGTGAAATCGCGCGCCGCGTTGACCAAGGACAGATGGGGAGAATCCGCATTGGTTTTGTTGGATCAACCATATACACCTCCATCCCTGCACTCCTCGGCCGTTTCCGCCGTCTCCACCCACAAATCAGCGTGGATTTGCAGCAACTGACCGTCGCCAAGCAGACTGCCCTGCTGTTGCACGAAGAAATCGATGTGGGCATCATCCGGCAAGCCATCTCCCATCCGCGTCTTGCCACACGATGCATAGGACGTGAGGCGTTTATTGCGGCCCTACCCCTTGACCACCGACTGGCGGCCAAGTCGCATGTTCGGCTGAGATCCCTGGCCGATGAACCTCTGGTGGCCTTCAGCAGGCATGAGGCGCCCGCCATCCATGAGCAATTGCGCAGGATGTGCGAAAGAGCCGGCTTTTCTCCCCGCATCGTGCAGGAAGCCCACCCCATGTCAACGGTGGTAGGACTCGTGGGGGCCGGTTCGGGCGTTGCCATCGTGCCAGAGTCCATGGGAAGCCTGGCATTTAAAAACGTTGCCTATCGACCGCTGCTTGGAACCCGAGAGCTCAGTGAATTTTTTGTGGTCTGGCGTCGCGATGATCCAGCGCCCATCCTGAAGAACTTTCTATCGGTGGTGCGATCACAGGATGCGCGCAGGCCAAAGGCGGGCTCACACGCGACCCACTGAGGCGGGTTGACCGGCCAGACCTGCGCTTTCTCGCATCGTGCAGTCTGCTGAAACCGGGCTTCGCAATGCTTTGCAGGCTAGTGTTTCCCCGGGAAATGTTGCACCCCTTCATCGCCTAAGATGCTTGTGCTGCTGTTGAAAACAAAGAGGTCCCCCGTCCATGCTCAACGAGACTGAACGTCTGCAAGCTGTCGAAACCCTGCTCCAAGCCCAACGCGAGTGTCGTCAGGCCAAGCTGCTGACAGACTCATTTCCACACATTGAGATTGAGGATTCGTATGCAATCTCAACGGCGGTGATGCAACGCAGGGTGGCCGCTGGCGCCAGACTGATCGGCCACAAAGTGGGCCTGACCTCCAAGGCAATGCAGGCCTCGTCCAAGATCAACGAGCCCGACTACGGCTATTTGCTCGACAGCATGCTCATTGCAGAGGGCGCCAAGGTGCCCCATGCCAGCTTCTGCCTGCCGCGGGTGGAAGTGGAATTGGCCTTCGTGCTGGGCCAGCCTCTCAAGGGCCCCGGGGTCACCCTGATGGATGTGCTGCGCGCTACCGAGTACGTAGTGCCCGCCTTGGAAATCGTCGACGCCCGTCTGGTCGATCCGCGCAAGATCCAGGACACCATTGCCGACAACGGCGCGGCCGCTGGCCTGGTCTTGGGCGGGCGTCCCGTCAGACCCGACGATGTGGACCTGCGGTGGGTCGGTGGACTGATGTACCGCAACTCCGAAATCGAAGAGACTGGCGTGGCCGCTGGCGTGCTGGGTCATCCCGCCCTGGGCGTGGCCTGGCTGGCCAACAAGCTGGGGCAACACAAGGTCGGGCTTGAAGCGGGCCATATCGTGTTGGCGGGCTCCTTCACCCGGGTGGTCTATGCCAAAAAAGGCGATACGCTTTTTGGTGACTTCGGTACCCTGGGTAGCGTCTGCGTCCAGTTTGTTTAAGCCCAAGATGACTCTGCTGGGCAACACCTTCGAGCGAAGTCTGTGGCACAGCGGGACTCAAGAACGTTTTCGCAAGACCCTGGCCAGCCAGGGCGTCAGCGCACGCATGGTGGCCCGCTTATGCCTTCAGTCTGCGATCTGATGCGTGATGGCGCACCTTCGGCCAAGGAATGCCCCCTGAATCAAAGACACCTTGAGGAGAAGAAACATGCGTGACACCCGCCGATCCTGGGCCCTGCTTGCAGCAGCAACTTTGTTCTCTGTCGCCGCCCTTGCGCAGTCCGAGATCTATCCGTCCAAGCCGGTCCGTGTACTGGTAGGTTTTCCTGCGGGCAGTTCAACCGATGTAGCGACCCGGGTGATCGCGCAGCGCCTAGGTCAATCGCTGGGCCAGCAGTTCATTGTGGAAAATCGCGCTGGGGCCAGCAGCAATATTGCCGCCCGGGCAGCGGTCGCGGCGCCGGCCGACGGCTACACCCTGTTTGTCGGCACCGTGGCCAACACCATCAACGCCACCCTGCAAGCCAGCAGCTCGGTCGACCTCTCCAAGGATTTTCTGCCTGTGGCCATGGTTGGCAGCGTGCCCAATATCCTCGTGGCTCATCCGTCCCTGGGTGTAAGCAGCTTGGAGCAGTTGATCGCAAAGGCCAAGGCCGAACCCGGGCGTGTCTCCTTTGCATCCTCAGGCAACGGAACATCGCCTCATCTGTCCGGCGAGTTGTTGGCCCACATGGCCGGTGTTCGACTGTTGCATGTCCCGTACAAAGGAAGCTCGCCCGCAGTGGTAGACCTGCTGGCCGGGCAGGTTTTGACCATGTTTGGTCCCGCCTCTACCGTACTGCCCCACATTCGGGAGGGCAAACTCAGGGCACTGGCGTCGACCGGCCTCAAACGTGCCTCCTCCATGCCAGACCTGCCCACGGTCGATGAACTGGGCCTCAAAGGCTTCGAGACATCGGTCTGGTTTGGCATCAATGCGCCTCGGGGTACACCGGCTGCCGTCATCGAAAAACTTCGTGCCGCCATTGCGGCCGCACAGGACAACGCGGAAGTTCAGACGCAGTTCAAGGCGCAAGGTATCGAGTTCGTGCGGGCAGGTCCAGCTGAATACGCCGCACTGATACGCAGCGAAACAGATAAATGGGCCCGTGTCATAAAGGTGGCCAACGTTCAGCCCGAATAAATCGGCCTGCCCCTCATTGAAGCACCCTCCAGAAAATCTTACTCATGGCCCGATTGACCCTTGCCGACTGCCGCAGTTTCATCGATGCGGTGTTTGAAAAAGCCCAACAAATGGGGGTTCCTGTTGCCTGCGCCATCGTCGGGCCTGAGGGACACATCATCGCCCTCGAGCGCATGGATGACGCCGGCTTCATCACCCCGGACACGGCGCGGGCCAAGGCCTTCACCATGGCAGCCTTTCGCGCCATGAGTCCGCGTTTTTCAGATGGGCTGGTGATCCAGCATTGGTTCAAGGAACGCAATCCCCAGATGCTGGCCAATGCGTCCGTCTTCACCAACGGGCAGATCGTAGCCTCCGGTGGATGCGCTCCCGTCTTTGTGGGTGACGAAATGGTGGGGGCCTACGGCATCAGTGGTGGCACCTCGGGTCAGGACGAAGAGATGAGTGACTACGCGCGGGCCAAGCTGGGGTGGTCGCACCGATCCAAGACAGACCATCTGCCCCAAGAGGCCAAGGACCAGATCAACGCCATCTACCGTCAGGTCGGTCTGACCGACCGTTTCCTCT
>CAYPSU010000011.1:19436-35443 GCA_964413475.1 uncultured Polaromonas sp. | reverse complement strand
AGGTGGGCGATATGCCCTGGGCTGCCAAGGACGAGGCGATTCACTACATCGACCTGATGCCTGATGGGACCCACAGGCAGTACAGCAGCATTCAGGAGTGCAAGAGCGTGGTGACCACGCCTTCAGGCGGTCAGGTGCTGCTCGACAAGGGCTTCTACAACATCACGGGCTTGGCCTGGTCGGGGCGGGGCAGGGTTCGGCGGGTAGACGTATCGGTCGACGGCGGCCGCAATTGGCGCACCGCCCGCCTGCAGACGCCGGTGCTGTCGAAATCGCTGACGCGATTCAACCTCGACTGGGTGTGGGATGGCAAGCCGGCCATCATTCAGAGCCGGGCTCAGGATGACACTGGCTACGTTCAGCCAACCTATCGGCAGTTGCGTGCGGTTCGTGGCACTCGGTCGATTTACCATAACAATGCAATTCAGTCTTGGCTGGTCCAGGAGAGCGGGGAGGTCAAGAATGTTCAACTCTCCTAAGTGGTTCTGGCTGACAGGCCTGTGGCTGGTGAGTTCAGTGGCCATCGCTCAGTCGAGCGCTTTTCCAGGGGTGGGGCGGCCGGCCACTGCCAAGGAGGTGGCCAAATGGGATATCGATGTGCGGCCCGATTTCAAGGGTCTGCCGGCCGGCTCCGGCTCGGTGGCCAGAGGTCAGGACGTATGGGAAGCCAAGTGCGCTCAGTGCCACGGCGTCTTCGGTGAGTCCAACGAGGTTTTCAATCCCTTGGTGGGCGGCACCACCGCGCAGGACATCAAGACCGGCCGTGTTGCCAATTTGGCGCGGGAGGACTATCCGGGCCGCACCACGATGATGAAAGTGCCGCATGTCTCTACTTTGTGGGACTACATCAATCGGGCCATGCCTTGGAACACCCCGAAGACGCTCACGACCGAGGAGGTCTATGCGGTTACCGCTTTCATGCTCAATTTAGCCAATGTGGTGCCAGACAACTTCGTGCTGTCGGATAAGAACATAGGTGAGGTGCAGCAGCGCATGCCCAACCGCAATGGCATGAGCGCCCGTCACGCGATGTGGCCGGGCTCGGAACTTGGCGGAACGTCCAAGCCGGACGTTGCCAACACCCTGTGTATGAAGAATTGCGCCGCCGAGCCCAAGGTGGCATCCCTGCTGCCTGACTATGCCCGAAATGCCCACGGTAATCTTCAGGAGCAAAATCGCATGATCGGTGCGCAGCGGGGCGCCGATACGACTCGGCCGGAGGGCAAGTCGGTGGCCGTGGCGCAGGCAGCACCCGCCAGATCCGAGGCCCGATCTGATGCGGCCGCAGGCAACAAACTGGCCTTGGCCCTGCTGGCCAAGCACAGCTGCACGGCCTGTCATGCAATGGACAGGAAGATCGTGGGTCCGGGGATTGTTGAGATTGCGCGTAAACACCCTGGCAAGACCGAGTATTTGCTTGGCAAAATACGTCAGGGCGGTGTAGGCGTTTGGGGGCCGATCCCGATGCCGGCGCAGAGCCTGCCCGAGGCTGATGCCAAGGTGCTGGCTGAATGGATTTCACGCGGAGCGGGCAGATGAGTCACAAGAAGCTCATTTGAATCGGCCGAATCACTCAACTTTAGGAGAACTGCAATGACAACTCGTCGCGAAACCCTCAAGCAAGGCGCGGTCCTGGCTGGTTTGCTGGCTGCTGCCGGCTACCCCCACTATGCGCTGGCCTTCAACAAAAATGCTTTTGAGGCCAAAACCGTTGCGGAGGCGATCAAGGCCGCGGGCGGAGGTGCGCTTTCGGAGAGCAAGGACGTCAGCTTGACCGGCCCCGACATTGCCGAAAACGGCGCGGTGGTGCCACTCGGCGTGAGCACCTCTTTGTCAGGCGTGAAGGAACTGCTGATCCTCGTCGAGAAGAACCCCAATGTTCTGGTGGCTTTGTTCAAGGTCAACGACGCGATCGATGCCAATTTCATGACGCGGGCCAAGATGGGCCAGTCTTCTGACGTTTATGCGGTGGCGATCATGAACGACGGGCGCGCCCTCTTCAGCAAAAAAGAAGTCAAGGTCACGCTTGGCGGTTGCGGCGGCTGATCGGCAGGTCGCAGTTCAGAATCATTCGATCCATTTATAGAGGAGTTTCATCATGGCAGATCCGATGCGTATTCGCGCTCAGGCCTCTGGCGGCAAGGCCACCGTTCGAGTTCTTATGAGTCATGAGATGGAGACCGGCCAGCGTCGCGACTCAGCCGGCAAGCTTGTGCCTGCATGGTTCATACAGGATGTCACCGCATCCCTGAACGGCAAACCGGTCATGACGGCTGAGTGGGGACCGGCGGTGTCCAAGAATCCCTTCCTGCAATTCACCATCAAGGGGGCCAAGGCTGGTGACAAGGTGAGCATTACTTGGAAAGATAACAAGGGTGAAACCCGCACCGACGAAGCGACGGTTTCCTGATACCAAGGAAGGCCGTGGGTCGCACGAACGGCAGCAGATCGACATTCCACAAGGAGGAGACAGTGAAGACTCGACAAATTGTGCTTTGGGTCACGGCGCTGGTGTTTGCAGCACCCGCGATGGCCCAAAAGTCCGCTAGCCAGGGAATCGATGAGTACCGCGCCATGCTTCAGGATGGGAACCCCGCCGATCTGTTTGAGGCCAGGGGAGAGGAGCTGTGGAAGCGCAAACGCGGACCCAAAGCCGCATCGCTGGAAAAGTGCGACCTCGGCAAGGGGCCGGGTGTGGTCAAGGGCGCTTTTGTGGAGCTGCCACGCTATTTCCCTGACACGCAGCGGGTGCAGGATCTGGAGTCGCGCATCGTGACCTGCATGGCTACGCTGCAGGGCTTTAACGAGGCGGACATCATCAAGACGCCTTTTGGCCGCGGCGAGATGGCCAATGTAACGTCCTTGGCCACTTGGATATCGGCCGAGTCCAAGGGCATGCGGTTCAATTTGCCGCAGAGTCATGCCACCGAGCGGGTGTTTTACGAGGTGGGCAAGCGTCTGTTTTTCCAGCGGGGCGGGACGCATGATTTCTCCTGCGCGTCCTGTCACGGCGAGGAGGGCAAGCGCATTCGTCTGCAGGATCTGCCGGTGCTGACCAAGAACCCGGGCGACGGTGTGGGCTTTGCTGCCTGGCCGGCTTATCGCGTCTCCAATGGGCAGATGTGGAGCATGCAATTGCGGCTCAACGATTGCTATCGCCAGCAGCGATTCCCTTATCCTGGCTTTGCCAGCGACGCCACCATCGCCCTGTCGACCTATCTTGGTGTCAATGCCAAGGGTGCCGTTTCTGCGGTGCCAACCATCAAGCGTTGAGGAGCCGAACATGACATGCAAAACTTGGGTTAGGGTGCTGCCTGCGGTTTCAGCGCTCGTGCTGGTGGCCGGTTGCGCCAGCCTGCCGTCTTCGGCTGAACTCGACGCCATGACGAATGCCATCGTCAAGGCCTCCTTCCGAAGCGAAGGCATCGCATCGGTCGACCGTCTGCTGGCCACCGATGAGACCAATCGCCTTTGCAGCCAGGCCGATGCGGATGGCAAACCACTGGACGAGAAGACAGCCAAACGCATCGAAGAAGCCAACTTCAAGGCCATCAAGTGGCCCTCCGATGGCAAGTTCATCGGAGACTGGAAGCAGGGGGAGGCCGTGGCTCAGAGCGGGCGGGGCCTGACTTGGACGGACAGTGCCAGCGCGGCCAACGGTGGCAATTGCTACAACTGCCACCAGATCAGCAAGGAGGAAATCTCCTTTGGCACCCTTGGGCCAAGCCTCTATAACTATGGCAAATTGCGTGGCGTCAAGGATCCCAACGACCCCGCCTCGAAGGCAATTGTGGAGTACACCTGGGGCAAGATCTGGAATTCCAAGGCCTACAACGCCTGTTCCAACATGCCGCGTGCTGGCCATGCAGGTGTGCTCAACGAGGCGCAGGTTCGCCACGTGGTAGCCCTGCTGCTCGACCCCAACTCTCCGGTGAATAAGTGAAACTTTCAGAGCCCGGCCCGGCCGGGTTTTTTTGACGCCGATATATCAGTAACAGGTCATATATGAACCTCAGCAAGCGCGAGTTTCTTCAGGTCATGGGAGCTGCTTCGGTCGCGGGCATGGGTCTGGGAAAGCACAGCGATTCCGATGCCACAAGCGCCGGCGAGGCGCTATACGACATCCCTCGCTTCGGTCAGGTGTCTTTCCTGCACATGACCGACTGCCACGCTCAGCTCAAGCCCATCTACTTCCGAGAGCCGAGCATCAATCTGGGAATAGGCAGTATGCGCGGGCAACTGCCGCACCTGGTCGGCGAGCACCTGCTCAAGGCCGCTGGTGTGCCGGCCGGATCGGCGCAAGCCCATGCGCTGACTTTTCTGGATTTCGAAAATGCCGCCCGCCGCTTTGGCAGGGTGGGAGGCTTTGCTCACCTGGCCAGCTTGATCAAGCGGCTCAGGGCCAATCGGCCCGGGGCTTTGCTACTTGACGGGGGTGACACCTGGCAGGGTTCTGGAACTTCCCTGTGGACCCAGGGGCAGGACATGGTCGATGCCTGCAAGCTGCTGGGTGTTGATGTGATGACCGGTCATTGGGAGTTCACGCTGGGCATGGAGCGGGTCAAGGAGATTGTTGAGAAGGACTTTGCCGGCAAGGTTGATTTTGTGGCCCAGAACATCAAGACCACTGACTTTGGTGATCCGGTGTTCAAACCTTATGTCATTCGGCCCATCAATGGGGTGCCCTGCGCCATCATCGGTCAGGCCTTCCCGTACACGCCGATTGCCAATCCGCGTTACATGGTCGCCGACTGGGAGTTTGGCATCCAGGACCAGAACATGCAGGCCATGGTGGATGAAGCCCGCAGCAAGGGTGCGCAGGTGGTGATCGTGCTCAGTCATAACGGTATGGATGTGGACCTCAAGATGGCGAGCCGGGTCTCCGGCGTCGATGCCATCTTGGGGGGGCACACGCACGACGGTATGCCGGTGGCCACCCTGGTGTCCAACAAGGGTGGTAAGACCATCGTGACCAATGCCGGATCCAACGGCAAGTTTCTGGCGGTTCTCGATTTGGACATCAAGGATCGCAAGGTGGCGGATTTTCGCTACCGACTGCTGCCCGTCTTTTCGAATCTTCTGCCGGCAGATAAGGACATGGAGGCCCTGATCCAGCGCATTCGTGCGCCCTATGAAACCCGTCTGTCCGAGCGTCTGGGTGTGAGTGAAGGTCTGCTGTACCGACGCGGTAACTTCAATGGAACCGGTGATCAGCTCCTGGTGGATGCCTTGCTTGACGTGCAAGGGGCGCAAATTGCTTTCTCGCCTGGTTTCCGATGGGGGACCACCTTATTGCCGGGCCAGGACATTACCCGCGAGTGGTTGATGGACATGACGGCCACCACTTATTCCTTTGCCACCGTCACCGAGATGACCGGCGAGATGATTAAGACGGTGCTGGAAGACGTTGGCGACAACCTGTTCAATCCGGATCCCTACTATCAGCAGGGTGGGGATATGGTGAGGGTGGGGGGCCTGACGTATGCCTGCGAACCGATGGCACCGATGGGGCGACGCATCAGCGACATGCGCTTGGGCGGTCAGCTCATCGAGGCTTCCAAGCGCTATAAGGTCGCTGGCTGGGCGCCTGTGGCTGAGGAGGCCCGTCGCGCTGGAAACCGGCCGGTTTGGGAGCTGGTGGAGCAGTGGCTCAAGGCACAGGGCGGGCGGGTTCGCACGCGGCCGCTGAACACGCCGCGCATCATCGGGGCTCTGCCTAACCCGGGGTATGCAGGATAAGGTCATGCTGACCCAGCCGCGCTTTGATCGTCGGCGGTATGTGCTGAGCGCCGGGGTGATTGCCGCTGCTTCGGCCTTGCCCCAGCTATCGGCGCTGGCTCAGCAAGCGGCTGAGTTTATGGTCGGTCCGCCGGTCCGAGATATTGAACCGACTCGCCTGTCCGAGCGGGTCTGGATGATCTTTTCGCCCGATGGCTTTCCAACCCCGGAAAATCAGGGGATGATGTCCAACGTCTCCTTTGCGGTGACCTCTCAGGGCGTTGTTGTTCTTGACTCGGGCAGTTCTCTGCAAATCGGGCAGATGGCCATCCGCATGATCCGGCGGGTTACGGACCAGCCGGTGGTGGCGGTCTTCAACAGCCACTACCACGGGGATCATTGGCTGGGCAATCACGCCTTCGTTCGGCAATGGGGGTCGCAACTGCCGATACACGCCCTACCCGGTACGATTGCGGCCATCAAGGGTACAGCCGGTAGTGCCTGGCGCAGCTTGCTGGAGCGCTGGACGAATCAATCAACCCTGGGAACCGAAGTGGTTCCGCCCAATACTTCGGTCGCCCATGGACAAGTGCTGCGCTGGGGGGACACGTCTTTTCGCATGCACCACTATGGCACGGCGCATACGCCATCGGACCTGTGTGTCGAAGTCATCGAGGATCGGGTCACCTTGGTCGGGGATATTGCCATGACCAACCGGATTGCCAATATGGATGACGGGTCTTATCCGGGTACCTTCAAGTACTACGAGGCGCTAAGCCGTGCGGCAGGGGACCAGTTGTGGGTGCCTGGTCACGGCTTGGCCAGACGCGACCTGCTGGAGACCTACGGCCGATTCATGGCGGGTATCTGGGAGCCTTGCCTGAGGGCTGTTCAGGAGGATAAAAATGAAGCTGAGGCCCGCGCGGCGGTGCTACGAGATCCCCGGGTGGCCAGCCGTGCTGCCGATATGCAGGGTTTCCAGGGCAATATTGGCAAGTACGTCAGCCTGGCCTATCTGGAGGCCGAGCGGCTGGCTTTTTGAATCCTCCGCCTGTCTGGCGCAAAATACGTCCACACCTCATCGGACCCCATAACCATGGCCCTCTCCCCCTCCGACACTGACAGCCTGGTTCTCGCCGAGTCCCAGGAGATTTTCGAAAAGGCTGCTGAAATCTTTCGGGTCATGGCCGCCCCCATGCGGCTTCGCATCATCAGCTGTCTCTGTAACGGCGAGAAGAACGTCAGCGAGCTGCTGCTCGAGATCGACACCACGCAGCCCAATATGTCGCAACATCTCAACACCCTTTATCAAGCCGGGGTGCTGGCCAAGCGGCGTGAGGGCGTACAGATCTACTACCGCATCATCAACCAGCAAGTGGTCAGTCTTTGCCGCGCGGTTTGCACACAGATCGCTGTGGAGGGCTAGAGTGCTTGCGCGCGGTCTGAGCCGGCGCGTTCTACTCCTTGGATTTTTGGGGGCCTGCGGCGTGCTGCGCGCGCAGTCTGCCGCCCTGCCGATTTCGCGTGATCTGGCGGCCGAAGTCTCGCTGGCGGCGCAGCGTGGCCAAGCCCTGATCGTTTTGGTCAGTCTGCATGGCTGTGTGTACTGCGAGCGGGTCCGGCGGTCCCACCTGCTGCCCATGCTTTCGCAGGGTCAGGCGGTGGTGCAGGTTGACATGTACAGTCCCGCGCCCGGGCGGGATTTCCAGCAAAGACCCACAAGCCACGAGGAACTGGTCCGCCGCTGGCAGGTCAAGGTGGCACCCACCCTGCTTTTTCTGGGGCCTGGCGGCCAAGAGCTGGCCCAGCGCATGGAAGGCAGTTATCAGCCCGACTTTTACGGTGCTTACCTGGAGGCGCGCCTAGAGACAGCGGCCCGAAAACTCTCGGACCTGAACGCGCCGCCGAAGAAATGAAAAAGCCCGCCTGAAGGCGGGCTTTCATCTGACGGAGGGAAGAATTACTTCTTCTTGCAGTCAGCGTGGTCTTTGTTCTTGGCATCCTTGCAGTCCACTTTGGCGGCCATTTTGTCGGCGGCGGCCAGAGCGGGCACGGAGATGAATGCGAAGGCGGCGATGATGGCGGAGATCACAACTTTCATGAGACTACCTTTTTAAGTCAGATGGTTGAAAACGCAGATCGAAGGAATCAACGTTCTGCGCGGCGAAGGTTACTTGATTTGCCAGCGTGCGCTTTTATGGTTTGCCCTGAACTGTTGTTGAAATGCAATAGATAGAGGTCTCGATGAGGGTTTTTACTTATTTTGAGACCCTGCTCACCGATTGTGCTGCCCGTTCGGACTGGGGACTATCGTCCAAGGAGGGCCTCCAAACCGCCGTCAGGCTCGAAACGACCGTTGCGGTAGGTCATGCGGGTCGGTCCGCGCCAAGCCGCCTGCTGCACCGGATGTTCAGGATCCCCCGGGTAGCACACCACCCGTTGGCCATCGATATCTTGGGGTTCGGGTTGGATAAGCGCGGGCTTGCGTTGGTCTGCCAACTGCAGGGCCTCACGAGTGCTCGGTATACGGGCCAGCTCCATGAGCGTGAGCAGCTGCACATTGGCCAGCATCATTTGGCCCGCCCAGTACTGTCGTATGGCTTGTTCGGGGCGCATCCAAAGGGCTTCTGTGATCTCGCGCTGATCGTGAACAGCATGCTGGTCTGCCGGGGCCGCCGCCACGAAAAACCGGGTGTCGAAGCGGCGCTTGCTCATGCTGGGCATGAGCGGGCTGATCCATCTTGACCAAGGGCGAATGTGCCGCGTTTGCAGGGGCAGCAGTGCGACTTCGGCCATTGCCGCCAGGAAGCCCTGGCCCCGGTCCAACTGTCGCCCCAGCGCTTGGTATTGTTCGAACCGTTCGCTTGGGGGGCGGTCTGTCTCGTGGAGCAGCAGCCCGCATTCCTCAAAGGTTTCCCGCAGAGCCGCCACATGAAGACCCGCCGCGGTTGCCAAATCCAGATCTTCCTGCCCGAGCGCGCGGTGCAGTTCGAACGGTGCCCGGTCGAGTTGCACCGCATTGACCTGGCAGTCCAGCGCATCGAGCTTACCCCCCGGAAATACGTAGGCGCCGCCAAGAACTTCGGACTGGCTGTGCCGCCTGAGCAACAGGACCTCCAGACCCTCGGTCCGATCGCGCAGCAGAATTACAGTGGCTGCATCAAGCGGGGCCGAGCGAATGATTTCGTGGTTGATCCGAATATTCACCCCAGGATTGTGTCGCGGGCCAGGCGCCAGAGCACGACGGTTGCGGCGATTGGGGTCACCTTTGCTACAGTGGGGTCAGGAGGTTCCGCCATGAGGTGCATCCAGCGCTTTCTGCTCGGCCTGAGCTTGTGGGCAATGGCCCTGGCCGCGCTGTCTCAGCCGATCAAGCTGCAGTGTGAGGTCGAGGGAAAGTTTGTCGACGCAGAGGGCAAGGCCACTGCCAACCGAGTGGCTATTGAGCTGCAGGTGATCGGCAAGCATCTGTACTTCACGGTCGTCGGGCCCAAGCCCTACGAAATGCGGGTCAGTACTTTGGTCACTGAGGAATATGAGGGCGTCAACCTGACCTCCTCGAGCCAACTCGGCGCGCGTCGTCGACATCGCTCCAGCGGACAGGAAACCAGCTTGCTGATTGAGCGTGGATCCATCGAGCTGAGCGCTCACAACGATGTGATGGTACAGGGCAGGCTGCAGCGTTTTAAGTACACCGGTAAATGCCGCCAGATTGGATCCTGAGGGCTGGATCGACGCTCTACGCCAGGCTGTGTGATGCGGCTCTGGGACTCAGGCGATATCCACCGTGTGTACGCCCCAGACGCCTTTTCGGCGGTCGTCAAAATAGCGCTCGAGCGTCTCGCGTACCGTCCGGAAGGCCAGTTCATCCCACGGAATGGCGTCCTCGGTGAACAGGCGCGCCTCCTGCGTTTCGTGTCCAGGCTGGAAATGGGTGCTGAGCAGACGAGCCCGGTAGAACAGATGCACCTGTCCTACCCGCACCACATTCATCACCGTAAAGAGATCCTGCATTTCGATGCTGGCTCCCGCCTCTTCGTCGGTCTCCCGTGCGGCCCCTTGCGCGGTGGTCTCGCCCATTTCCATGAAGCCGGCCGGCAACGTCCATTTTCCGCGCCGAGGCTCGATGTTGCGCTTGCAAAGCAGCACCTGCTCCCCATGCTCGCCCCACCAGGCGATCGTGCCCACCACATTGAGTGGGTTTTCATAGTGGATCGTCTGGCAGACCGTGCATACAGCCCGCTCGCGGGTGTCGCCATCATCGGGCAGCCGGTAGGCTACAGGCGATCCGCATCGGCGGCAGTGTTTGATACCTAAACTTTGCATGGCAGCGGCGGCCGTATCGCTAATGGGCTGGACCCTGGCTGACCCGCACGCTGAGTGTGCCCAGCCCCTCGATGCCACCTTCCATGAGATCGCCGGCAAGGACAGCTGCCACGCCTTCAGGCGTGCCGGTGAAGATGAGATCGCCAGCCTTCAACTCCCAGGCGGCAGACAGGTGCTCGATGGTCTCTGCCACATTCCAGATCAGCTTGCTGACCTGGCTGCGCTGCCTGTCTTGGCCGCCGACCTTGAGGTAAATCTCTGCCTGATCCACGGCACCGGCCCGATGGGCTGGTGTGATCGGCCCGATGGGGGCTGAGTGGTCGAAGGCCTTGCCAATGCACCAGGGCCGGCCCTGTTTTTTCATTTCGTTCTGGAGGTCACGGCGCGTCATGTCCAGGCCGACCGCATAGCCAAAAATATGCTGCTGCGCCTGCTGGGCTGTGATGTTGCGGCCGCCCTGGCCGATAGCCACCACCAATTCGATTTCGTGATGCAGGTTTTGGGTCTGACTGGGATAGGGCATGGTGCCGATGGTGCCCTCGGGCACGACCACCAGCGCGTCGGCCGGCTTCAGGAAGAAGAAGGGCGCCTCCCGCCCGGTAAACCCCATCTCCTTGGCATGCTCAACATAATTTCGGCCGACGCAGTAAATTCGGTGCACGGGAAACTGTTCATCCGAGCCACTAACCGGTATGGCGACGGTCTCGGTGGGAGCGTGGGTGTAGCGCATGGTTTGATCTGTTGGGAATGAGTTGGGAAGGCTGGATTGGGCGAACGCTCTGGATTTGAACAGCTTTTCCCTCGGGCTGTCCAATCCCCTTGAAAGCTCAAGCTTGAGGCTTGTCTTGAGTCGGGCCACTTAAACTTCGGTCTATGGTCAAAAGTTATAAGTTCAGAGAAGCCCCAGCCCATTTGATCCGGCGCGCCCATCAGATCGCGATGGCCCTTTTTATGGAAGAAGTTGATGGCTTTGACATCACGCCTGTCCAGTTTGCCGTCCTCAATGCCCTGATGGATGAACCCGGGCAAGACCAAGTGTCTCTATCGACTCGAGTGGCTTTCGACGCAGCCACTTCCGGCTCGGTGATTGGTCGGCTTGAAGCGAAGGGTTGGGTGCGCAGGCAGCCTGATGACAAGGACCGACGCCGCAAGCGCTTGTGGGTCACCCCGGAAGGTTGTGCGGTGGTCGCTCGGATCAAGCGGGCGGCAACCCGGACTCAGCGCCGACTGCTGGAGTCGCTGGATGATCGGGAACAGGAACGGTTGCTGCAAATGCTCGGCAAGGTGATCGCACGGCATGAAGGGCTCGATCGCATCGAGCGGTGATCCGGATGCTGGGACGGCAAGAGGAGCTGGCTTGGCAGAGCCAGCGTCTGAGACAATCGGGTCATGTCTGAAGCCATTCAAGCCACCAGTGACCGCGGCCCCGCCTCCGCGCCCCGCGTAGGATTTGTCAGCCTCGGTTGCCCCAAGGCTCTGACCGATTCCGAGCTCATCCTGACCCAGCTCAGCGCCGAGGGCTACCAAACTTCCAAGACCTTTGACGGTGCCGACCTGGTGGTGGTCAATACTTGTGGCTTTATCGATGAGGCGGTCAAGGAAAGTCTCGATACCATCGCGGATGCTTTGGCTGAGAACGGACGCGTCATCGTCACCGGCTGTTTGGGTGCGCGCACGGCCGAGGGGGGGGATAACTTGGTGCGCAGCTTGCATCCCAGCGTGCTGGCGGTCACCGGACCGCATGCGACGCAAGAGGTGATGGACGCCGTTCATCAGCATTTGCCCAAGCCGCACGACCCTTTTCTGGATCTGGTTCCGCAGCCCTTTGGCGTGGCAGGCATCAAGTTGACGCCCCGGCACTATGCCTATTTGAAGATCAGCGAGGGTTGTAATCATCGCTGCACGTTCTGCATCATCCCCTCCATGCGCGGCGACCTGGTTTCAAGGCCGGTAGGCGATGTACTCCAGGAGGCACAGGCGTTGTTTGAAGGGGGCGTACGGGAATTGCTGGTGATCAGCCAGGACACCTCGGCCTACGGGGTTGACGTTCAGTACCGAACCGGCTTCTGGTCGGGTCGGCCGATCAAGACGCGAACCTTCGAACTGGTGCGTGCCCTGGGCGAATTGGCGGCGCCCTACGGTGCCTGGGTGCGCCTGCACTATGTTTACCCATACCCCAGTGTGGATGAGCTGCTCGACCTGATGGCCGATGGTTTGGTCTTGCCCTATCTCGATGTGCCGTTTCAGCACAGTCACCCGGACGTCCTGCGTCGCATGAAAAGGCCGGCCAGCGGTGAACGCAATCTAGAGCGTCTGGCTCGTTGGCGCGAGCGCTGTCCCCAACTGGTGATTCGCAGCACTTTCATTGCCGGCTTTCCCGGTGAAACTGAAGCTGAGTTCGAACACCTGCTTGATTTCATGCGCCAGGCTCGCATCGATCGGGCCGGATGCTTTGCCTACAGTCCGGTGCGCGGTGCGAGCGCCAATGACTTACCCGATCCGCTGCCTGATGCGCTGCGACAGGAGCGCCGAGAGCGCTTCATGGCGGTTGCCGAAGAAATCTCGAGCGAGAAGTTGCGCGATCGCCTGGGTGCCACCATGCAGATCTTGGTGGATTCGGCGCCGGGACTCGGGCGCAAGGGTGGTTTAGGCCGCAGTTATGCCGATGCGCCAGAGATTGATGGGGTGGTACGGTTGCTGCCACCGCAGAAAATCAGCAAGACGCTCAAGGTCGGTGAGTTTACCCAGGCCCGCATTGTCGGCGCCGAGGGTCACGATCTGCTCGCCATCCCGATTTGAGGGTGGTTCGCAAGCTTGCGCTCAGCCCATGAAATAAAAAGCCGCTGAGACTTCAGCGGCTCTGACCTTCTGGTTGTTGTCAACGTCTTCTTCGGACGTCTTGCAAAAAATCTTGGTGCCCAGGAGAGGACTCGAACCTCCACGCCTCTCAGCGCTAGTACCTGAAACTAGTGCGTCTACCAATTCCGCCACCTGGGCAAGGTTGGGGAGTGTACCATCCCTGACAGCGGGCTTGGGGTTAAGGCGCGATGCAGGCGCAACGAACCGGCCCTTGGGCCAGCAGCCTACTTGTCAACTTCAAGGAAATACCCATCAAGACCCATCATTCATCGAGCGTCGCTTCGACCGCTCTGCTGACCGAATTCGAGGGCATGGTGTTTGGCCATCGCGACGGGCATGGCTTTGTGCAGCGCGACGACGGTCAGCCGGACATCTATCTGCCCCCTAACGAAATGCGCGCGGTGCTTCATAAGGACCGGGTTAAAGCACGCATTGTGCGATTGGATCGCAAGGGCCGGCCCGAGGGGCGTGTCACCGAGATCATCGAGCGCTCGCCTCACCCCATCATTGGTCGGCTGTTGCAGGAGGGGGGCGTCTGGCTGGTGGCCCCCGAAGACAAGCGCTACGGGCAGGACGTGCTGATCCCCAAGCATGCGATTGGCGCAGCCTCCTCAGGCCAGGTGGTGGTGGTTGAATTGACCGAGCCGCCGGCGCTGTTTGGACAGCCGGTCGGACGGGTTCGGGAGGTGCTGGGAGAGATTGACGATCCGGGGATGGAAATCGAAATTGCGGTGCGCAAGTATGGCGTGCCGCACGAATTCACCGACGAAGCCCTAGCGCTGGCGCGCTCGCTGCCCGATGCCGTTCGCCCGTCCGACTGGACCGGCCGGGTGGATCTGACGGATGTGCCGCTGGTCACCATAGATGGCGAGGATGCCCGCGATTTCGACGACGCCGTCTATTGCGAGTCGGCTCGTGTTGGGCGCGGCAAGGGCTGGCGATTGCTCGTGGCAATCGCAGACGTCGGTCACTATGTGGAAACCGGCAGTGCCCTCGATGTCGATGCCTATGACCGTGCCACCAGCGTCTACTTTCCTCGGCGGGTGATTCCGATGCTGCCGGAGAAGATATCCAACGGGCTGTGCTCTCTCAATCCGGCGGTCGATCGGCTGTGCATGGTCTGTGACATGCTGATCAGCGCCAAAGGACAGGTTCACGCTTACCAGTTTTATCCTGCGGTGATGCATAGCCACGCGCGCTTGACTTACACCGAGGTGGCGGCCATCCTCGGTAACACCCGGGGACCGCAAGCTCAGCAGCGCAAGTCTCTGCTGCCCCATCTGATGAGCTTGCACGATGTCTACGGCGCCCTGCTCAGGGCCCGCCGCGAGCGTGGCGCGGTCGATTTCGAGACCACTGAAACGCAAATCATCTGCGATGAGGTGGGGCGGATCGAAAAGATCGTTCCGCGCGTTCGCAACGATGCGCACCGCTTGATTGAGGAGGCTATGCTCGCAGCCAATGTCTGTTCGGCCGATTTCATTGCGCAGTCCAAGCAGCATGGTCTTTACAGAGTTCACGAGGGACCAACCCCGGAAAAAAGGGAAATTTTGCGCAATTACCTCAAGGCGATCGGGGTCAGTCCGGGTATTGGCGAGTCGCCGCAGCCTGGCGATTTCCAGCGCATCGCCGAGGCGACCAAGGACAGGCCGGATGCCCAGCAGGTGCATGCGATGCTCCTGCGCTCCATGCAGCAGGCCATCTACACGCCCGTTAACAGTGGACATTTCGGTTTGGCTTACGAGGCTTACACCCACTTCACCAGTCCGATCCGTCGCTACCCCGACCTGCTCGTGCACCGGGTCATCAAGGCCATCCTGGCGCAGACCCGCTATCAACTGCCCGTTTTGCCGACACCCGGTGAGGCTCAGGCCAAATTGGCCAAGCGATTGGCCGAAAGGGGAGGTCCGTCGGCGCGCAATGGTGACCGCATGGCCTCAAGTCAAGAGCAGCGCGGCTGGGAAGCGGCGGGGCTGCATTGCAGCGCCAACGAGAGGCGTGCCGATGAGGCCAGTCGCGACGTCGAGGCTTGGCTCAAGTGCAAATACATGCGCGAGCATCTCGGTGAGGAGTTTGCGGGTGTGGTGACTGCGGCCACCGGCTTTGGCATCTTCGTTACCCTCGATGCCATGTATGTGGAGGGTCTGGTGCACATCACCGAGTTGGGTGGCGAGTACTTCCGCTTTGATGAGGCGCGGCAGGAATTGCGGGGCGAGCGCACCGGTATTCGCTATGCGATCGGCACCCGCGTGCGCGTGCAGGTCAGTCGGGTCGATCTTGACGGCCGGCGTATTGACTTCCGACTGGTGCAGGAAGGTCAGGAAGCTTTGCTTCGCAGCGCCAGGGATCGCTTGGTCGACGAGTCTGACGAAGGCAAGTCGCGCGGCAAGCGCGGGCGTCTGCGGGAAAGCGCCTCGACTCCGCAACGCGGCCAAAAGCCTGCGTTGCTTGTGCCGGTGGTCTCGCCCATTCAGTCGCTCAAATCGGCAGTGAAGAAGGCTACGGCCAAGGCCGGTCGCAAGGCGGGCAAGCGGCCGCGTCGCTGAGGAGACGGCATGCAGGTGGTGGTTCTGCTCGTAGAGCTGTTGCTGCAAATTTTGGTCGGGTCTGCCTTGTTGCGGGCCTGGATGAATGGGCTGCGCGTCAATATGCGGCTGCAGCCCGGCCTCTTCGTGATGGCGCTGACCGATTGGCTGGTCAAGCCCCTGCGGCGCTGGATGCCCCAGGCTATGGCGCGCGGCCGCATCGACTGGGGCAGTGTTCTGGCGGCTGCGCTGCTGGCCCTGGCGTACGGCGCATCCTTGACGTTTCTGATGGGCTCGGCAAGCGTCGGCCGGGCTTGGGCCGGCAGTGTGCCGGGCCTGGCCGGCATCTTTTTATTGCGTACCGCTTTGCAGACCTGGAGTCTGCTGTTGATCGTCCTGGTGATATTGTCCTGGGTGCAACCGGCCTCGCCGCTGCATCACACCGTCTCACGTCTGATGGCGCCGCTGCTGGGGCCGCTGCGAAGGGGAATACCCCTGATTGGCGGGGTCGATCTGTCTCCAGCCATCGCACTGCTGCTGTTACAGCTGGCCCTGATGCTTTTGGGCTGATGGTTTTGA
>CAYPSU010000011.1:701-19336 GCA_964413475.1 uncultured Polaromonas sp. | reverse complement strand
CTACGGGCGTGCTACGGGTGGGATGCGCTTTGGCGGCTGAGAAGGCTTCTTGCCTGCAGCAAGTCGCTGGCGACCATGCACTCACCGGGTCGTGAGGCCGCCCAGGCATCAGCCAGGGCCCCATGCTGGTGGACGCCCAGCCTGGCCGCCGCATCGGCCGTCATCCCTCGCGCCAGCGCCGCACCGATCATCCCGGCCAGCACATCGCCGGTGCCTGCCGTCGCCAGCAGGGGATTTCCGCTGGGGTTGATGCCGGGCACGGCATGACCGGAAGCGATGACCGTTCCCGATCCCTTGAGCACCACGGTGCAGCCCCATTCATCGGCAAGTGTCCGAGCGGCACGTATCCGATCGGACTGCACCTGTGCGGCCGTGCAGTCGAGCAGACGCGCAGCCTCCAGCGGGTGTGGTGTGAGGATGGTGGCTCGCCCCCGTCGTCGACCGAGCTGCCGTCGCAGGGCCGGCTCGGCCGCTATCGCATTGAGTGCATCTGCATCAAGCACCAGTGGGCCCGGGCAGGCCAGGATATCGGGCAGCACTTGAGCAACCGCTTGGCCGCCCCCGCATCCACAAACCAGGGTCCAACCGGGTTTCAGGTCGTGGCGCCCGGGTATTGATCGCCACATCAGCTCGGGTTGCATCGAATCCACGGAAAGCCCGGACTGTCCCAGGGGGCTGAGGTAAACCCGTCCGGCACCGGCACGCAGCGCTGCTCGGGCGGCCAGCAGTGCGGCCCCGACCATGGTGATGTCTTCCGATCTGCCGCCGCCGATCACCCACAAATCGCCGTAGCTGCCCTTGTGGCTGTCCTGCGGGCCGTTCGCCTTGTCCAGGTACTGCAAGTCCTCAGACCCGATCAGTTGTGCCTGGGCGGTAACCCGGCCGGTGTCGACGTCCAGCGAGTCGTACCAGACCTGGCCCGCCAAATCGCGGCCCCGTCCGGTGAAAAGTCCGGCCTTGAGAGTCAGCAGACTCAAGGTGTGGGTCTGCCTGGCGTGCGAGGGCAAGCCAGTGCCGGTATCGGCGTTCAGACCGCTGGGTAGATCGACGGCCAAAAGGGGGCGATCGCTACGGTGCATGCGCTCGAGCCAACTGAGCATCGTGGCGGTGGCAGGACGCTGGCTGTCGAAGTCAGCGCCCAGGCCGAGCAGTGCGTCGATGGCCAAGTCGAAGTCCTCAGGTGGCTCGCCGCGGATCTGTACGCCGGCCTGCTGAGCCCGCAGCCGGGAGGCTCGCGCGTCATCGGGTTCCCGGTCAGCGCCGGTCCAGTTGAGGTGAACGTCCAGTCCCAGATTTTGTAAATGCAGGGCGGCCTCGAATCCGTCGCCGCCGTTGTTGCCCGGGCCGCAGGCGATCCAGATCTGACGGGCATGGGGAGCGATGGCTCTGGCCAGCCGGGCCACAGCCAAACCGGCCCGCTGCATCAGGGTGTGGGGTGGCAGCCCAGCCGCAGCCAGATGTTCAAGCTGCCGGCTCGCGGCAATGCCGTGCAGTGACCAGGTCTTGTCGGTGAGGATGCGATGCATGGCCTGATGGTCCCGGCGGCTGCCGATTTGTGCCCCAGGCTCTAGCCTCGAGCGGCGGCTTGCAAGGACTCGAATTGCAAAGCCAGCGCCAGCACGGCATCATCGCGCAGGGCGCCGTGCCAGAGCATCAGGCCGACCGGGAGTTGGCCGGGGTCTTGGCAAGGTACCGAGATCGCACAGCCGTCGAGCATATTGACCACTGAGGTATTGCGCAGCAGCAAGGCGTTGGTTCTGAAAAACTGGTTCTCGTCCTGCTCCAGCGGCGCGATGGGCGGGGCCACGAGAGGAACGGTTGGCGAGAGCACCGCATCAAAGGCCCTGATTTGCGCCTCGATGCGTCCGATCCATTGCCGACGCGCTTCAATGAGGTCGACATAATCTGCCGCGCTCATCTGTGCCCCGCGCAGGATCCGTTTGGCCACCCGTGGGTCGTAACGATCGGCGCTTTCGCTCAGGAGCTTGCGGTGCCAGGCATAACTTTCTGCCGCCGAGAAGCCCCCCGCCGCGTTGATCTGACCGAGATCTGCGATCTCGCTCAGGTCGATCTCCTGGAGCTTCGCACCGGCCGAGCTGAGCAAAGCCAGGGCCCTTTCAAAGGCGGCTGCAACCGGCGGTTCGAGATCGTCCAGCATCCAGGTTCGGGCGACCGCCAATCTTGCCCCGCGCAGGGGGCGCGCTGCGGGACGTACGACGCGCTGAGCCAAAATCTCGTGCAGGACGATCGCATCGCGCACCGAACGGGTGATGGCGCCGACGGTATCGAGCGTGGTTGAAAGGGGGAGTGCACCTTCGGTGGGCACCTGGCTTGCCGTACTTTTGAATCCAACCAGACCGCAGAGGGCGGCCGGGATGCGCAGCGAACCCCCAGTGTCTGACCCCAGCCCCGCAACCGCTGCTCCCGTGGCCACCGAAACGGCAGCTCCCGATGATGAGCCGCCCGCGATGCGCTGCACCCTCGGGTCGCTTGGATTGACGGGCGTGCCATAGTGGGGATTGATGCCGACCCCCGAGAAAGCAAACTCGGTCATATTGGTGCGCCCGGCGATCAGGCCGCCGGCTGCGCGGATACGACGGACGGCCGGACAGTCCCCGGAAGCTGGGGGGGTGCCTTCGAGCACCAGCGAGCCGGCGCGAGTGACCTGTCCAGCCACATCAAATAGGTCCTTCACTGAAACCGGCAGGCCAGCCAGGGGGCGGTAGAGCTGCGCCTTGCCCTGGCCACGCTCGATCGCTTGCTGCAGACTGTCGCCGGGCTCAAGGATGTATGCGTGCCGACAGGACGCGGTCGCGCTGATGGCCAGCGCATTCTCGAGCTCCTCCTGCAAGTGGGACCGGCCCGAGCGCATATCTGCACAAATGCGGTGTAAGTCTCGGAGCTCTTCAGTCATGGTGGGCCTGGGGGTGTTCAGAGCGGGTGCGCCGCTCAGTGCTATACTTCGTAAGTTTTCGGTTCAGCGCTCCCAGCAGGGCGCGTCCCGATCACAAATCGCGAGTCGGCCCTCTGCAAGGTGTCCTTGGAGCCAAGCTTCAAAGGAGACGGGCCGATTCTAGACCCAACCTTCAGGAGTTTTCATGTCCATAAGCATGCGCGAAATGCTGGAAGCGGGCGTCCATTTCGGACACCAAACACGCTTCTGGAATCCCAAGATGGCCCCCTTCATTTTTGGCCATCGCAATCGCATCCACATCATCAATCTTGAGAAAACGCTGCCCCTCTTTCAGGAGGCCTGCAAGTTTGCTCGTCAGCTCGCTGCCAACCGTGGCACCATTCTCATGGTGGGGACCAAGCGGCAGGCCCGCGAAATCCTGGCGACCGAGGCCCGTCGCGCTGGCGTCCCCTACGTGGACCAGCGTTGGCTCGGCGGCATGCTGACCAATTTCAAGACGGTCAAGTCTTCGATCAAGCGGCTCAAGGAGATGAAGGCTCAGCAGGAGGCCGGTTTGGATGCGATCAGCAAGAAAGAGCAACTCAATTTTTCCAGAGAGATTGATAAGCTGGAGAAGGACATTGGCGGCATTCAGGATATGGCCAGCCTACCTGATGCAATTTTTGTCATCGATGTCGGCTTTCACAAGATCGCCGTGGCTGAGGCTCAAAAGCTGGGGATTCCGCTGATTGGTGTGGTCGACTCCAACCATTCGCCTGAAGGCATCGATTACGTGATTCCCGGCAATGATGACTCGGCCAAGGCGGTTGCTCTGTACGCGCGCGGAATTGCCGATGCCATCCTTGAAGGTCGTGCCCAGGCGGTCAGCGAGATCGTCAAGCCCGCTGAAGGCAGCGACGAATTTGTCGAGGTGGAAAGCCCGGCTTGAGTTCGCGCGCCGACCGTCGCAACAAGGGGCTCGCGTAGCCCCTTTTTTTCAAGTCATGGCCAGTTGCCAGCCAGGCATCCAGGCCCATCCAGTTGCTAGTTTTTAGGAGAACACAAAATGGCAATCACCGCAAGCATGGTCGCTGAACTACGCGCCAAGACGGATGCTCCCATGATGGAGTGCAAGAAGGCCCTGACCGAGGCCAATGGCGATATGGCCAAGGCCGAGGAACTGTTGCGGGTCAAGCTCGGCAGCAAGGCTGGCAAGGCGGCCTCCCGTGTCACCGCCGAGGGGGTGGTCGCGGTGCATATGGACGGGGGTGTGGGGGCTTTGGTTGAAGTCAACTGTGAGACCGACTTCGTCACCAAAAATGAAAGCTTTTTGGCCCTCGCTCAGGCCGTCGCTGCAGGCGTGGCCCGTTCCAACCCGGCCGATGTGGCTGCCGTGGGTGGCTTGCCCTTCGCTCTCGATGGTTTCGGGCCAACCGTTGAAGATGTTCGCAAGGGGTTGATCGGCAAGATTGGCGAGAACATGTCGGTGCGACGCTTCAAGCGCTTCGATGCGGGTCGCAAGCTCGCGGCTTATCTGCACGGCACCCGCATCGGCGTGGTGGTGGAATACGAGGGCGATGATGCTGCCGCCAAAGACGTGGCGATGCACGTTGCAGCGATGAAGCCGGTCTCTTTGACCAGTGCCGACGTGCCGGCTGAACTGATCGAGCGCGAACGCTCCGTGGCCACTGCCAAGGCGGCAGAATCGGGCAAGCCTGCCGAGATTGCAGCCAAGATGATCGATGGATCCGTACAAAAATTCTTGAAGGAGGTTTCCCTCTTCAATCAGCCGTTTGTCAAGAACGACAAGCAAACCGTCGAACAGATGCTCAAGGAAAAGCACACCCAGGTGCACGGTTTTACCCTTTACGTGGTTGGCGAGGGCATAGAGAAGAAGGTCGATGACTTTGCTGCCGAGGTGGCCGCTCAGGTCGCTGCTGCCAAGGGGGCTTGATCGAGGCCTCGAGCGAGGCGCTAAACTTCGGGTCACTTCATAGGACGCCCATGCCAGCCTATTCGCGCATCTTGCTCAAGCTCTCCGGTGAAGCCCTTATGGGTGAAGACGCTTTTGGCATCAATCGCGCCACCATTGTGCGCATGGTGGAGGAGATCGCCGAGGTCACCCGGATGGGCGTTGAGGTGGCGGTGGTCATTGGTGGGGGAAATATCTTCCGAGGTGTGGCCGGCGGTTCGGTGGGCATGGACCGCGCCACCGCCGACTACATGGGTATGTTGGCCACGGTGATGAATGCGCTGGCGCTGGCCGACACGATGGACAAAGCCGGGCTGACTGCCCGCGTCATGTCAGCCATTGCCATCGAGCAAGTGGTCGAACCTTATGTCCGACCCAAGGCTCTGCAATACCTCGAAGAAGGCAAGGTGGTGATCTTCGCTGCGGGTACTGGTAACCCCTTTTTCACCACCGACACCGCCGACGCCCTGCGGGGGGCCGAAATTGGTGCGCAGGTCGTCTTGAAAGCCATGAATCGCAATCTTGAAGTGATGGATGCCACGGCCTTTGCGCTTTGTCGCGACCAGAAACTGCCGGTGAAGGTGTTCTCCATCTTCAAGGGCGGCGCGCTCAAGCGCGTGGTGCTCGGCGAGGATGAGGGCACGCTGGTTCATGTCTGATTCCCCTTACCGCTTTTTCCATCATGAGCATTCAGGACATCAAGAAGAACGCTGAACACAAGATGCAGCAGTCGGTCGAGGCTTTCAAGTCCAGCTTGACCAAGGTGCGTACGGGCCGGGCCAACCCTGGCCTGCTCGATACGGTACAGGTGGAGTATTACGGATCGATGCTCCCCATCAGCCAGGTGGCCAATGTGTCCTTACTCGATGCCCGGACCATCGGTGTGGCTCCGTGGGAGAAAGGCATGGGCGCCAAGATTGAAAAAGCCATTCGCGATTCGGATCTCGGACTCAATCCGGCCTCCCAGGGCGATTTGATCCGGGTCCCTATGCCGCCGATGACCGAGGAGCGACGCAAGGAACTGACCAAGGTGGTCCGCGGCGAGGGTGAGCACGCCAAGATCGCCATTCGCAACCTGCGGCGGGATGCCAATGAGGGCGTGAAGAAGCTGGTCAAGGACAAGCAGGCCTCTGAGGACGAGGAACGCCGCGCCCAGGACGACATTCAGAAATTCACAGACCGCTACATTGCGGAGGTGGACAAACTGGTGACGTCCAAAGAACAGGACATCATGGCGGTCTGAAGACCGCCCCGTTCCACATCCATGCTACGGCAGCGCATCATCACTGCCGTGATCCTGTTGGCGATTTTTTTGCCAGCTCTCTTCCAGTCGGACAGCCGGGCTTTTTATGCTCTGACCTTGCTGCTGATGACCGCTGCAGCCTGGGAATGGGGGCGCTTGAACGGTCTGGACAAACACGGCGGCCTCGGGCTGGCTGTGGTCTTTGCTCTGATCAGCGGCGGGTCCTGGGCTGTCGGGCTCCTGGATCAAAACCTGTCCTGGCTCTGGAACCTGGCCGGCTTGGTCTGGGTTTTGGGCGGTGCTCTGCTGTTGGCGCGAGGGCAGGCGGCCTGGCATGACCTGAACCGCGCCTTACGGTGCGTCTTGGGCATTTTGCTGCTGTGGGCGGCGTGGTTGGCCTTGGTTCAAGCTCGAGCCCTGGGCGTTGACATGCTTCTTTCGGTGCTGACCCTGGTGTGGATGGCCGATGTGGCGGCCTACTTTGTCGGTCACGCTTGCGGCGGCCGCTGGATCAGCCGCAAGCTGGCTCCCGCGATCAGTCCGGGCAAGAGTTGGGAAGGGGCTCTGGGCGGTGCGCTGGCGGTGTTATTGCTCGGCCTGGTCTGGTCGGCCGTTGAGATTGCTCTCGGATTGCCTGTAGCCGAGCGCGGCATTCACGGCCAGCTGCTCCATCGGTATGGAACTGTGTTGTTGGCCCTGGCTCTGTTATTCCTGACGGCGATGAGTATCGTCGGGGATTTGGTGGAGTCTCTGCTCAAGCGTAACGCGGGGGTCAAGGACTCCAGTGGCCTGCTGCCGGGGCATGGCGGCGTGCTCGACCGGGTCGACGCCTTGCTGCCTGTGCTACCTCTGGCCATGATGCTGCTGAGTCATCGGGGGGCGGGCGGATGAAGCAAGGTATCACCATCCTGGGATCAACCGGCTCGATCGGAGTCAACACGCTGGACGTCGTGGCCCGTCACCCTGATCTTTTTCAGGTCTTCGCCCTCAGCGCGGCAACCCGAATCGACCTGATGTTTGAACAGTGTCAGCGTTTCGGGCCGGTTCATGCGGTCATGAGCGATCCTCTGGCAGCCCGCCAACTGGAGGATCGTCTCCGGGCTGCGGGCTCGAAGACCCGCGTTCTCGCGGGGGCTGACGCTTTGGAGCGCATTGCCAGCGATGAGCGTGCCCCCATCGTTATGGCAGCGATCGTCGGCGCCGCTGGCCTGCCAGCTTGTCTGGCTGCCGCGCGATCTGGCAAGCGCCTCTTGTTGGCCAACAAGGAGGCGCTGGTGGTGGGCGGTGAGGTCTTCCTTTCGGCCGTCCATCAGGGGGGGGCCAAGCTGCTGCCGATCGACAGTGAGCATTCGGCGATTTTCCAGTCTTTGCCGGATGATCCTCAAACCTGGTCCGCGCGGGTCGAAAAGATCGTCCTGACCGCGTCCGGAGGCCCGTTTCGTGAGCGCGATGTATCCACTCTGCGTGAGGTTACGGTGGAGCAGGCTTGCAAACATCCGAACTGGGTCATGGGTCGCAAGATTTCGGTGGATTCGGCCACCATGATGAACAAGGCCCTGGAGGTCATTGAGGCCCGTTATCTCTTCAGCATGCAGCCCGCGCAGATTGAGGTGGTCATCCATCCTCAGAGCATCATCCATTCTTTTGTTCAGTATCGCGACACCTCGGTGGTGGCGCAGATGGGGACGCCAGACATGCGGGTGCCGATTGCCTACGGGCTGTCTTGGCCGGAGCGGGTGGACTCAGGGGCTCGAGCCCTGGACTTCAAGGCCTTGCCCGCAATGACTTTTGAGGCTCCCGACCCGAAGCGCTTTCCGGGGCTGCAATTGGCCTGGGATGTGCTTGGAGGTCCGCCGGGCGGCACCGCCGTGCTCAATGCCGCCAATGAAGTGGCGGTCCAGGCCTTTTTGGATCAACGGATTCGCTTCGATCAAATCCATCTGATCAATCGGGCGGCACTCGAGGGATGGTCGGCACCGCCGGTCGGGGGTCTGGACGATTTGCTCGCCGTGGATAAGGAGGCGCGTGAGCAAGCTCGCGCCCTGGTTCAGAAGATGGCCCTTTCATGACCACAGTCCTGGCCTTTGTGCTGGCGCTGGGCCTGCTGATTGCCATCCACGAATATGGACACTACCGTGTGGCTCTGGCTTGCGGTGTCAGGGTGCTGCGGTTTTCCATTGGTTTTGGGCGACCTATCCTGAGCTGGCGTTTGCCGGGCAAGCCGACCGAATTTGTCATCGGTATCGTGCCTCTGGGTGGCTATGTGAAGATGCTCGATGAGCGCGAGGGCTTTGTCGATCCGGCCGAGCGTCATCAGGCCTTCAATACCCAGCCCTTGCGTTCCCGGGCCGCAGTGGTTGCCGCCGGGCCGCTGGCCAATTTGCTGCTGGCCGTGGTCCTGTATGCCGCCGTCAGCTGGATGGGCGTTGAGGAACCCAGGGCGATTCTGGCCACCCCTTCGGCGGGGTCCTTGGCCGAGGCGGCGGGTCTTCGATCGGGTGAGCTGGTGGTCCAGGCTTCCCTTGGGCAACAGGCCTCTGAGCCGATACGTTCCTTCGGTGATTTGCGCTGGCATCTGGCCAAGGCAGCTTTGGAGGGCCAGTCTTTGACGCTGACTCTCCGGCCCCAGCCGGACCGGGAAGGCACTCGAGAAGTGACCCTCGATTTACAAGGTCTGGAACAGGCCGAAATAAATGCGGCCTTCTTTCGCCAAGTGGGTTTGGTTGGCACCTATAGCCGGCCGGTGATTGGAAACCTGCAGCCTGGTGGAGCGGCTGAGCAGGCCCGATTGCAGTCGGGTGATCTGGTGCTGCGCGTCGATGGCCGCAGCATCAACGACGCCGCGCAGCTTCGTGATCTGATTCGCCGTTCTGACTCAGGGCAGACACAAAGCTGGCAGATCGAGCGCTCGGGACGGCCCCTCGAGTTGCAGGTTCGGCCGCAGATCCGAGAGGAGGGAGGTTTGCGTTTTGGCCGCATCGGAGCCTTCGTCGGCGAGCCCCCGCAGACAGTGCGGGTGCAGGAAGATCTGCCTGGTGCGCTTTGGGAAGGCTGGACCCGGACCTGGGAATTCAGCGTGTTGACCTTGCGCACGCTGGGTAAGATGGTCATCGGGGAGGCTTCGCTGAAGAACCTCAGTGGCCCGCTGACCATTGCCGACTATGCGGGAAAATCGGCCGATCAGGGATTGACTGCCTATCTTCTGTTTCTGGCCATGATCAGCGTGAGTTTGGGAGTGCTGAACCTGCTGCCTTTACCCATCCTCGACGGAGGGCACCTGATGTATTATCTCTGGGAATTCGTAACGGGGCGCAGTCTCTCTGAGGTGGTGATGGAGCGTTTGCAGCGAGCAGGAATTGCCTTGCTCGCGGCGCTGATGTTCATCGCTCTGTTTAATGATCTCGTCCGTCTGCTGACCTGAGTGAACCGGGCTTCGTCAGCGTTTCTCTGAATTTTCATGAATCAAGTCCTTCAACGATTGAAATTGCGGTCGGGATCCATCCTGCTGGCCGGCCTGCTGGCTTCGGCCCTGTCCTGGGCGGTGGAGCCCTTCGTCATGCGTGATATTCGGGTTGAAGGCTTGCAGCGGGTGGAGCCCGGCACCATCTTTGCCTCTATCCCCCTGCGCGTGGGCGAGACCTTCACTGACGAAAAGGGCTCGGCAGCGATCAGGGCCTTATTCGCACTGGGATTGTTCAAGGATGTCAGGCTCGAGGTCAGTGCCGATGTTCTGGTGGTGATCGTCGAGGAAAGGCCGGTTGTCGCCGATGTCAACTTCGTGGGCATCAAGGAGTTCGACAAGGACGTACTTCGCAAGGCCCTGCGTGAATCGGGTCTGTTCGAGGGCCAGCCTTTTGACCGCGCCTTGGCTGACAAGGCCGAGCAGGAGCTCAAACGTCAGTACATCAACCGGAGTCTTTACGGCGCGCAAGTGGTGACAACGGTCACGCCCATCGAGCGCAACCGGGTCAACCTGACTTTCACTGTGACCGAGGGCCAGGTGGCCAAGATCAAGGAGCTTCGCATCGTCGGGGCCAGGGCCTTCAAGGAAAGTACGCTGCTGGACCTGTTTGATTTGAACGACGGCAGTTGGCTGAGCTGGTATACCAAGTCGGACCGGTATTCGCGGGTCAAGCTCAACGCCGATCTCGAAACGCTGCGCTCGTACTATTTGAACCGGGGCTATCTGGATTTCCGAATTGATTCGACTCAGGTGGCCATTGCGCCCGACCGGCAGCAGATCTTGGTGACGATCAACATCACCGAGGGTGAGCGTTTTGTCGTCTCGGGTATCACGCTGGCCGGCAATTACCTGGGGCGTGAGGATGAATTCAAGTCCCTGGTCACCATCAAGCCCGGACAGTCTTACAACGCGGACCAGGTGGCCCAGACCACCAAAGCCTTCTCGGATTATTTCGGGCGTTTTGGCTACGCGTTTGCCCGCGTGGAGGCGGTGCCCGAGATCGACCGCAAGCAGAATCGGGTTGCCTTCGTTTTGCAGGCCGAGCCAGCTCGCCGCGCCTATGTGCGGCGCATCAATGTGGCTGGCAACACGCGCACCCGTGATGAGGTGGTTCGCCGTGAGTTCCGTCAGTTTGAGTCCTCCTGGTACGACAGCGACCGAATTCGCGTCTCTCGAGAGCGGGTCGATCGACTCGGTTTTTTCACCCAGGTTGATGTGGAGACCCAGGACGTACCCGGCACTCCGGATCAGGTTGACGTCAACTTCACGGTGGCAGAAAAGCCGACCGGCAATTTGCAGATTGGCGCGGGCTACTCGACCTCTGAGAACATTACCCTGATGGCTGCGGTTCGGCAGGAGAACGTTTTTGGAAGCGGTAATTACCTTGGACTCGAACTCAACACGAGCAAGTCCAGCCGGCAGTTGGTGCTGACGACTGTCGACCCCTATTTCACCGCCGATGGTGTCTCGCGCGCCTTTGATATTTTCAGTCGCACCAGCAGACCGCTGGCCGGTGAGGCCAGTGATTATTCGATCAAGACCCAGGGCGGTAGCGTTCGATTTGGCGTTCCCTTTACTGAAAACGATACGGTCTTTTTCGGCTTGGGGGCCGAGACCTGGGCCATCACGCCGGGCTCCAACCCGGGTCTGCAGGAATTTACGGCGCAATATGGCGGCAAGGCGCAGTCCTTTCCCCTGTCGATCGGATGGCAGCGCGACGAACGTGACAGTGCCCTGGTGCCGACCAAGGGCTGGTACCAGCGGCTCAACAGCGATTGGGGGGCTGCTGGTGATGTGAAGTACGTCCGGGCGGTTTATCAATTGCAAAACTACATCCCGCTGGATCGTCGCTTTACTGTAGGCCTCAATGGTGAATTCGGCTGGGGCAAAGGCCTGGGTGGGCAGTCCTATCCGGTTCTTAAGAATTTCTACTCGGGTGGCCTTGGTTCAGTCAGAGCCTTCGAACAGGGCTCATTGGGTCCCCGCTACTCGAACGGAGCCGCGCGGGGTGGGGCCAAGAAAATCACCCTCAATGCTGAATTGATAGCGCCTTTTCCGGGGGCGGGTAACGACCGTACCCTGCGCGTGTTCGGTTTTGTCGACGCCGGGAATGTGTTTGCCGATGATTCCCCGTTACGTTTTCAGGATTTGCGCGCCTCCACTGGCTTGGGCGTGAGTTGGATCTCGCCCGTGGGGCCCCTGCGATTTGCCTTCGGACGGCCCCTCAAGAGGGAACCCCAAGATAGAATACAGTCTTTCCAGTTTCAGATCGGTACGGCCTTCTGATGATCAATCGCATTCGTTCCTTGGTTTTTTGCATTGCCCTGACCTGCCTGGCCCAGGGCTCTTGGGCTCAGGAATTCAAGGTCGGGATCGTCAATCTCGACCGCATCGTGCGTGAATCCGGTCCCGCCAAGAGCGCGCAGACCAAACTCGAAACCGAGTTCGGCAAGCGGGAGAAGGAAATCAACGACCTGGGTAACCAGATCAAGAATCTTTCAGATCGGCTTGAGCGCGAGGGGCCGACCCTGTCGGAGAGTCAGCGGGCCGCCCGTCAGAAGCAGTTGGTCGATCAAGATCGAGAGTTTCAGCGCAAGCGTCGTGAGTTCCAGGAAGACCTCAACAACCGCAAAAACGAAGAATTGCAGGCCATCATTGACAGGGCCAACCGGGCCGTCAAGACCTTGGCCGAGACGGAAAAGTTCGATTTGATCATCCAGGAAGCGGTCTACATCAACCCGAAGCACGACATCACGGACAAGGTGATCAAATTGCTCGGTAACCCCGGGTCGCGCTGAACGGCGCCTTTGCCCCAAGCCGACGGGCTGATGCTGCTTCTCGGTCAAATCGTCCAAGCGCTTTCGGCCCAATTTCAGGCCCGATTGCTCGGTCCTGCCGACCTTCCCATAGAGGCCCTGGCGCCGCTTGAATCGGCCGGCCCTCGCGAGCTAAGTTTCCTCAGCCATCCCAAGTACCTGAATAAGCTCGCATCCTCATCGGCGGCCTGCGTGATTGTTTCCCCAGCTTTGGAGTCTGCAGCTTTGCAGCGCGGACCAGCGATTGTGGTCGAAGAGCCTTATCTGTATTTTGCCCGGGTGACCCAAGTCTGGAAGAAGCACCAAGCCCGGCCGAGGGCGCCCGGCGTTCACCCGTCTGCCTTTGTCCATCCCCAGGCACGGGTACACGCCAGTGCCAGCGTCGGCGCTTTTGCGGTGCTGGAGGCCGACGCATGGGTCGGCGAGGGGTCGATCATCGGCGCGCATTCGCTTGTGGGTGAGGGGGCCGTGATCGGGGCCTTTACCACGCTGGCTCCCCGGGTCACCGTGGGACCGGGCTGCCGGCTGGGTCAAAAGTGCATTTTGCATTCGGGCGTCGTGATCGGTGCGGACGGCTTCGGTTTTGCACCGGCGTCGGGCCGGTGGGAGAAGATTGAACAGCTCGGCTCCGTGGTAATCGGGGATGATGTGGAGATTGGAGCCAATACCTGTGTCGATCGCGGAGCTCTTGGAGATACGGTGATTGAAGACGGCGTTAAGCTCGATAACCTGATTCAAATCGGCCACAACGTGCATGTGGGTGCGCACACGGCCATGGCCGGATGCGTAGGGGTGGCTGGCAGTGCGCGTATTGGCGCCCACTGCAGCATCGGAGGTGGAGCGGTGGTACTGGGGCATCTCAGTCTGGCCGATGGTGTTCATGTGTCGGCCGCTTCGGTCGTCACCCGCTCCATTTCTAAGCCGGGCCTCTATACCGGTTTGTTTCCCATCGACGAAAATGCGGATTGGGAGAAAAATGCTGCAACGCTCAAGCAGTTGCACGGATTGCGCGAGCGCATCAAACGCCTGGAGGCCCGTCTGTCAATGCAATACAACAAGGACGCGTGATGGATATTCATCAAATCCTCAAGAAGCTTCCGCACCGGTATCCATTCCTGATGGTCGATCGCGTTGTGGAGATCGACAAGGGCAAGCGTATCGTGGCCCTTAAGAATGTGACCATCAATGAACCGTTTTTTCAGGGGCATTTCCCCTATCGTCCAGTCATGCCCGGCGTGCTGATGCTCGAGGCGATGGCGCAGGCAGCAGCCTTGTTGGCCTTCGATGCAGCTGGCGTTGAGATCGATGACAAAACGGTCTACTACTTCGCGGGTATTGATGCGGCTCGCTTCAAGCGGCCGGTAGAGCCGGGCGACCAGCTGGAGATGGAGATCTTTCTCGATCGTGCCAGGGCGGGCATCTACAAGTTCAAGGGCGTGACCCGTGTGGCCGGTGAGTTGGCCTGTGAAGCGGAGTTGATGTGCACCATGCGCACGGTCGCCTGACTCTGTATCCCGGCCTGGAGTTGCCATGACGCAGATTCATCCCTCGGCTATCGTCGATCCTGCCGCTGAAATCGGCGCAGATGTGACGATCGGCCCGTTCGCCCTGGTTGGGCCGCATGTGCGGATCGGCCGGGGAACCTCGATTGGCGCCAACTGCGTGATCGAGGGACGCACGGTGATCGGTTGCGACAATCGTATCTTTCAGTTCAGTTCGATCGGGGCGATCCCGCAGGATAAAAAGTACGCTGGAGAGCCTTGCGAACTGCATATTGGCGATCGCAATACCATCCGGGAGTTTTGCACGTTCAACATCGGCTCACCGGGGGGTGGTGGGGTGACCCGTATCGGGGATGACAACTGGATCATGGCCTATGTCCATGTGGCTCACGATTGCAGGGTGGGCAACCATTGCATCATCGCCAATGCCACGCAGCTCGGCGGTCATGTGCATGTCGGTGACTGGGTCGTTCTGGGCGGGCTGACGGGTGTGCACCAGTTTGTCCGTATCGGGGCGCACGCGATGGCTGGATTTCAAACTCGCCTGTCTCAGGACGTCCCTCCCTTTGTCAATGCGGTGGGCAATCCAGCCCAGGCCCAGGGTATCAATGCCGAGGGCCTGCGCCGGCGAGGCTTCAGCGATGAGCGGATTACAGCGGTCAAGCGCATGTACCGCCTGCTTTACCGTCAGGGCTTGAGCCTGGCCGATGCCCAGCAGGCTCTGCGGTCTCAGCGCGGGAGTTCTCAGGATTTCGATGCCGATCTCGATTTGATGCTCGCTTTCCTGGATACCGCTGAGCGCGGTATCGTTCGCTGAGGCCATGTCTGAATCGCTCACCTTGGCCATGGTGGCCGGCGAGACCTCAGGCGATCTTTTGGGTGCGGCAATCTTGCGGGCCTGCCGGCAGCGTTGGCCGCACCTGCAAAGTGTCGGTATTGGCGGGTCTGCGATGGTGGCCGAGAATTTTCAAGCTTGGTGGCCCGAGCGAAAACTCGCCGTACGCGGTTATGTGGAGGTCTTGCCCCATTTGCCCGAATTGCTCTCGATTCGGAGGCAGTTGAGGCAGCGTTTGCTGGCCCGTCCTCCCCATCTGTTTTTGGGTGTGGATGCCCCCGACTTCAACTTAGATCTTGAAATTGCCTTGCGTTCAGCAGGTGTCCCGACCGTGCACTTCGTCAGCCCCTCTTTTTGGGCCTGGCGTGCGCGAAAAGTGGAAAAACTCAGACGCGCTGCTGAACATGTGCTCTGCATCTTTCCCTTTGAGCCCGCATTGCTGGCCGATCACGGTGTGTCAGCAACGTTCGTCGGACATCCGCTGGCTAACATGATTCCCGTGCAGCCCGATCGTCAGGCCGCGCGCATCAGTTTGAACTTGCCGCAAGAGGAGACGGTCATCGCGTTGCTGCCAGGCAGTCGGCGATCCGAGATCGAGCATCTGGCTCCGCGGTTTTTAGCGGCTGCCAAGATCTTGCTCAGGCAACGCCCGGACCTGAGGTTTGTCATTCCCGTACTTTCAGCCCTCCGAGTGCAGATGGAAGTGGCTGTTTCTGGGGCCGGCCTGTCAGCGGCCGAGCGCCAGAGGCTGCTGCTGGTTGAGGGGCAGTCGCATACCGTGCTCGAGGCTTGTGATGCGGCGCTAGTGGCCAGTGGTACGGCCACACTGGAGGCGGCCCTGTTCAAGCGCCCCATGGTGATTGCTTATCACATGCCCTGGCTGAGCTGGCAAATCATGCGTCGCAAGCAGTTGCAACCCTGGGTGGGCCTGCCCAATATTTTGTGCCGAGATTTTGTGGTACCGGAATTGATTCAGGAGCGGGCGACGGCGACTGCTTTGGCCGATGCCCTGCTGCAATGGCTGGACAGTCCGCAGCAGTGTCAGGCCCTGGTTGAACGGTTTGAGCAACTTCATCTGCAACTGCGCCGTGACACGGCTCGGCTGGCCTGCGATGCCATCGAGAACATCATCCATCCCTGAACAGGCGGTACTGGGCTGGGACACCCCAGGCCTGCACGCGGGCGTTGATGAAGCGGGCCGTGGCCCTCTGGCTGGACCGGTGGTGGCCGCTGCGGTCATTCTTGACGACCTGCGGCCGATTCAGGGCTTGGCTGACTCCAAGACGCTTAGCGCGTCGCGCCGCGAGCGGTTGTACGATCAGATCATGGCCAACTCGCTGTGCTGCGCGGTTGGGCAAGCGAGCGTTGCTGAAATTGATGCGCTCAATATTCTGCAGGCGAGCTTGCTGGCCATGCAGCGGGCGGTGCAGGGTTTGCGATTGAAACCGGTCAAGGTGCTGGTTGATGGGAACCGTTTGCCCAGGCTGCCTATGCTGGCTGAAGCGATTGTCGGCGGCGATGCGCGCATCCCCGCGATTTCGGCGGCGTCTATCGTTGCCAAAGTCACTCGAGACCGCTGGTGCGAGCAGTATCATCAGGTCTATCCGCAGTACGGCTTTGCAAGCCATAAAGGCTATGGCACCGCCGAGCATTTGGCGGCATTGAGTGTGCATGGAGCTTGCCCCGAGCATCGTCGATCGTTTGCGCCGGTGGCTCGCGTCGTCTCTGCCCCATAGCGCGTTTGAAGACATGAGGCCTGCCGACTTCATCAGCTCCCGAGCCAACCCCTGGCTCAAGGACTTGCGCCGCCTGGCCCAAGACAGTGGGGCTTATCGCAAGCAGGGCCAAATCTGGATTGAAGGGGAACATTTACTGGCCGCTGCTGTGGCCAGCGGGCGGCGCCTGCAAACCCTGGTCGTATCCGAGTCCCTGCAGGACCGTGTGCTGGCCCAGTGGCAAGCCCAGGCCGATCGGACGGTGGTGCTGCCCGATACGCTGTGGCGTGAATTCACGGCGCTTGAATCACCGGCCCATGTGGGGGCGGTTTTGGGCTGGGATGACGTCGGCCCCTGGCGCACAGATGTAGCCACCGTGGTGCTAGACCGGGTGCAGGACGCTGGCAACGTAGGTTCGATTTTGCGCAGCGCAGCTGCCTTCGGTTTTACCCAGGTGCTGGCTCTGCAGGGCTGTGCTGCGCTAGGCTCTGGCAAGGTCCTTCGGGCGGGCATGGGTGCACACTTTTCCTTGCAGTTGTTTGAGGGTTTGCGGATTGAGGATACCGAGGCTCTGGCCCCACCGGTTCTGGTCACCAGTTCGCATGCAGAGCAGGCGCTGCACGAGCAGGCCCTGCCCTGGCCCTGCGTCTGGGTCTTCGGGCATGAGGGGCAGGGGGTCGCATCACCTCTGCTGGCCCGAGCCACGCGCGCGGTTCGCATCATCCAGCCCGGCGGGCAGGAATCCCTGAATGTGGCCGCTGCGGCCGCCGTTTGCCTGTATGCCAGTGCCCTGTCGAGTCTTGGGCCTCCGAGAGAGCCTGCTGCGGCCAGACTATAATCAGAGGCTTTTCAGTTTCAGCCTCGCCCGGGCGCCGCAAAAGCCGACCTTCACACAAGAAACAGCCAGCGCCGCAGGGATGCAGGCATCCTCGCGCGCGAGCGACCGGGCGAACCGTCAACCACACGGAGAACCCAGTGCTCTTGTCCCTCCAGGCAAACAATCCAGCGGCAATCCTGGCCCTTGCAGACGGCACGGTTTTTGTGGGCAATTCCATCGGAGCCAGTGGCTCTGCGGTCGGCGAAGTGGTGTTCAACACCGCCATGACCGGCTACCAGGAAATTCTCACAGATCCGAGCTACTGCCAACAGATCGTCACGCTCACCTATCCCCACATTGGAAACTACGGGGTCAACTCTGAAGATGTGGAGGCCGCCAGAGTTCATGCAGCGGGTTTGATCATCCGGGACTTACCCCAGCGAGCCTCCAATTTCCGTCAAACCCAGGATCTGTCAGCCTACCTCAAGGCCAGTTCCACGGTGGCCATTGCCAACGTGGACACCCGCGCACTCACCCGCCATTTGCGCACCCATGGCGCGCAAAACGGCTGCATCCTGAGCCTACCGATAGGGCAGGCTGTGACTGAAGCGCAAATTGCGCAGGCCCGATCGGCTGCTCAAGCGGCTCCCAGCATGGCTGGATTGGATCTGGCCCGTGTGGTGACGACGGCACAGCCCTATGAATGGAATCAGACCGAGTGGAAGCTTGAGGGCGGCTATGGCCGTCTGCAGGCCCCGCGCTTTCATGTGGTGGCTTACGATTTCGGCGTTAAGAAGAACATTCTGCGCATGCTGGCCGAGCGGGGCTGCCAAGTCACCGTGGTGCCTGCGCAGACTCCGGCCGCGCAGGCCTTGGCGCTGCGGCCTGACGGTGTGTTTCTCTCCAATGGGCCCGGTGATCCGCAGCCCTGCGATTACGCGATTGAGGCTGCGCGCACCTTGATGGACAGTGGGCTGCCTACCTTTGGCATTTGTCTGGGCCATCAGATCATGGCGCTGGCCTCTGGCGCGCACACGTTCAAAATGAAGTTTGGTCATCACGGCGCCAACCACCCGGTTAAAGATCTTGATAGCGGTCGGGTCAGCATCACCAGCCAGAACCACGGCTTTGCGGTGGATGAAACGTCTTTGCCTTCGAATTTGAGGGCCACCCATGTCAGTCTGTTTGATGGCACCCTGCAAGGACTGGCTCGCACTGACAAGCCCGCCTTTTGTTTCCAGGGGCACCCTGAGGCCTCGCCGGGGCCGCATGACATTGCCTATTTGTTCGACCGTTTCACCGCGCTGATGGAGCAGGCAAAGGAGAAGGCGCATGCCTAAGCGCACAGACATCAAAAGCATTCTGATCATCGGCGCTGG
>CAYPSU010000011.1:0-691 GCA_964413475.1 uncultured Polaromonas sp. | reverse complement strand
ATTCGACTATTCCGGGGTGCAGGCCTGCAAGGCCTTGCGTGAAGAGGGCTACAAAGTCATCCTGGTCAACAGCAATCCGGCCACGATCATGACCGATCCGGCCACCGCCGACGTGACCTATATCGAGCCTATTACCTGGCAGACGGTTGAAAAAATTATCGCCAAGGAGCGGCCTGATGCGATCTTGCCCACCATGGGCGGACAAACTGCGCTCAACTGCGCTCTTGATCTTTGGCGCCATGGCGTGCTTGCCAAATTCAACGTAGAGCTCATTGGCGCGAGCCCCGAGGCCATCGACAAAGCCGAGGATCGGCAAAAATTCAAGGAGGCCATGACCTCGATCGGGTTGGGCTCTGCCCGCTCGGGGATCGCCCACAGCATGGAGGAGGCCTGGGCGGTGCAAAAGCAAGTGGGCTTCCCGACGGTGATCCGGCCCAGCTTCACCCTGGGCGGTACAGGTGGCGGCATTGCCTACAACGCCGAAGAATTCGAAACCATCTGCAAACGCGGCCTGGAGGCTTCGCCCACGCATGAACTGTTGATTGAAGAATCTCTGGTGGGCTGGAAAGAGTTCGAGATGGAGGTGGTGCGCGACAAAAAGGACAACTGCATCATCGTCTGCTCGATCGAAAACCTCGACCCGATGGGTGTGCACACGGGTGATTCGATCACGGTCGCGCCCGCGCAGACC
>CAYPSU010000010.1:0-35679 GCA_964413475.1 uncultured Polaromonas sp. | reverse complement strand
CCGCGCCCTCGCGGCGATAGGGCCTCGATGCGGGGCATGTAGGAGCCGCGCCCTCGCGGCGATAAGGCCTCGATGCGGGGCATGTAGGAGCCGCGCCCTCGCGGCGATAAGGCCTCGATGCGGGGCATGTAGGAGCCCCGCCCTCGCGGCGACAGGGCCTCCCTCGCGCGCCGCCCTTGGTTCACGCCGACCAAACCGACCGGCTGCGACGGCCCACCAAGGGCTTACGATCGATCACTGCCTCCGGCTCATCTGGCCGTGCACTGACCACCCTGATAACGCCCGACTCCTGGGGCGCAGCGGCCGACACCGCACCCTTTGCGGCAAAGCCACGGCAAAACACACCATCGGCTCGCAGCACCTCTATGGCAGGCAAACCACGGGACTTGAAGCCCATCAATCGGCAGGAATACGGAAGCGAGGCGTCCCAGCTCACTGCAAAGTGCTTGCAGGCATAGCAATTGGGGCCGCGAGCCGGCGCCAGTGGATCAAGGGGCGCTGACATGGGATTGAGACTTTTTGCGCTCAGCCATCATGCGTGGCTGCAGGCGCAAGACAGAATTACTGCAACAGCTTGAGCACGGTCTGCGCCTGGGTGTTGGCCTGAGCCAGTACTGCCGTCGCCGCCTGCTGAATGATCTGCGTACGCGCCAACTCTGAACTGGCCTTGGCGTAGTCAGCATCCTGAATCGTGCTGCGCGAGGCACTGGTGTACTGCGACACATTGGTGAGGTTGTCCACCGCGTAGGTCAGACGGTTGATCACCGCACCGATATCCGCGCGAGAGCTGTTGATGGTGTCGATGCTGTCGTCCAGCGCACCCAGGGCATCACTGGCGTTTGGCGTGGTCAGGATATCGAGGTCCTTGATGGCACTCAGAGCTCCATCGCCAACCACGGTAGCGGCCACCGTCGCCGGTGACAGGGCGCCGTTGGTCAACTTTGTGTATTCAATGACCGAAGAGGACGAGGAAGAGACCGCCGCGTCAACGGTGGTTCCGCTGGCCGCGTCAAGAAACTCTGCAACATAGCTGGTCAAGTTAACGAGTGTGGCATCTGAATCATCGGGGATGACCAGGTCTTCGCCCGCATTCGTGTAGCCACTGGGAAATTGCGCGGGCACCGTAATGGCGTACGTCTTGCTGCCCAACACGATGGAGAGTGTGTCTCCAGCCCGGTATTCGCCCGAGAGGGTGATCGTGCCCTCCTCTGGAACACCAGAAGCACCGCTAGTGCCAGCTTGCGTAATCTCTCTGGCGATGGCAGGCTCCCGGAAACCGATGTCACCGAGGGTGTGCGTGATCACCTGCCCCTCATTGGCCCCCACCTGAAAGGCAAACTTGCCCGCTACGCCCTGATCGCCCACAAAAGAGCCATCCAGAATATTCATGCCGTTCCACTGGGTCGCCCGGGTGATACGGTGAACCTCGTCCTTGAGTTGCTGAAATTCCTGATTCAGGTAGCTGCGGTCTTCCGGCGCGTAGGTGTCGTTGGCCGCCTGTACAGACAGCTCGCGCATACGCTGCAGCATATTGGTCAACTCGATCAGCGCGCCCTCGGCCGTCTGCAGCATGGCGGCAGCATCGTTACCGTTGCGTATGGACTGATCGAGACCGCGAATTTGAGAGGTCATCCGCGAGGAGATCGCCAGGCCGGCCGCATCGTCCTTGGCGGAATTGATCCGCTTGCCAGTTGACAGCTGCTCCATGGCAGCGGACAGAGCCCGGCTATTTTTGGTCAAGGCATTCTGCGAAATCAGTGACTTGACATTGGTATTGATGACGGTCATGACATGACTCCTGTCGGAGATAACTTGGGTTCAGGCTCGCCAATCAATGGCGGGTGTCGTTGTTCTGCAGGGGCTCGGCATCGCCAATCTGCAATTCCAGAGAGCGAAGCTCCTCCATCAGCGCAGGGTGGCCGGGATAGAACTCCAGCGCGCGCTCGGTGATCATCAGCGCCGATTTCCACTCGCAGAGGCAGCGCAGCACCCGGATGTAGTGCTGCCAGCTGGCCACAGGCGCTTCGCAACCCTGCTTGAGCAGCAGCTTGGCCAGCATTTCCTCGGCGGTTGTCCAGTCCTGACGGGTTTCCGCCAGCAAGGCCACCATGGCCAAGATGTCTTCGCTGTCTGGATACAAGCTGTAGCCTGCATCGCCCAGGGCACCGGCCAGGTCCATGCGGCCCTGCAGGACCAGATCGGCAATCGCTTCACGGATTTCTGTGGCCGAGAAGCGGGAAACCTCACGGTCGCTCAACATCCGACCCCGCAAGGCCTCGGACATCAAGGTTTGGCTGAGTTGACTCATGGCGGGACTCCTGTTCAAAGTGTCAAAAAGTCGTCGGACAAAGATTGCCGGAATCGACAGATGAGGGCCTTTGAGCAAGGGGCGTGCCAGACTTTGAGCTCCCAGAGGCACTGAGCTGCCGCGACCGGGGCAGGCGGGCGGCCTGAACCTATTGGAAGGACGCAACTGAGTAGCAAAGGCCGCCCACCTGACAAATAAGTACGCTCGATGACCGAAGCGACTCTTTCGCACCCCCCCTCTGAAGCTTGCGGCCGATACAGCGGCAAGGACTTGCCACTGGCAGGGCCGAGAGAGGGATAAGTGCGACACCAGCCAACCCCAAGGGCCTGGACACTGGCGCAGCTATTGCTAAGGTCCACCCATGCCGGTCGAGGCGTCCCGACTTTCGTCCGGGGCCTCACCCCCAACCGAGTGAATCGACATGCCAGGAATCGCGCCACACCAGATCGAAGGTCGTGTAATCGCCTACAGCGAGCCGACCTATGCCAACGTGGACTCGCCCTTCACCGCGCTCGATAACCGCGCCAACCTGCGTCCTGACTGGCAGGAGTATTGGCCCATACGAAACTATCTTCTAAGCACACAACTACAAGAAGAGAGTTACTATGGTTTTCTTTCGCCAAGGTATAAAGAAAAGACAGGGCTTAGCGCAGCCTATATTCACAAATACCTACAAGCGCTCCCAAGCACGCTCGATGTGATCATCTTCAGCCCGCAGCCCGATATGGGAGCGTTCTTTAAAAATATCTTTGACCAGAACGAACTGTTCGACCAAGGATTCAAGGAGGCAAGTCAGAATTTCTGCCGGTTTTGTGAAATTCATGTCGACCTTGAAAATATCATCATGGATTCGCGAAATATCATCTTCAGTAATTATTTCTTCGCCAAGCCTGTCTTCTGGAGACGATGGCTTGAATTGGGGGAAGTGTTGTTTGGAGCCTGTGAACACTATCCGCGAATAGCGCAAGTCAACGGCTGGCTTACCAAGACAAGCTACCGACAAGGCATCGAACGGAAAGTTTTTCTCATGGAGCGGCTGGCGAGCCTGATCTTGAGCACTGAGCCCCGTTGGAAGACTCATGCTCACAACCCATTTCAATTTGCCTACTCGGCGTCACGCCTGAATAACTTCCCAGGAGAGGCCATCCAATGCGACGCACTAAAAATAGGCTACAACACCACGGGAAATTCTTGGTACCTTCAACAATTCAATTCAATCATTGAAAAGATAAAGTCAAATCTGGACATCGCAGCCGCCCTGCCCCGCCGTGAATGTGACTAGCTACAGGTATCGAGAGCCTTCAGCAGGCTCTCGCGCAAGTGGACCAGTGATTCATCCCAGTGGTCATTGTGGTCATGCCGAGTCCACCATTCTTCTGACCGAACCATCTGGGAGCCGGCATCGGCAGCGCCGCTGAGTTTCTTAAATTGCTCGTAAAACTCTCTGCTCTGGGTCACGTAATGGTTAATGCGCAAGCCATGGTGGAAAGGCGGAAAATCCACCAAGCCATGCTCGAGTTTACGACCCAATAAATCGAAGGTGCCACCTTCAGTCAAAAACCAATGTGAATTTTGTCCGATCGAAAAGCCTTTACCCAGCCTCCCTTTTACGATACTTTTAAAGTGCCGATTTGCATCAAAATTCAATCCAGCTCGCCGCCTGTAATTTTCCACCACCAGGCCATCGGGCTCTTTGATATGCCCAGAACTGCCAAAACAAACCCAAAATACGCCCAAAGCACCTATCGACTGATTTAGATAGGGTTCCAAACGAAACGACAGGTCAATTCCCTCCGGGGAAAACAAGAACTCATCACCGTCAATGAACGCGATCCAATCATGCCGCGAACCATACTGCTGGTAGCAGTATGAATAGGCCAAGAGCTGAGGGCGTACCGCGTCGTCAGGCACAGAAAATACTTCGATATCAAAAAATCTGGCCAGGTTCAATACAACTTCGGCTGAGTTGTCAGAGCATCGATGCAGAAAGATATAGAATTTTCTGAATCCAACAGCATAGTGAAAGGCCACCCATTCCTTAATCCAGGGCGCCCTGTTCCTTTGAATGCTACAAATTGCCATTGTCATAGTTCGCCAACCCGATATATTTTGATATCGATTTCATAGGTATAGATCCAAGAGATTGAATCCTACACAATTGAATCGAACCATTTCCGCCAGCAGAGTTGAAGTCCTAGACGAAACTGAAGGTTATTTTAAATTGCCTCTGCTTGATCCTCTCGGCATAGTCTGGCTTGAATCCATACTGGTAGATATTGATAACTTTATCCCGATACTTCTCAAAGTCGGATACAGCAGTGTCGCAAGCATCCAGCGCCTTAAGGATGCTCAGTCCCATCCTGGAAACCATGGTGGCGCCATATCGAGTCACCAGTGGAACATTGGCCTGGATAACGTCAATGCTCGTTGAGCCGCAATTGTAGGGATAAGTATCCAGATAAACGTCGCATAAAGTCAGACGTCTGCAAAACTCATCTGGTGGGGTTCTCGGGGTAAATAGAATTCTGGATAAATCACTTCCGCTTTCCCGGGCTACACGCTTCAAGTTGTGCGTGGTAAGCGGATTATCATCAATCAGCCAAAGGATCGATGACGGAATGCGCTCCAAGAGATCGAGCCAAACTGAATACATCTCAGGTGTTATCTTGTAGACATTGCCGAAGGCTCCCATGACAAAGGCATCCTCCGGCAAACCGATTTCGGCCCGCTTGGCCCGCGCAGGAGAGGAAGTCGTTGAGGGTATTGGGATAAAGCTATCGTCTACGTATAGCGGCCTCTCCATGAAGAAATCTGTATTTTCAGGCGGCAAGGCATTGCGGTCAGCGATGACGAAGTCAAACCACGGCATTCCAGTTGAACCCATAAAACCGAGATAGGTTCCTTGCAGCGGAGCCGGATGTAGCGCAAAAATACCGGGCCTTGCACCTGAACTAAGCCCATTGAGGTCAATAAGGACGTCGATCTCATCACTCAAAATGAGTTCGGCCGCATCCCTATCGCTCAAAGCCTGTATAGGCCTTACATGATCAAAACCCGCCAGGATGGCCTGGCGAAGAGCCGACGGTCCTATCTTGGTAAAGTCGTACGCATAAAGTTCGTGCCTCTCACGGCAGATACCCGATAGAAAAGTTGGCAACAAAAAGCCGACCGCATGCTCGCGCAAGTCACTTGAAACTATGCCAATTCTCTTTTTCTTGTGCGAATAGCTTTCAACTTTACAAATTCGATCCTCCTTGAATCCATAGGTTCTGGAAACAAAAGACCGGGCACACAACAGTTGCAGAACGGGGTCTTCAGTCAAGGCCAGCATCGCCAAAGGGGATGTGGACATGAGCATTTCATTTCGCGTAACACCCGGCAGCGGTTTGTAGACCGGCCAGGCACACGCCTTCTGACGGATATGCACCCAATGCTGAAGAACCCCGGGCTGCTTTTTGTTCAGAGCCAAACTGTGCTCCAAGGCCAGCAAGGCGAGCTCATAGCGTCGCTGGTTCTCGTGCACCCGGCCAATATGATTCAGGGCGGTCGTTAGCAGTTCTACTTTGACCGGGCGATGCGAATACCGCTGCCCCGCCAAACGCGCCCAAGCGTCGATGGCTCGATCCGCCTGCCCTTGTTTTTCCAGGACCAATCCCAGGTTGATCGCCGCCTCTGCAAAATCGGGCGAACGCTGCAGAGCTTCTTCGTAGGCCCTCTGCGCCAGCGTCAAAGATCCGATTTGCTGCAAGATGGATCCGTGATTGAACAGAAGGATATGCTGCAGAGGGTCTTCATGATGAGCGAGCCACAGGGCGTACAACTCGGACGCCTCCTGCAGATGCCCTGCGCTCTGGAACTGCTCGGCACATTGAATCAGCATGGACGCGGCCATTTGCCCGCTACGGACCATGCCAAAGACGTCGTCCTGAGCGTTCGGATCCTGTAAAACGATCAGCGGATGCGGTAACGGGGCATTCAATCCATTCTCCTTGGGAAGTCGGTCGACCTCAGGGCCGATACAGGGACGTCTACCCTACGCAAATTGAATGCCAGCCAGAAAGCATGAAAGCGGGGCAGCGCCGGCCATCAGGCCCGTGGCATGAGTCTGAAGGCCCTTCAAAAGCGGCAATTCTCTGCCCCCGGGGGGAAACCCTCTGCCGCCGGATGAGCCCGCAACTGCTCCACCCTCAAGTTTTTCGCCCACCTGCCGAATCCCAAAGGACGTCGAGGCGTCCGTAAGCCGCCCGAGCCGTGCCAGTCAGAACGAAACCCGGTCCGAAAAGGACCGTCAGGGATACCCATGTCGTACATCAGCTCACTACCAGCCAGTCAGATTCCATATCTGTCGACCTCGAGCATTGCCGCGCTGACGACCAGCGACATCCTTGTTCTGTCCACCGGTCAAATCAGCAATCTGACCAGCGCACAGATTGATGCCATGGAGACGGATGACGTCCTCGTGCTCTCCGGCTCACAAATAGGCGCATTTAACGCCACAGAGCTTTCTGCGGTCTACGAACTTAAAGACCTCCTGAGCGCAAGTCAGGTGAGCAACCTCACGACTGCTCAGTTGAACAGCTTCACCACAACGGCTCTTGGGTACTTCGACACAGCCGACATCCAGCGCCTTAGCGCCAACCAACTCAACAGCTTTCAGACCGATGTATTTTCAGCGCTCAGTTCAGACCAGATCAAAGCGCTAACCACCCTCCAGATCAGAGGCTTGTCAACAGCCCAACTGGCCAGCCTCAGTACCGAGCAACTGGCCGCTATAGAGACCGAAGATCTTGCAGCCCTGACCAGCTTGCAAATCCAGGCGCTGACGACCGAAAAAATAGCGGCCCTGACCAGTGATCAGGTCCTGGCTCTGACCACCAGTCAGCTTTCGAACTTGTCGTCGGACCAGATCCAAGCGCTGGAAACTGATGATCTGTCAGTGATGACGACCACACAGCTGTCGGGCTTGGGCTCCGCAAAAATTTCGCAGTTAACCACCGATCAAATCAGCAGTCTGACCACGCTGCAGTTGCAAGGTCTAAGCACCACCCAAGTGGCCAACCTCACGACCGATCAAGTCTCTAATTTGACCTCGGACCAATTGGCCGCTCTCACCACAACCCAGGTACGCTCTTTAACCACAGACCAGCTTAACGCCCTGAGCAGTGATCAACTCTCCAGCCTGGAAACGGCAGATGTCGCGGCACTGTCCCTTACGCAGATTCAAGGCCTGTCCAGCGACAAAATTACCGAACTGACAAGCGATCAGATCAAATCCCTCACGGCAGCCCAGCTGAGCAGCTTCAGCTCCGCACAAATCCAGGCCCTTGAAACGGCAGATCTGGCGGAGATGACCACAAGCCAATTGGCAGGACTGGGCCTGACGGGAATAGCACAGTTGACCAGCGATCAGGTGGCAAATCTAACCACTGATCAGATCCAAGGACTTAGCGCTGCACAGCTGGGCCGAATATCCACCGATCAACTCGCCGGCATGACGAGCGATCAGGTGGTCGCCTTAACCTCCAGTCAAGTCAGGGCACTCACCGCAGCCCAGCTCAACAGTCTCAGCAGCGATCAACTGGCCAGCCTTGAAACGGCAGATATCGCCGCATTGACGATCCGCCAAATCCAGAGCCTATCTACCGATCAGGTGGCAGCCTTGAGCACCGATCAGATCAAGGCGCTGACCACTTCCCAGTTGGTCAAATTCTCGGCAGCTCAGATTCAAGCCCTGGAGACCGCAGATATCGCCGAGATGACGACTGCCCAGATTCGAGGCATGGGACTGTCCAAAATCATTCAGCTGTCATCAGACCAATTTTCCAGTCTTTCGACCGACCAGATACAGAGTCTCTCGGAAGCGCAAGTGGCCAAACTGGGTACGGCGCAAGTCTCCAGCATGACCACCGATCAGCTGGTCGCCATCGGAACGAACCAGATCCGGATGATGACTGCGGCGCAACTCAACAGCCTAAGTAGCGATCAATTCACAGCCCTCGAAACTGACGACATAGCGGCGATATCGGTCAAGCAGGTTCAGCGCTTGTCCACCGATGCCGTTGCGGCCTTGAGCACGGGTCAAGTCAAGGCGCTGACCCGATCGCAATTGGCCATCTTGAGCTACTCTCAAATTCAGGCTCTGGAGACGGCGGACTTGGAGGCCATGACAACCCATCAAATTTCAGGGCTGGGGTTCAGGCACATCAGCAGTTTGAGCACCGATCAGGTCGCTGCATTGACCACTGAACAAATCCAGAGTTTGTCCGACAAACAAGTTACGGGCTTTAGTACGGGTCAGGTCGCGAGCATGACCAGTGACCAGCTTGTCGCACTGACGTCGTCACAACTCAGGGCGATGGCACCTAACCGGCTCAATAGCTTGAGCAGCGATCAATTGGCCGCCATCGAAACGGCTGACATAGCTGCGCTAACGGTCCGCCAAATCATTGGACTGACATCAGCCTCTCTCGCCGGCCTGGGTAGTGATCAGATCAAGGCACTGACCGTGACGCAGCTCTCGGCTCTGAGTGCCGCGCAAATCGAGGCCATCGAAACCGATGATCTTGCCGCCATGACCACCGCGCAGATCGGTGGGCTGCGGCTCGATCAAATTCGCAGCCTGACCACGGATCAGTTCACGGCTTTGACGACTGATCAGGTCGGCGGTCTGACCAACTCTCAAATCGCTAGCCTGACCACCGACCAGATTTCGGTGATGTCGACGGATCAGGTCTCGGCACTTTCGAGCCTGCAAATCAACGCCCTGACCCCGGCACAGTTGACCGCAATGAGTAGCGAACAGATTGCGGCGCTCTGATACGGATACGAGCGAAAAAGTCGTCTGATGTGTTTGCGTTAGCGGCTCAGTCGCGGACGAAGACCCATCGGACCGAAGAACCTGGGACAGCCTCATAGGCCATTGGGCACTTCGGTACCAGATGGCCGGCCCTTTCGCAGTTCAGTCGCGCTCAGGGGGGCACAGCGGCCAAATTCTGCCGTCCTCATCTTCATGGGCTGACCGCTGGCCCCAGCCATCCCCTGCCCGACCCGATCCACGGCCAGAACCTGGCTGCCCTTGAGCTCCAGCAGGCCTCAGGTCCGAGCCAAGCATGGCATGCCTATTGCTTCTAAAGGCACATTCTTTCCGGCGGGCTAAACCTCATGACCCCACGCTACCACCTCAGTATCTTGCAGCCCCCGGGCTACATTCATTCGCAAGGTTTTCTGGACCAAGCGCGCTATGCACGCTATCAGCTCCGAAGGCTAGGTGCTGAGGTGACGATCGGCAAGAACCGCCTGCGGGAAGACTCGATCAACATCATTTTTGGCGCCCACTTGGGCTTCGACCCCAGCCTCAGGCAGAGATACTCCTGCGTCTTCTTCAACCTTGAACAGCTAGGCGAAGGCGGCGCCCGCGTGACCGAAGCCTATTTGAATCTGCTGCGTACCTCTGCCGTTATCGACTACGACGAGCGCAATCTGACTTCGTACGGTTGCAAACCAGGCGACGTACCGGTGGTCTCGTTTCAGTGGGCTCCCTATCTGAGCAGCACACCTACCCTGCCTCTGGAAGAGCGCCCAATTGATCTGCTGTTTTTTGGAAGTATCAACCCACGGCGAAAAGCCCTGTTTGAGCGGATCGAGGCCTGCGGCTGGAACGTCTCCATGTTCGACCATCCCCTGTACAGCCAGGAGCGGGACCACTTCATACGCCAATCCAAAGCCGTCTTCAATTGCCACTTCTACGAAAGCAGCCGCTTTGAACAGGCCCGGGCCTTCCACACGCTGTCACTGGGAACCCCAGTGATATCCGAACGCACCGAACGAACCACGCCGCCGGCGGCCTTCGAAGACTGCATCACCTGGATCGCCGATAGAGACCTGGAAAAATTCTTCCAGAACCAATTCATGACCCCAGCATGGCTGGAGCGAGCGCGACGCCAACTCGAGTTGTTCACCCATGCTGACCCTCTGCATCAGTGGCAGATTGCGCAAGACTACTGCAAGGCACTTTGGAGCACACTGGGCCCAGACCGAGCCCAAAAAATCTGGCGCCCAAGCGTGATGAACCTGGGCTCAGGCAAAGACTATAAGCTCGGCTGGCTCAATGTAGACATCCTCGATCGGGCACAGCCCGACCTGGTGGTCGACCTTGCCAAGCGCATCACACTGCCCTATCAGGCCCGGACTTTGGGGGGAGGAGTGGTCGTCTTGGAAAAGGAAGGCCTCGAGCGGATTTATGCGAACAATGTGCTCGAGCATGTCCCAGACCTGCCCCAGCTGATGAGTAACCTCCTGGCGCTGCTGGCAGAAGGTGGGGAACTTGAAGTTGAGGTTCCCTACGAAAAGGCGATAGCGGCATGGCAAGATCCGACCCACCTGCGGGCCATGAATAAGAATTCATGGCTTTATTACACCCATTGGTTTTGGTACCTCGGTTGGTTTGAGCATCGCTTTCATATCCATCAGTTTGTCTGGCTTGACGAAAAATTGAAAGAATGCCCGGAGGATCAAGCCTCATTCATGAGGGTAAAACTGAAGAAAGTTCAAACAACCCTCCATGAACGCTCGACTGCAAGAACCATGCAGCCTGACTTCGCGGGTATCGACAGTGACGACCTGATCTACGACTGCCAAGCCCTGCGCGCTTAAAAATAGGTATCCCCGCTCAAGTTTTATGGACAAGCGCCGATATGCGATGGGTAGTGAAGGAACCCATCATGATTGTCGAGCGCATTGATCTCAGCAACCTGCGGCAGGAAGAGCACATTGCGACCTTGAGTCGCCTGGAAGTGGGCGAGAGCGTCTATCTGACCGATATGCGTCAAGCGCAAAGCCTGCGATCGCTTTCCTACTATCTGCTGCGTTCGCGGGGACTGGACTGGAAGTTCACCTTCCGCAAGATGGACCGCGGCTGGCGTCTGATCCGCGTGCGCTAGATCAATTCAGGCTGGATTTAAGCAGGAAGTTGACGATTTCTCGATTCATGGTGCTGGACTGAGCCAGCATGGCCGTTGCCGCGTCGCGCTGGATCTGGGCCGATGCCAGCTGAGCCGTTTCCTGGGCCAGGTCAGCCTCCATGATGTTGCCGTAGGCAATGGAATGGTTCAGTGCATTGGAGTCCATCACCTGGCTGTGAGCCTCCACCACGTTCTGCTTGGCCCCTATCGCCGATTGGAAGCTCGATACAGCGGTGATGGCCGTGTCAATGGTGGTGATCGCCGCCGAGGCAGTGGCGACCGAAGTCTCCACATCCAAAGACCCCAGGGTCAGGGCCGTACTCGTCATCGCAGAAAAGCTCACCGCCAGGTTGTCCCCCGAGTCAATCCCGCTTTGAAAGGTCAGCGTGGTGGTACTGCCATCCAGCAAAGACTGTCCGTTCCAGGTGGCGTTACCGGCAATGCTGTCGATCGCATCCACATATTCGTCGATCTGATCCTGGTTTGCGGCCATGGCGGCGCTTCCATACGCGCCAGAGGATGAGGCTACAGCCAGCGTTCGCATCGAGGCTAACAGCTCTTGAATCTGGGCCAGCGAGTCGTCGACAAGCTGGGTGACCGCAGTGGCCATATTCAGGTTGTCGGCAGCTTTGGCGTAGGAGGCCACCCGGACGCTGAGCCGGTTGGCCACCAGCAGGCCCGCTGGATCATCCGACGAACGGTTGATGCGCAAGCCCGTACTGATTCGCTCTGAAGCCTGGGACACCGCCTTATTGGCCGAATGAATGGCCTGGATGGCAACAAGTGATGTCGAATTCGTCGGGATCTGCATACGTTCCTCCAGGGCTTGCCCATCGCCGAAGACTCAGCTCTGGGCAGGCTATGGGGGAACAATAAGGCCGTCAGACAGCAAGTCGAAAAACTTTAGCGATCTTTGCGCTCATTACGCCCATTTACGGTCTTTACACTTGCGGGCGCTCAAGTTTTCCGGACGGACTGAACACGCCGCCTGGGCTCGCGAGGCATCAGGCCACGAGCACCTCATCGCCCAGGGCCAGTTGAGCGACTTCCAGGTCTTGCGGGGAAAGCCCGTGCTGATGACGTCTGTAAATTTCGACCAGCGCCCGCTCAAAATGCCGGGCGTAGGTGTCCACGTCATAGAGGGGACCGTTGGCAATGCCCTCTCTCACGCGCCGCTTGAGCGACTCGTGATAGCCACGGTCGCGGTAAACCTTCAGGGCCAGCGCTTCATAAGCCGCCTCAGAATCCACGATCAGCTCTTGCAGGCCGACTGAGCTCACGATGCTGCCGGCCACCCGACTTGCAAAAGTCTCCCCAGAACGGGTGATCAGCGGCACGCCCGCCCAGAGAGCATCCGATGCAGTCGTGTGGGCGTTGCAGGGGAAGGTATCCAGAAACAAATCGGCAAAAGCCAGTCGCCTCAAGTGCGCCGCCTCGGGCAGGTATTTTGCAAAGATGATCCGTGCCGGGTCAAGGTCGGTTCGGGAAACGTAGTCGAGGATATTTTTTTCAGCCTCTGGCGTGGTCTTTAGCAACCACAGCACGCTTTGATCGGCCTGCCTGAGAATGCGCAACCACAGATCAAAGGTGGCTGGGTTGATTTTGTAGGTGTTGTTGAAGCTGCAAAAGACAAAGCCCTGGGGGGGCAGTTCAGCTGGCCGCTCGGCGGGGTCTGCATGGCCCGGCTTGGGGCGGCCCGGGTGATTGGGCTGATAGCAGTGGGGCATGTAGATGATTTTTTCGGCGAAAGCTTGCCTGTTTTCCGGGGTGATGGTGTAGGGGTCGGCCACCATGTAGTCGATGAAGTCAGCCCCCATGGTGCCCGGAAAGCCCAGATAGTTCACCTGCAAGGGCGCAGCACGCTCTGAAAAAATCCGGGTCCGGCTGCCCTCGGTATAACCTTTGAGGTCAATGGCAATATCGATCTCAAGCTGTCGCGACAGGTAGGTGACCGCCCTGTCGCTCAGAGACCCCACCTCGTGGTACTGGTCAAAGAGCGCTCGTATCCGATTCGTATACTCATCGTCCCGGCTCGGCTCCAGGGAAAATGCATGAAACTCAAAGCGGCTTCGGTCATGCGATTGCAACAGGCCCTCGATCAGCATGACCGTCGCATGCTTGTAAAAATCGCATGAATAGTAGCCAATGCGAATCTTGTCTCTGGGCGCGTACGACTTGAACGGCCCCAAAGCGCCTGTAGGGCTAAATTCCCTGGCCATCGTAGAGCGGGCATAAGCCAAATTCGCTTGCGCACTGTTCTGAAAGACTACCGACTGAAACGCCTTCAAGCGATCGAACTGCTCATCACCCTCCATGGCACGCAAAGCCTGGGCGTGGTCTCGCCAGTCACACAGGAAAGACATCGAGTAGAGATAAGAGCCGGCCGCCCGCCCCGCATGCGGATCGGCTTTAAAAGCACGACCGTAGACGTCGTTGGCTTTGGCGAAGTCCCTCTTCATGCCATAGATATTCCCCATATTGGTTAGCACCAGGGCATCCGAAGGGTTGCTGAGCAGCATCTGTTCGTACACTTGCAATGCCTCCGACAGCCTTTTCGACAAGATCAGCCAGCGGGCATAACAGGTCAAGGCTCGGTGGTTTGCCGGCTCTGCCTCCAGGGCCAGTTTGAACTGGCGCTCAGCCTGAGCCTGTTTTTTCATTCGGCCGCAAACTTCGGCGTGGTCAACGATCTGATCCACCGTGCGCGGGCCCATGGTCTCAAGCCGCTCAAACTCCTGGGTGGCTGCGGCGTATTTACCTTGCTGAAGCAAAAGCCTGGCCTTGGCATACACCAGCTCGGAGGCATCGGGATTGATCCCAAGGGCCAGCTCCAGCAACTGGACCGCCTGCGGATACTGCTTCATCTGCCCCATGAGCGCGGCCACACGGATGTAGGCCGATACCATCCTGGGGTTGCGGTCGATCAATACTGAATAACTATCTATGGCTTGTACGATCTGACCCAACACAGCATGGCAATGCGCTTTGAGTCGCTCGACGGATTCATCCCAACTTTGAGTCTCGAGCATGAAATCCAAAACCTTCAAAGCGGATTGATGCTGCTCAATTTGCATGTAGACCTTGGCCAAATTCAGCCAGTGTCGAGGATCGCCAGGCTCGACCTCGGTTAGTCGCTCAAAGCAACTGACGGCATCGGTGGGCTGCCCAGCGGCCAAGCTGCTACGCCCCCGCAAATGCAAAGCTTGGCTATGACGCGGCTGCGTTTTCAGGATCCGCCCACACAAATCGCGGGCCTGTGCAAAATTCTTGGCATTGAAGGCGGCCTGAGCACTTTGCAGCAGCGCATCCGACCCAATATGGGCTTTGGGCTTGCCCATAGTCTTATGCGGCAGCCCTGTGTCCGCTTGCCTCGTGCATCGACTTGAGCGTCTGCCACTCGGACATCAGCATGGGATGACCGGCAAACACGGCAAGACCTTGCCTGGCAAGCTCAAAAGCCATCTCCGAGTGACCCAGACAACGCAACACACGAACGCGGTGGCACCAGGTTTCCGCTGGAACTCGACTGCCTTGAATGCGAAAAAGCTGTTCCAGCGCGTGGGATGCATCAGCCCAGTCGTGTCGCATTTCGCTGATCAGCGCACGCATCACCCAAAGGTCTTCGCTTTCAGGGTGCGCAGACAAGCCCGCCAAGACCAAAGCCATGGCCTCACCCGTGCGGTTGACCGCTACCAGGTCCGCCGCAGCGCGTCGAATGGACGCAGGCTCCGGCCCGGTAGCCGGCTCAGCCCGAGCGAGGAACACCTCAGCAGACGCTGTTGAAACGGGGCTTGCTTGCAGCATAGAGACTCCTTGAAGACGCCTGGAGCGGCAATGGCTTGCCACGACTCTAGACGCAGGAGCATCATGCAAATTTCAGGCCACCGGAAGGCGGCCAAGGACTGCCCTGGCGCTTAGGGCTAAGCTTCGAGCAGGTCGCGAGGATCGGGCTTAAGTCAGCAGATGCAAAACCATCACTGACTGCTGGTTGGCCTGCGAGAGCATGGCCGAGCCAGCCTCCTGGATGATCTGTGCCCGCGCCAAATCAGCCGTGGCCTTGGCATAGTCGGCATCGATCAGACGGCTGCGTGAAGCACTCAAGTTCATCGATACGTTGCCGGCGTTGTCAGCGGCATGGTTCAACCGGTTTATGGCCGCACCCCAGTCGGCCCGGGCCAGGCCTATGCTGGTCAGAGCGCTGTCAAGGTCGGTCAAAGCGAGGGCCGCATTGGCCGAACTGTCCACCCCCGCGGAGGTCAGAATAGCCAGCCCAGACAGGTCGGTGAACGCCACACTGATAGAGTCTGCCGACTGTGCGCCAATCTGCAGCTCTGCAGCGGCCAAAGTGCCATCCAACAGCTTCTTGCCGTTCCAGGTGGTGTTATCGATGACTGTCGTCAAACTTTCCTGCAACTCGCCGAATTCGGTTTGCAGCGCATCCCGGTCCGTTGAGCCATAGGTGTCGTTCAAGGACTGAATGGCCAACTCGCGCATACGCCCCAGCGTGTTGAGCAGGGTACCGGCTGCACCGTCTGCCGTCTGGATCATGGAGATTCCATCATTGGCGTTGCGCATCGCCTGGTTGAGGCTGACGATCTGCGCCGACATCTGGTTGCCTATGGCCATGCCTGCCGCATCGTCTGCAGCCGAATTAACGCGCAAGCCCGATGAAAGCTGCGCCATCGCCTCTGTCAGCCCCCGGTTATTGACAATCAACGCCTGCTGGGCCTGAAGCGCATTGAGGTTGGTATTGAATGTCGGCATGGTCAGGCTCCTCAAAATCTGTAGGGCTCGGCGTCGAGCTGCTATCAGCGCAGCACCCACAAACCCCGGCGAAACTCAGACAGGCAGATCCGGCTAGGCCGGATCTGCCTGGCCTGGCTCAGATCACTTGAGGAGGGACAGCACCGCCGACGGTTGCTGGTTGGCCTGGGCCAACATCGCCGTAGCCGCCTGCTGGATGATCTGGGTGCGGGCCAGCTCGGTAGTTGCCAGGGCATAGTCCGCATCCTCGATACGGCTGCGCGAGGCCGCTGTATTCATCGACACATTGGCCAGGTTGTCAGCAGCCGAGGTCATGCGATTGATCTTGGCACCCAGGGTGGCGCGGAAGCTGTCGACCGCAAGAATTGCGGCATCGATGTCCTCAATCGCATCCTGGGCATCGGCGCTCGTCGTGACATCCAAGGCGTTTACTGTGAGACTGGTCGCATCCATCTCCTCGAAAGTCATCAGAATCGTCGAGTCGCTATCACCCTCAGTACCCACTTGATAGGTGTAGGTCGTACCGTTGGACAAAACAGCTTCACCATTCCACTTGGTGTTGGTTGCAATGCGGTCGATTTCTTCAATCAGCTCATCCACTTCGACCTGGATCGCGTCACGGTCCTCGGTTGCATATGTATCGTTAGCCGCTTGGACCGACAGAACACGCATGCGCTCGAGCATATTGGTGATCTCTTTGGTGGCGCCTTCGGCGGTCTGCATCATCGAGATGGCATCGTTAGCATTACGCACCGACTGGTCCAGGGCCTTGATCTGCGCGGTCATGCGGCTGGTGATGGCCAGGCCGGCGGCATCGTCGGCAGCGCCATTGATGCGCTTGCCGGTCGACAGCTGCTCCATGGCTTTCGTCAGGGCACGATTGTTCACTGTCAGGGCGTTTTGCGCCATGATGGATTTGACATTGGTATTGATCACTGACATGGTCTTACTCCTTCAAGAGATGTTTCACAAGGGCTGGCAGGGACCGAAAGGGAGTAGGACCTGCCTGTTGTCACAGAAAATCTGTTTTGAATTCCTGTTGCGAGATGAATCGACGGCTGCGGAAAAAACTTGAGGACCGGCACTCAATTAAGGCGATCCGCGCTCAGGTGGTCTCGTTATAGAGCAGACCTTTGACCGCCTCTATGTTGTGGGCCACCTTCAGCAGCGACTCGTCGGGAATTTGGCGAATGACTTCGCCAGTTTCACTCTGGCGAACAGTGATGACCACCCGGTCGGCCTGGCTATCCATCGAAAAACTCAGATTTCGCCCGTCCTTGCGCGCCTGCTCGTTGAGACGGTCGACAGCCTGCTTGAGCTCGCGGCGGCCCGCTTCAAGGTCAGGGCCGCGTTCGACCTTCTCCGCGCCAACCGGGCGCACTGAAGCGGCACCGGCCTCTGGCGACGGGCGGACGGAAACGGCCGGCTGGGGCGCCGGAGGGGGCGCTGCAGGCAAGGTGGAACTTATGGTGTTGCTCATGGCGTTTTCCTTTCCAGGAGGGACGCCCTGAAAAACGCCTGCGTCCGGAACCTGCAAGCGACAGGCCATAGACACAGGCGCCTACAAGACGCCGTGTCTGGAGATTCGGCGCCAGAACGGGAAACTTGAGCGACGCGGGAAAAAAATATACGGGCTGTGCCAGCCTATCGTGGGGGGGGGCTCCGACCCTCATGGCACAAGGATCCTGACCTGAACGAACCGAAAAGGGGCCGGTGGGTGCGGCGAACTTATCGATCTTGCAAATTTTCAGATCGATCGCAAGCCTTGCCGGGCTCAGTTATTGGTGTACATGGCCATCAGCCCCTTGAAGCTGTTGGTCAGGTTGGTCCGGGTGCTGTTGCTCTCACCGACGATGCTGTCCATGACTGCAAATTGCTTGGTGTAGCGCTCCAGCAGGGCGCTCATACGCTCCTCAAGCTGGGTCAGCTCTTTTTTGTATTGCTCAATCCGGGCCGCTGCGCTTTTGGTCTGACTCTCGATCACTCCGGTGGAGCGCAACATCTTGTCGATGTTCTTGACCGCGTCACCGGCCAGCCCCCCCGCAATCGGACTGTAGATGCTCTGATCGTTTTTGTTGGCGGTAAAAAAGGTGACCACTTGGTCAAACCGGTCGGCCAAGGCGCTGTCAAGCCGGGTCTCGTCCAGCGTCAATTGGCCCGTCCGGTCAAAGCTCAAGCCTACATGTCGGGCCGCGTAGACATCCGGGTTGAGCGGGGTCTGCGTGACATCATTGCCGGGGTAAGACTTGCTGTCTTTGGTGAACAAGGCCCGAATCTGGTTGCGCACCGTGTCAATCAGGCTATCACCGGCCAGAGCGCCGCCAAATTCCTCGACATCGCTGTCTTTGTCGGCCAGCACCTTCAGGCTTTCGTCAAATTGGTTGTAGGCCTCCACCAGCGCCTTCAGGTTGTCTTTGATGCCCGCGGTCTGCCGGTTGAGGTCCAGCCTGGCCGCCGAGCCCAAGGGGGTGGGGGCATAAAGATCGAGCGTCAAACCAGGAATGGTGTCGCTCAAACGGTTGGTTGTGCTGGTGATCGGCAAACCATTGATCTTGACCTCTGCATCCTGCGCGTTCTCAAGCGCCTGGGCTCGCATGCTCATGCCCGAGGGCAGATTGGACAGGGTGAATGCGTTAGCCGCTCCAGTCTGACCTGAAAAGATGATGGAAAAGCCGCTGCCGGTATTGACCAATTGGGCACTCACACCGGTGGTGCTGGTGCTGGCGTTGATCGCCGATACAAGGCCCGCAGGGGTGGCCGTTGTGACACTGATTTTCTGCGTCCCGCTGCCATCGGCCGCCACCACCGTGGGGCTTGCGGGCGCCGCAACCGCGCCCCCGTCACCTGCGGTCGCCATGCTGATGTCGGGAACATTCATATACGGCGTCGTACTGGTGAAGGTCAGGCTGTCAGCCGATGCCGCGCCCGCTGCCCACCCGGACAGACTGCCACTGAGCGCGTACGAGGCGCCACTGGAGACCGCGGGGGTACTGAAGGCTGCTGCCACTTCAGTGGCCGTCATGTCGGCTGCGGCGGTCAGTGTCAGACCGGCGATCGTGACCGATTGACCGCTTGTCAATGCCGAAAACGTCACCGTATTTTGTTCGGTCACGCCGCCAACCGGCTTGGTCAGCCACAGTTCAAAGGCATTACCGCCGTTGAGGCTGTCGCTGGTGCCTGCAAAATTGGTGGTCGCCAGACGGGTGGCCTTGGCGACCTGGCTGACCTCCACGCTGAAGCTACCCGAGGAGGCGCTGGCACTTGCGGTCACGCCAAAAGCCGTAGGCTGCGTATTGTTGGGCGTGATCGAGGTGAACTCTTTGGCATCGTTGAACTTGGCCAAGGCGCTCTGTAATTGAGTCAGCAGCGACTTGATGGCCCCATGCCCGGTGATGCGGGCTTCTTCCTTCTTGATCTTGGCGTCAATGACACCCTGGCGCGGCGCGCGCTCGGCCTCGACCAGATTCTCGGCCAGAGCCTTGGAGTCAATGCCGGAGCCGGCACCGAGGGTGTTGACGATGTTGACGCTGCTGGTAGCCATGGTTCAAAGACTTGATCGCCTGATTCAGGCCCTAATCGACACCTGTCTATAAAACTTGAGCCCGATCTGAGCCGGAGTTTCAATCACCGAAGAAACTGGAACAGATTGAGCTGGGAAATCTTGGCAAAGCTGCTCTGGGCCGCCTCCAGCGACATCATTTGCTTGTTCATTTCTGCAATGGCTTTGGCATAGTCCAAGTCCCGCACATCCGACAGATTGGTCTGCAAGGTGATCAGACGGTCTTCGGTGCTGGATTTTTGGTGCTCAAGGATGGCCTGATCGGTGCCGATATCGGCCTGCGCAAGGTTAAGCCCTTCGAGCATGCGGTCCAACTCGCCGTTGCCGCGCTGAATGTCGGCTACCCTGGACGCCTCCACTCCTGCAATCAGATCGTCGAAAGCCTGGAAAAAGCCAATCCCCTGCCCTTGCCCGCTGGCGTCCGTCCGAACCACCCGCACAAAGACCTCCGAGCCCGCACGGTTGATCGGCAACAGGCGCTGGTCCCCAATGGACACCTCCATCCGGGTCTGGTCACCCTGGTAGACCGGCGATGCCTGGTTGTTGCCCCCCGGATGACCAAACGATGGCTGGGTCACCCGGCTGCCGGAAAACAAATAGTTGCCGTTGGTGTCCTGCGTATTGGCCAGACTGAGCAGCTGATTGCGCAAGCCGCGCAGTTCCGTGGCAATGGCGCTGCGATCGATCGGACCTAGGGTATCGTTGCTCGCCTGTACCGTCAGTTCCTTGGCCCGGTACATCAGGTTCATGGCGCTGGAGACGGCGCCTTCCTCAATGTCAAAACGCGCCTTGACCAAATTCATATTGGCCATATAGCTCTCTTGCCGGGACAGCAGCGTATTGAGCCGGTCGATGGTGGCCACACGGTTGGGGTCGTCGCTGGGCTGCATGACCTGCTTGCCGCTGGCCATCTGGCCCTGCGACTTGACCAGCGTGGCTTGTAGCCGGCTCATTTGCGAGCCGGCCCGATCAAAGAGAAAAGCGTTGGAGATCTTCATGAGCTTATCCCTCTTCAGGTGATCTGCAGCACCGCATCAAACAACTGTGAGGCCGTCTGCATGACCTTGGCAGAGGCCTGATAGGCCTGCTGGAACCGGATCAAATTGGCGGCCTCCTCGTCCAGATTGACCCCGGATACCTTGTCCCGGCTCTCAATCGCCTGATCCCGCACCACCGTCAGGGCGTCTTTGGCAATCGTGGCCTGCCGAGCGATATTGCCCATGTTGTTGACATGATCCACATAGGCGGTGCTGACGGTCTTGCTTCCTGCCACCAGCTTGGCGCTTTCCAGGGCCGTCAGGGCGCGTATGTTGTCGTTGTTGCCGGTGCCATCCTTGTTACCGTCCAGCAGGAAGCGGTCGCCGAGCTTGGGGACGCTGGTAAAGCTGACCGACAAACCCTGAAAGACGATGCCGCCGCCGGGCTGGGAGGTGTCGAGCAATTGCGGATCCAGATCGCGTTCGGCCATCACCGTCTGGGTGTTGAGATCTGTGATTCGGTAGCGCAGCAGTCCAGCCGGAGCACCGCCGACGATCTCAATTTCCATGGGCTGAGCCCGCAGCGATGGCATCAGCGGTGCAGGCTCGCCCGCGTAAGACGCCGAAACGCTGGCCTGACTGCCGGAAGAGTCTGTGACAAAAGCCAAGACATCCTCGGGAACCGGCCCGCGCAGATACGCCGCTGGCCGAAGTCCCAGACTGGCCAGATCACTGGGCTTACCGGTCCCAAAGCTGACTTCAATAGCGGTTCCGCCGGCGGGATTGACCAGCCTGCGGCTGATCTCGATACGGCCACCGTATTTTTGCGCCTCCAATCCCAGCGCGTTACTTGCCGGGCCGATTTGTATGGTGCGTCCTTCCTGTCCGGCTACATTGCTCAAAACCACCTGATCATCGACGGACAGCACGGCCTTGACGCCGGTGGTTGCGGCCAGCAGATTGATCTCGTCCACCAAGTGCTGGGGGGTGGGGTTGGCCGCGGCTGGGCGCGCAATACGGGTGCCGTTGATGTCCAGCGACTGATCCATCTTCAGCGTACTGATGGGCAAGCGAATTTCATTGGAGGCGATAGCGGTGATACCCTGGGACAGACCCACCGCTGTGTTGATCCAAGCAGCGATATCGTTGGCCTGCACCGAAGCACCTTGCGACGGACTCAGGGCCGGAAGATTTACGCCGTTGATCTTGATCGAACCGGGGGCCAAGCCCGAAAGACTGGTCTGGATGCGGTCACCGCTGAGCACGGCCGGCGATGCGGTGGGCGGCAGAGCATCGCCCAGGTCGTCAAAGCGCTGCAGAGCCCGCTGCTCGGCACGGGCCCCATAAAAAACCTGGATATCCTTGTACCCCTGGGTTCCAGAGATACCCAGATACTGGTCGCTGTAACGAGCGCCAGCGGCCATACCGGGCTGTGCCAGGAGCACGTTTTTCCCGGCATCATCCTGGACGCTGCCGAGCAGATGCCGACCATCACGGGTCATCAGTTGCAATTGCTGGTTGCCCGTGGCGCCGTCCAGATAAAACGTGACATCGCGCAAACCGGCGGGTACCGCTGCAAGGGCAGCGACGGCCGGTGAGTTGCCGAGCTGAAATTTAACCGCAGCCGAAGGATGAGGGTTGTTGACCAGCACCGATGCCAGAGCAGGGGGCTGGGTGTGGACCGGAGTCTTGAAGCTCACGGTGGCATCGGCCAGGCCGGTGTTGGTGGAGCTCTCGATCACTCGAAACTGGGCAGCGGCAGCGATACGCATCGGGTCATCGATGGCCACCTCTATCCCGCTGGCCTTGAACCGAGCTTGCGGATCAATTTTGAAGAGATCACCCCCAACCTGCCCGTAGGCGTCGACGCCCGAGCGGTGCAAGCTATTGACCTCGCCCACAAAAGTACTGGCCAAGAACTCCAACGCATCGCGCGTCGTCTCCAGGACCTGCTCACGGAAAGCCAGCAGACCGGCGAGCCTGCCGCTGCTGATGCCGGTCAAAGGCGAAGGCTTGGGACCGTAGGGATCGATCACCAGGGCAATGCGCTCGGGCGAGGCCGCATCAAAGGTGTAATCCACCCGGATGGATCGGGTGTTGTCGACAATCACATCTTTGTCAATCGTCCCGCCCAAAGCCACATTAACCGAGCCATTGGCTGCGAAAGCGGTCCGAATGCGAACAATTTCAGAGAGCTCGCGCAACAGGCGGTCGCGCTGATCCACCAGCTCAGGGGGCTGTCGCGAGACCGAGGCGATTTTGGCCATCTGGGTATTGATCGCCGCCAGCTGTGCGGACAAGGTGTTGACCTCACCCAGATTGGCTGCAACATCCTCGCGAGTTTCGGTGTCCACCGTATCGAGCTGACCAGCAATCTGGCCAAACCGGGAGCTGACGCCGTCGGCCTCGCGAAGAAACTGACCACGCAATACGCTGGAGGCCGGGTCGGTGGTTAAGGCGCGGGCGGAACCAAAGAACTGATCGAGAGCGCTGGTCAGCCCTGCGCTGTCGCTACCCATCAGGTCAATAACCCGGTTGGTGTAGGACACCATGGGTTCCTGGCTGGCCAGCTCACTGCTGCTGCTGCGAAGATTGGCCTCGGCAAAAGCATCGAACTGCCGTTTGACTCGGTCGAACACCACGCCCGAACCAATGTAGGCGGTACCGATTCGTCTGGGCGTGCCCGAGTTGAGCTCCACCGCTTGTCGGGTGTAGCCATCGGTGGAAACATTGGCGATGTTGTTACTGACCGTCCCCAGCGCGAGCTGGTAGGCCGAAACCGCATTACCGGCAATACCCAGAAGGTCGCTCACCGGTTACCCCCCGCCATGGGCTTGTTGGAGATGGGAAGAGGCTCGCCCAGCCTTTTGATGGGCAAGGCACTGGGCGATGCAGCAGCCGGATCCTTCAGCGGCAAGGGGCCAGGAATGGCGTCGAGTCTGCGAACGGCTGGCTGCGCAGTGCCGCCAGCCTCACGGGCCAGCAGGGCCTGCTCGGTGGTCAGGGCACTCATCTGCCGCTCCTGGGCCTGCACCAGCATATCGGCCAGGCCGACCGCGTTGCGCTTGGCCATGGCCAGGGACACCTCGCGGTCAAACATGGCCTCGTAGGTCTCCGTATGCGTGGAATTGACCAAGTCGCTCTTTTCAATCGACTCGCGCATGGACTTCATCATCATCTGCAAAAACAGCGCCTCAAACTGCTGCGCGGTTTCCCGCAGGGCCGCTTTGCCGTCGCGCGCGGCCTTCCCCTTGAGCTCACCCAGGCCCCGAAAGTCCAGATAGGACTTGGTGGTGGCGTCGTTCAGGCTGTCCATGGTGCGTCAGATCTTCCAAATTCGTCTTAGATCACCACAAGCTCGGCGCGCAAGCTGCCCGAGCTTTTGAGCGCCTCAAGAATCGCAATCAACGCCGAAGGCGATGCGCCCACCTGGTTGACCGCATCCACAATCTGCCGCAAATCCACACCCGGCTGGAACAGGAACATCGGCTTGTTGGGCTCATTGACGGCCACTTCGGCGTTTTGCACACCCACCGTCTGGCCCCCAGCCAGTGGATTGGGCTGCGACACCTCGTTGGTGGCCGTGATGGCCACTGAAATCGTGCCATGCGATACCGCTGCGGCGGTGACCCGTACATTGCGGCTGATGACCACCGTACCGGTGCGCGAATTGACCACCACCCGCGCCGGCGGTTCGCCAGGCTGCACGTCCAGGTTCTCGATCATGCTCATGAAGGCCACCCGCTGGGTCAGATTCTGCGGCGCACGCACCGCCACGGACACACTGTCTATGGCCTGGGCGACCCCTTCGCCGAAACGGCTGTTGATTGCGCCCACAATGGCCGACATGGTGGTGAAATCGCCCTCGCGGATGTTGAGCACCAACTGTTCAGCTGTGGCAAACGGGGTGTTGACCACCCGCTCGACCGTCGCGCCGCCAGGCACCCGCGCCGAAGTGGGCACCCCTATGGCCACCTTGGTTCCGGCTGCAGCCGCGTCAATACCTGTGGCAGTCAAGGCACCTTGCGCGAGCGCATAGACCTCACCATCCACCCCGCGAAGGCTGGTCAGCAGCAAGCTGCCGCCCCGCAGATTGCTGGCCTTGCCAATGGCCGATACATTGATGTCAATTTTCTGGCCTGGCTTGGCAAAGCCCGGCAGCTCGGCGGTAACCATGACGGCTGCCACGTTCTTGATATCCATCTTGCCGGCGCTGGTCGCTGTTTCAAAGTCAGCCAACGCACCTTCCATGGCCACCCCCATGCGGGCCAGCATGGTCTTCATGCTTTGCGCCGTGAAGGACACGTCCGCGCCATCGCCGGTTCCCTGCAGACCCACGACCAGTCCATAACCGATGAGCTGATTGGTGCGCTTGGCGGCGACCGTGGCCAGATCCTTGATGCGATCGGCATGGGCGATCGAAGGCAGCAAGGCCGCCGACAAAGCGAATGCAGAGAGAAAACCCGTGAACCAGCGACTCATGTGAGCATCTCCTCAAAAGGGCCAAAGCCTGAGCAGCAGGCCGGTGCCCCAGCCTGGCTTGGAGGCCGCGGCCAGATCGCCGGTGCCCCGATAGGTAATCTGCGCATTGGCCAGTCGCCGGGACTGCACGGTGTTGTTGGGCGCCACATCCTCCGGCCGGATGACGCCGGCCACCTGGATGACCTCGGCACCTTCGGTCAGGGCCAGTTGCTTTTCGCCGCGCAGCACCAAATTTCCATTGGGCAAAACCTCGACCACCATGACCGCCACCGCGCCTTCGAGGCTGGCCTGCTGATCAGCAGTGCCTTTGCCTGTCGAGGCCACATTGGCTTTGCTCAGATCAACGCCGCCACCCAAAACCCGGTTAAGTCCGCTGCTCAAGCGCGGCGGAATAATGTCGTTGGATGACTTTCGATTGACCTCGGTGTTGGCCGTGCGAGCAGCCTGCGTCGATTCGTTGAGGATGACGGTGATGACATCGCCCACCTGATAAGTCCGACCGCGACCAAAGAAGTTGTCGCTGAGCTGGCTGTGGTAGATCGCCCCGGTAGCCGCTAACTGAGGCTCGCGAGCCACAGGCACCACCGGGCTGAAACCGGGGCTGTGGGTCAGCGGCTGCGGTGGCAGCACGGTACAACCGGCAAGCAGCAACCCAGACAGGGCCAGCAAAAGAGATTTCATGGGAGCTCCGATCAGAGGCGGTCGTTAATGAATCGCAGCATGCCGTCCACGGCCGAGATGGCCTTGGAGTTGATTTCATAAGCACGCTGGGTCTCGATCATGTTGACCATTTCCTCGACCACATTCACATTGGAGGCTTCAAGCGAGCCCTGAATGATGCTGCCCGCGCCACCCTGACCGGGCGCCAAGACCTGCGGCGGACCGGAGGCCGGTGTTTCCTTGAGCAGGTTTTGGCCGAGGGACTGCAGACCGCTCGGGTTGATGAAGCGCGCCACCTGAAGCTGACCGATGACCTGATTGCCACCGCCGTTCAGTTCGACAGATACGGTACCGTCACGACCGACCGACAGCGCCGAGGCGTTCTGCGGCACGGTAATGGCGGGCTGCAGCAGGGCGCCACTGGAGGTGACCAGCTGACCCGTGTTGGAGAGCTTGAAGCCGCCATCACGGGTGTAGGCAACCGTTCCGTCAGCCTGTGCGATCTGGAAAAAGCCGCCTCCGGCAATGGCCAGATCCAGCGGGTTCTGGGTGGTCATCATGTTGCCCTGAGCATGAATTTTTTCGGTAGCCACGACCCGAACACCCGTACCGAGCATCAAGCCCGTGGGAGCCTGCGCGTTGGCATCGGTTTGCCCACCGGCCTGCTTGATGTTCTGGTAGAGCATGTCCTCAAAAACGGCCCGGTCGCGCTTGAAGCCTGTGGTGTTCACATTGGCCAGGTTGTTGGAGATGACGTTCATCCGGGTCTGCTGGGCATCCAGGCCCGTTTTAGCCACCCACATCGATGCATCCATATTCAGCTCCTCGTCAAAAAAATACTGATTGCTTTACTCAAGAACCAAGCTTGAGCATGGAGGCACCCGCCTCGTCGCCGCTCTTGCTTTCCTTGATGATGCGCACCTGCTGTTCAAAGGTACGCGCCTGATCCATCAACTTGATCATGATTTCCATCGCGTTGACATTGCTCGCCTCCAGCGCCTTGGGCGTCACCGAAGTGCGGACCGTTCCATTGGTGATGTCAGCGCCCTCCTGCCCCTCGATCTGAAACAGACCGTCCTCACGCCGTTCGAGTTTGACCTGGGCGGCATCGCGCAGCAGCAATCGGCCCACCAGCACGCTCGGTTCGGCCGGCTGGGCGGGATTGCTGGCATATATGGAGCCGTCCGGGTTGATACTGATCTTTCCAATCGGTGGCACGGTAATGGGCTGACCGCCCTCACCACGAACCACAAAACCCGAGCCGTTTTGAAGTACCCCGCTGGCAGTCACCTGGAGATCGCCGCGGCGGGTAAAGGCCAGCTTGCCGTCACGGGTGGTGACCCCCAAAACCGCCTGCTCATTCATGGCCACATCCAAGTCCCGCCCAGTGCCCATCACTGCGCCGGGTCTGAGGGCGATGACGTCACGGCTCACCGACTTTGGCTGCATGCGGGTTGCCAGACCTGCGCCTTCGGCCTTGATGGCCTGCATGGCCACCTCGTAGCTGCGCTTGAAACCGGGCGTGGATACGTTGGCCATTTCGTTGGCCGTGACCTGGCGCGAGACACGTTGCTCGTTGATGGCGGCCACCGCGTTGAATGCCAGACGGTCCATGTCTCAAGTTCCTTTGAATCAATCCGATATACCGATCAAGGCAAGGTCAGCCGCGAATATTGATGATGGCCTGAGTCATCGTGGTGGATGTTTCAATAGCCTTCGCATTGGCCTGGAAGTTACGCTGTGCAGTGATCAGATCCACCAGCTCCTGGGTCAGATCCACGTTCGACCGCTCGGTTGCACCGGCGCGTATGGTTCCGAAACCTGCGGTACCGGCGGTACCAAGAATCGGGCTGCCTGAGGCCGCAGAGGCCAAGAAGCTCGAGTCACCGGCCTGTCGCAAACCGGCCGGGCTGGAGAAGTTGACCAACAGGATCTTGGCCAGCGACTTTTGTGTACCGTTGGAATACGAGGCACTCACGAGGCCGTCGTTGGCAATCGTCACGCCCACCAAATCGCCTTCAGGGGCCCCATCCTGGGATTGCGACAACACGGCAAAGGGTGATGAAAACTGGGTTGAGGCCGAATAGTCGATGTTGATGGTCAGCGCGCCCTTACCGCCTGCCAGATACACCGTCTCCAACTGCGTACCGCCCATTGGGGAGACCAGCTTGCCGCCGGTGTCAAAGGTCAGTTCGCCTTTATCCAGGAAGATCGGCGACCAAGCCGGCAGGCCGGTAAAGCCATCACCGTTGGTGGTTTCCTTGCCATCACTGTCGATGTACTTGGGCACCATCTGGGTGCCGACCAGGTCTGCGTGCTGTGTGGGTTTGATCCAAGTTGAGGTTTTCCCGCGTCCCGCCTCCACCTGTTCAAGACCCCAGGTCGGCTGCCCAGAAATTTTGATGAAGGAATCCGATGAGCTGGTCCCTGTGGTGAAGTGGAAGCGGTTTCGACCGTAGTCATAGCCAACCTTGACGCCGTTGACAGTCTCCGGCAAGAGGCCGGGATACTGCTCGCTGTTGGCCATGGAGTTGATCCCCTTTTGCAAGGCCGCAGCAAACGATTCGACCGAGTAGTCGTTCCCCACGGGAATGACCACCTCGCCCTTGACGCCATCGACCGTCACCACAAAGCGGTTGTTGGTGTTGTCCACCGCAAAGTTGTTGGTCACGTTGATCGTAGGCGTGCCGCCGTAGGCTACGGCGGGCGTGGATTCAATACCGCGCAGCGCGGTTGCGGAGGTGGACACCTCCGAGTCCTTGAAACCGAACAACTTCTCACCCAAAGACGAACTGTTCGCGCCCGTGGTCTTGTTGAGTGTCAGCTGGATGGCGGAGTCATCACCCGTCGTGCCCGACTTGACCGCAAAGGTCTTGGTGCTGGCATCGTAGGTGACACGGATACCGCTGCGCTGCTCGTTGGCAGGCCGGATCAGGGACCCATTCGGAATAATCTGCAGACTGTTGGAGCCGTCCTCGGCCATTTCGACGGGTGTGGTGCCCAGGCCAAAGACCTCATTGCGACCGTTGGGCCCCTGAGCAATACTGACCGTTGAAGTGCCGTCGACAAACTTGAAGGTGCGCGTATTAAAGTCATACGAGACCTTCAGGCTGTTGGGCCCGTAGGTCGTGACCGTAGCGAGGTTACTGGGGGTGCCAGCAGTCACCACGGTTTGGGTCAAATTGCCATTGGCCAGAATTGCGTAAGTCGTCCCTGCAGCGGCTGTAGTGGCAGTTGGGCCAACTGGGGCGCCGACCTGAGACCGAAGCTCGGGTTTGAGATCCAGGGAACGCTGAATAGCCGCCTCATAACTCTTGGTGGAGATCTTGGTCCAGTCGATCGATGCCACGCCGAAGTCGGCAGCGCTCAAGGCAAGATTGATGGCAACGGGAGCACCCAGCGAATCCACCACCCGACTGGTGCGAACCGTCATCTCACGGCTGGTGGCATCGCTCAGGTTGAAGTAGGACTCGTCACCGAATGAGCGATTGAGGTAGTTGGTCAGCTCCTTGGCAATCTGGTTGCCGGTGAGCTTCTGGTCCACATTACCCAGGTAACTCAGGTCAACGGTGACCGGATTATTGGATCCGTCGACATCCAGGGTGAAGACCTTGGACAGCAAGGCCGCGTTATCGGTGGAGGCGGCCGCCCAGGTTTTAAAGTTGACGCCGTTGGTCAAATCGAACTGAACCGTGTCGATCGGCTCGGTGCTGGAAATGGTGGCCGGCAGCGAGGTGCGGACATCGGTCAATTCATCCAGTGAAATCAACTGGGTCTTGGCGGTGGTGATTTCGTCCTTGACCTCGTTAAACGGCTTAATCTGACCGTACTGGTTTACATAGAGTTTTTCGCCAGCTGGATCAGTGGCCTGCACCAGCGACGCGTTAACCTGGTCATCGCCCACAAACACATAGGTCTGCCACTTATTGAAAGGGCTGCTCTGGTTGGCATTGGCGGTCTTGACGTAATACACCGTGGCGAGATAGCCGTTGCCCCCGTTGTCATAGACGGTCATGGCGGTGCTTTTGTTATAGGTGGCCGGGTTGGCGCGATTGAAACGCTCGGTGACCACCTGAGCGTCGGCTGGGAAATTCAGGCCCAGCTGCACCAGAGAGGTCTGACGGGCCTCTCCCGAGGTTTTTTGCGGGATGGTCAGAACCACCCGCTCGTTGACATTAGCGCTACCGGTCGAGTCCACCGTCGCCGCCATCAGTCGCTGTCCCGCTGAGTTGACCACATTGAACTGCTCGTTGAGCATGAAGGAGCCATTGCGGGTGTAGATGTCCTGCAGGCCGTCTGCTGACTTCAAGGGAAAGAAGCCGTCACCGGTGATCGCCAAGTCCAGCGCATTGGACGAAAAGGACACATTACCCTGGCTGAATTCCTGGCTCACCTGCTTAAGCGCCACACCCTGACCCACCGTTGACGATGCTTTTTGCAGCGGCGAAGTGGCAAAAATGTCACCGAAGTCGGCGCGCGAGCGTTTGAAGCCTGTGGTACCCACGTTGGCGATGTTGTTGCTGGTCACACCCAGCTGGGCAGTGGCCGAGTTCAAACCCGTGAGCGATGTGTAAAAGGACATGTGCTACTCCTGGTATCCGCGGAAGTTCTTCGAAAAAATCGTTAATCGCCAATGCGCTTGACATCGGCCATCCTGATGGACTGACCACCTTGCACCTGCACCATCAGTTCGCCGCTGGCTTCCTGGCTGATGCCGCGAATCGTTGCGGTGGTGCTGATGCTTGGGGTGATGTTCTTGCCCTGGGCCACGGCGGCAGCCCGGAATCGGTAAGTACCTTCAGGCTGGGTCTGACCCTGGCTGTTCTGGCCACTCCAGGTGAAATTCAGACGTCCGGCCGGCTGCGGGCCGAGGATCTGTTGATGCACCACCTGACCGGCTGCATTGAGTACGTCTACCTGGACGCCATCGGCGCCGTTGGGAAGCTCGATATCTGCATTAACCGGCTGATCTTTGCTGAGCTGGAAGGAGCTGCTGGGCACCACCACGCTCTTACCGATCAAGGCGGCACCAGCCATCATGCGGTCACCTTGCAGCGACTGGGTGAGGGCTGCGAGCTGGGTGGCCATATTGGTCGTGGCTTCGAGCTGTGAGAACTGGGCCAACTGGGCCACAAAGGCCTCGTTCTTCGTGGGATCCAGCGGATTCTGGTTCTGCAGCTGGGTGGTAAACAGCTTGAGGAAGTCCTGTTGGTTGGCCGTGGTACCCAAAGCCTTGGGCTTGGCCATCTCTTCTTCATAACTCTTGATGCCCGCAGGCAATTTGCGAGCGCCGGCTGAAGAGGCGGTCGAGGCCGGGTTGACGCTGGCTGCGTTGGTGTAGAGAGCGGTGGAAGTCATTCTGGATCGACCCTATCAGCTGCGAGTGATGTCCAGCGTGCGCAGCATCAGCTGGCGCGTGGTGTTGATGACTTCGACGTTATTTTGGTAAGACCGGGAGGCCGCCATCATTTCGACCATTTCAGTCATTTCATTGACGTTGGACAAATAGACAAAGCCTTCCTTGTCGGCCAGAGGGTTACCGGGATCGGAGACCCGCCGCACCGGCGAGGGATCGTCAATCAGAGCGTCAATTCGAACGCCTCCCTGGTAGTTCTGGTCACGCGGTAGCTGTTTTTGCTCGTCCATGACAGCCTTGAAAACGGTGCGCTTGGCCCGAAAGGCCTCTTGCTCGGTTCCCGCAACGGTGCTGGAGTTGGCCAAGTTGGAAGCCACCGTGTTCATGCGGGCCATCTGCGCATTGAGAGCAGAACCGGCGATTCCAAAAATGTTGTCAATAGGCATGGTGATTACTCTCCCTTGAGGGCTTTGCGCATGGAACTCACACGCTGCTCCAGGAATTGCAGCGTGGCCTGGTAGTCCGCTGCGGCCTTACCGTACTGGGCTTGTTCTATATTGAGTTCAACCGTGTTGCCGTCGAATGAGGCGTTGAAGGGCACGCGGTACATGACACCGTGAGGTGATTCCGGATCGGCCTGTTCATAGTGACCCTTCTGCGTGGCCACCAGGGGATCTTTGCGAACACTGCCCAGTACCGAACGAAAGTCGATGTCCTGCGCCTTGAAGTGCGGCGTGTCGGCGTTGGCAATATTTCGGGCGAGCACCTCCATGCGCCGGCTGCGCACATCGAGGGCCCGCGCATGGATGTCCAGGGCTTTGTCGATGAAGTTCATGGCTTTGTAGGTCCTGCAATCAAGGGTCTGGGCCTGCCGGTTTCCCGACAAACCAGCCGGACGCATTCCGGCTTCAAGCGCTTGACCGCAAATCCCGTGCCACGCCTTTACGACGCCTGCAGGCAGCCTGACAAGCCAAAAGCGGCAAGGCCAGCGCTTGCCGGCGGCAATGGGCGGCAAAGATTTGCCGGCACGCATCGCGGTGGGCAATGCCAGCGCGTGGCGACGGCAGGACCTCTCAATTGGCCCCGTTATTGCAAGACTCCCTTGATTTCACGCCAGGTGTCGGCTCTCCAACACCCCCATGAATTGTGTCGAGGCCCCTAAATGCAACTCAATATTCCCACCCTGCTCCGCGATGCGCTAGGTCACGGCATGGCAGCAGCCTGCGCTCTGCTGGCTGTAACGCTGATTTGCCTGGCTCCATCGGCCCAAGCCCAGACTCAGCCGAGTCCCCTGGTAACGGGTGCTCAGACGCCCCTTCCAGCGTCGCAGGAACGTCTGTTCCAGCAGGCAAGGAACTGGGTCATGAATCAACAGCCCACGCCTTCAGAGCCTGTTCAATTTGCGGCGCTGGACAGCCGCATTCAAATAGCCGACTGCGGCCAGCCGCTGCAGTTTGACTATCCCTTCAGCGGCTCGCGGGAGACCGTGAGGGTACGCTGCAACCAGTCAGCGCCCTGGCAAATGTTTCTGCGCCTGACCAGCAGGCCGGCCCCCCTGGCCGCCGCACCGGCGCGCAGCCCACTTGCCCAGACCGCCGCCAGCCCAAGCACGATTCAACCGCCGCAGAGAACCGTGGTGGTCACCCGGCAACTGATCAAGCGAGGCACCGAACTGACCCCGGATTTGATGGAAGAAGTCCAGCGCCCCACCCTGGGACTGGACCCCCTGGCCATCCATTCGCTCAAGGACGCCGACCGCGCCGAGGTCATCCGCGATATCCCGGCCGGCACGGTGTTGCGTAGCTACGACATCAAACGGACGCTGCTGGTCCGCAAGGGCCAGGCGGCTCAATTGACCGTGGGTCAGGGCTCAGGTTTTCAGATTTCGGTACGGGTAGAGGCGCAGCAGGATGGCTACCTGGGCGAACAAATTCGCTTAAAAAACACCGAGTCGGGTCGACTCATATCGGGTGTGGTGACAGGGCCGAACGCGGTGAAGGGTTTGTAAGCCAAGTTTTTTGAGAAAATGACTCAAGTTTGGCCAGCCGCGTCCGATTCAAAGGACGTCAAAGGACCAAAGCGGGCCTTACATCAGAAAGAGAGCCTCATATGACCGATCCGATTTCACAGTATGGAAGACTGAATCCGTCGGATAGCACGGCGCGCGGCAGCGCCGAGAAGGTCGGCAAAAAGGCCAGTGCCTCCACCAGCAGTGCCTCGTCTGCCGAAAGCAGTGATCGCGCCGCCCCAGCCCAAGACACGGTTTCGCTGAGCAATGTGACCCAAAAAGTGATGGCAGAGCCCGACTTTGACCGCGCCAAGGTGGAATCGATCAAGCAGGCCATTGCCGAGGGCCAGTACCCCCTTGACCCGCGACGTATTGCCGAGAGCTTTTTGGCCCTCGAGCGCATGATCCGTGAGTGAGCAGGACCGGCCACAACGTCTTTTGACCCTGGCTCGAGAACTCGAGCAGGTGCTGGAACAGGAGTTTCAGGCCCTGCAGCAGCAGCAACTCGAGACCTTTGATCGCCTGCAAGCGGTCAAGACCGATTTGCTGGCCGACCTCTCGCGGCTGTGCCCCGCGGCCGACGAGTTGCAGCAGGACCCGGCCTGGGCAGGGCTGCGCGAGAGCCTGATGCGCGGCCGCGATGCGCACCGGCGCAACCACATACTCATCGAGCGCAAACTCGAAGCTATTCGTGGTGCGCTTAACAGCCTGCAGGTGGAGAACCCAGCTGCTTCGGTGGAAGTCTACGACCGGCTGGGCAAGGTCTCTCGGTTCAACAAGGGCAGGGGCTTTCAGGACGCCTGACCGCCGCGATGCGGCCGCCCCCCGGCGATCGGCTTGCCGGGCATCAATCTTGCTCCCAGTCGGTAGTTCCGTTAGCGCGGCACCGCCTGGAGTCCCACCGATCGGCAGACCCATGCGATGACGGCTGATCCAGACGACTTCCGGGCTTCCGATGACGCTTGTCCTGCACACCAATCTCGCCTCCATTCAGTCGCAAACGGCCCTGAAGGGCAATCAGCGCGGTACAGATGCGGCCATGGCTCGTCTGTCGACAGGGGTCCGGGTCAATACGGCCAAGGACGATGCCGCCGGGGCCGCCATAGGCCAAAGGATGACCACCCAGGTTCGCGGACTGGACCAGGCCTTTCGCAACATCAATGATGGGGTGAGTCTGTTGCAGACGGCCGACGGCGGTCTGAGCACAGCCGCCGATTTGCTTCAGCGGATGCGGGAACTGGCGGTGCAATCGCTCAACGACACCCTGAGCAGCGAGCAGCGCGGTTATTTGCAGCAGGAATTTTCCCAGTTGCAAAAAGAGATCGTGAACATCACCGACTCCACCACCTGGAATGGCAAAAAGTTGCTCGACGGCAGTTTCATCGACCAGAAACTACAAGTAGGGGCCAACGAGGCCGATATTCTGACCCTGTCGATACCGGGTCTGGACATGATTACGACTGACTGGGACGATCCAGCCTGGACCCGTATGACTGCCTCCACAGGCAGCGCCTACATCGATGCCATGACCATGGGCCCGGACGGCTACCTCTACACGGCCGGACCGATGAACGGCAGTATCGATGGCCAGCAGGCGACCCAAGAGGACTTTCTGGTCAGCAAGTACGACACCGACGGCCAACGGATCTGGTCTAAGCTCCTCGGGGCCGGGATTGGGGTGGAAGTGGCCCATGCAATCACGGTGGGCAGCGACGGTTCCATCTACGTGGCAGGCTCCACCAACGGGAGTCTGACCGATCCGACGGTTAATAACTTCGCAGTTGCAGACATCCTGGTGGCCAAGTTCAGCCCGGATGGAACCCTACAGTGGGCCCAGCAATTGGGTACCGTCAATGACGATCGGGCCTTTTCACTGACCACCGATGACCAAGGCGCGGTCTACCTGACCGGGGCGACCACTGGCAACCTGGACGGCAGCAGCACGGCTACCGGTGGCGTCTTTGCCCTGAACCCAGCGGCCGATAGCTTCATCACCAAGATGGATGCGGATGGGACTTTACGATGGACCCGACAGCTTGAAGGAACCCGTGTCGGCAACGGCATAGCGGCCGGCGCCGATGGATCCCTCTATGTCGTCGGAGAAATGAATGGTCCTTTCAATGGCATGACCCCCAGCGGTCCGATGGATGGTTACCTGATGAAGATCGACGGCGATGGAGCGATAGCCTGGAGTCAAAAAATCAGCACTGGGACGGTCGATGACGCCATCGGGGTTACGGTAGCTGCCAATGGAGATGTCTACATCACCGGTACGACCTATGGCGAACTTGAGGGGAGTAACCCGCTGGGGCTGCGCGAGAGCTACATCGCCAGGTATGGGGATGACGGGTCCCAAGTGTGGATGCGTCAACTCAATCTGGGGAGCTACAACGCGCCCACCAGCATCACGGTGGATTCGGAGGGTACCGTCACCATCGGGGGATGGTGGCCCGATGACGGCACCGAACAAGGCGGCTCGGCTTTCATTGCGCAGTACTCGTCGGACGGACAGGCGATAGAGACCCAGCGGATAGCCGGTCGATACTCTAGGGCCATGGGCGTTGCCAATGACCCGCTGGGGGGCGTTTACATCGGGGGCACGAGC
>CAYPSU010000009.1:22751-36166 GCA_964413475.1 uncultured Polaromonas sp. | reverse complement strand
GGTCGAAGAAGTACGCCGGCAGTTCCGCGAGATCAAAGGCATCATGGAGGGCACAGCCAAGCCCGAGTACGGCCGCGCGGTCGACATGCTGACCACCGCCGCCATCCGGGAAATGATGATCCCATCGCTGCTGCCGGTGATCGTGCCGATCGCCGTCGGCCTGATCCTCGGGCCCAAAGCCTTGGGCGGCTTGCTGATGGGTACCATCGTCACAGGCCTGTTTGTCGCTATTTCCATGTGTACCGGTGGCGGCGCCTGGGACAACGCCAAAAAGTACATTGAAGACGGTCACCATGGCGGCAAGGGCAGCGATGCACACAAGGCGGCCGTGACCGGCGACACGGTGGGCGATCCGTACAAGGACACCGCCGGTCCAGCCGTCAACCCCCTGATCAAGATCATCAATATCGTGGCCCTGCTGATCGTTCCGCTGGTGGTGGGTTTTCACGGCGGAACTGCGCCGGCGGCTGCGCCAGCGGCAGCGGTCGCACCGGTAGCGGCTCCGGCAGCAGCCCCGGCAGCCGCAGCCCCGGCGTCCGAAGCCAGCGCCAGCCCGGCCGCTGCGCCGACGCCAGAGAAGAAATAGACGAGCCATGCTCAGAAAAAGCCCGCCGGCGGCGGGCTTTTTTCATGGTGCGCCCAGACTCAACCCGGACGCACTACCGACCGGGGCTGTTTGCCCTGTGCAAAGTCAGCGATGCAGGACAAGCCCTCCCGCGCAATCGCATCGAAGCACTCGTCGGTCCAGCACAGGGCGTGGGGGGTCAGAATCACCTGGTCCATCGAGAGCAAAGGGTTGTCAGGGGCCACCGGTTCCTGCTCGAACACATCCAAGCCTGCGCCCGCAATAGTTCCCGACCGCAGCGCTGCAATCAGCGCCGACTCGTCGGCCACCGGCCCGCGCGCCATATTGATAAAAAAGGCCTCGCGCTTCATCAAGGCGAACCGGCGGGCATTCATCAGGTGATGCGTTTGCTCGTTGAGCAGACAGGTGGCCACCACAAAGTCGACCTGCGGCAAAAGTGCGTCGAGGTCTACGAGTTCAGCGCCAAGGTCACGCACCACCGATGGGTCAACATAGGGATCGGCGACCAGCATCTGCCAACCGAAGGGTCGGGCCAAGGCCAGCAGTTCCTTGCCTATCCCTCCAGCCCCAATAACACCGAGCTTGCGGGTCGTCAGTCCCAGCCCCATATGCCCGGTGCGCTGCTGCCACTGCCCCGCGCGGATCAAGCGATCTTTGGCAAAGAGGCGACCGGCTAAGGCGAAGATCAAAGTCAGGCTGGCTACGGCCACCGGGCGCCGCACAGCCACCGGCGTGTTGGTCACCACAACCCCGCGAGCAGCCAAGGCGGCCACATCAACCGAGTCGTAACCCACACCATGCCGAGCCACGATACGCACGCGAGAGTCCGCTCGCGCCACACTGTCGGCACCGACCCGCGAGGCGTTGACGTACAAACCATCGTAACGGGCAGCGATATCGGGGGTAATTTCTGGCGCCGACTCGGGCAGGTACTCCCACTCAATTTCGGGCTGACGATCGAGAATTTCCAGGGGGCCGCTGCCAAATGACGGTTGCCCACTCGGTGTAAGCAAGTCCCGCGTCAAACCGACACGAAAAACCATGTCACTTCCCCTTTGCAGCAGCGTGGTCGACCAGCCGACGGGTGCCCTCGGCCAATATCCCCACATCCGTGCCCACGGCCAGCATCGAGTAGCCCATGGCCTTGACCCGGTCCACCCAGGCGGCATCGGTGGCCATAAATCCAGCGGCCTTGCCGTGCAGACGCGCCACATCAGCCACCTTCTGCATGGCCCTCTGAAAGTCGGGGTGATCAAACTGCGCTGGCATGCCCATGAAATTGGACAAATCGAAATGTCCCACCCAGAGCACATCAATACCCTCGACCGCCGCGATGGCCTCTACCTCGGCCAGACCGCGCTCGGTCTCAATCTGAGCCACCACCAGAGTGCGCTCGTGGTAATCCCCGATCTTCTGACCCACATCGCCGCCGCGATAGTCACATTGGGCAAAACCAAAGCCCGCACCGCGCCGACCCAGGGGCGGATAGCGACAGGCCTGCACGATGCTCCGGGCTTGCTCAGCCGACTCCACCATCGGAATCATGACGCCCCGAGCGCCCAGATCAAGCGCACGGGCCAGCCAGGTGTACTCCCCCCGCGGCACCCGCACCATGGGCTCGATCGGCAACCCACGGCAGGTGGAAAACAGCCATTTGAGGGTTTCAAAGCCCAGACCGGTGTGCTCCATGTCGTAGAACACGAATCGGCAACCACAGTTGGAAAGGATGGCCGACATACCTGGCGAGAAAAACTCGAAGGTCATGGCCCCGACGACGCAATCGCCCCGCAGGACCGATGCTTTGAGAGGCTCGGGATTCAAGGGCAAGCTCCTGTTAGAGACCAGAAAGCGGGGAGGTTGCCACCGAAAGCATCCCGCCATGGATGGGGTTTGCCTGGGGTTCTAGACGAGCGCCTCACATGATAGAGTGTGACGGAGTGTCTCAAGGCACTCCATGCGCGCATGTTAAAGTGCTCGGAAAAAGCTCTCAGCGCGACACGAGCGCATGATAAAGTGTTCCAAAGTTGCTTTCGCCGCTCAACGGCCCATGCGGCAAGTTGCCCCCTGATTCACCCCCCAAATTGCTCATCTCAAGGAGACACCATGATCCATCAAATTGCCCGCCAGACCCGTCCGCTGCTCATCGCTGCTGCGCTGGCGATGACCGGTATGGCGGTTCAGGCCCAAACCACCTTGCGCCTGGCCTTCGGTTTGCCTGTGGATGCCCATTACGGCGTTGGTGCCGCTCACATGCAGAAACTGGTGGCCGAGCGTATGGGCGGTCGCTACAAGGTCGAACTCTTCCCCAATTTTCAGCTCGGTGGCGAGCGCGAGATGACCGAAGGCGCGCAGTTGGGCACCATCGACTTGGTCATTACCTCCACCGGGCCCGTGGGTAATTTTGTGCCCGAAACGCTCATCACCGATATCCCCTTCCTGTTCCGCGATTACACCCACGCCCGCAGCGTGCTAGACGGCCCGATCGGGCAGGCGATTCTTGACAAGTGTCCAGCCAAGGGCCTGATTTGCTTGGCCTGGTCAGAAAACGGCTTTCGCCACATGACCAACAGCAAACGCGAGGTGAAGGCGCCGGAAGATGCCAAGGGTCTGAAGATCCGCACCATGGAAAATCAGGTGCACATGCAGGCCTTCCGCACCCTGGGCGTCTTGCCCACGCCTATGGCTTTCCCTGAGGTGTTTAACGCCCTGCAAACCGGCACGGTCGACGGCCAAGAGAACCCGATTGGCGTGATCGTCTCAGCCAAACTCAACCAAGTGCAGAAACACCTGACGCTGACCGGCCACGTCTACTCACCGGCCATGGTTCTGATGGCGCCGGCAACCTACAACAAAATGTCCGACGCCGACCGCAAAGCGATCGTACAAATTGCTCGCGAGGGGGCTCGCATGAGCCGGCAGCGAGTGGAGCAACTCGAGCGTGACGGCATTGAGCAATTGCGCACCGGCGGCATGCAGATTCGCAGCCTCAACGCCACCGAAAAGAACGGGTTCCAAAATGCACTGAGCCCGGCCTACGCCGAGTTTGCCAAGCGTTTCGGTCAGGCCAACATCGACGCCATTCGAAACGCCAAATAAGACGCCAGAAGAAGGCACCGAAGGGCGGGAAGTGCTTCCCGCCCTTACCCACCCCTACATGCGGCTCGGGCAAGGTGGCCGGGTCTTGGAAGGTCCTTCCCGCCCGATGTCTGGCCCTCAAAGCTGCCGAAGAATTTCACGACGAGATTACCCATGCGCGAACTGATCCTTGCGGTCGACCGACAAGTCGGCCGCGTTGTAATGGCCTTGGCCTGTTTGGCCCTGGTTGTGGCTGCCTTAGCCGGTATTTTTCAAGTCATTACGCGATTTGTGCTGGAGCAGCCCTCGGACTGGACCGAAGTTCTTACCCGCACCTGCATCATCTGGAGCGTGTATTTGGGTTTATCGGCTTCTCTGCGCGGCGGGGCTCTGCTGTCTGTGGACTTGTTGTACCGGATCGCCTCCAAAACCCCCTACCTTAAGCTGCTGCAGGCTCTGATCACCGCTTGCACCCTGGTCTTTCTGATCGTGGTGTTCTGGTTCGGATGGGATGTGGTGCACCGTGTTCGTTATCAGAATTTGGCAGGCCTGGAGATATCTATCGCCTGGGCTTATGCGGCCGTTCCCATCGGCGCGGCCCTCGGCGTACTGGGTGTGATCGCCAATTTCCTGGATCCACGCCGCGGCGAATTGGAGACTCAGCAATGAAGCCATCGATCACCGCGTCGCCTCAGGACATCACCGTATGACCGCCGCCATCTTTACCGTTTTTCTGGCGCTGCTGGCGCTGAGTGTTCCGGTGGCCATTGCCATCGGCTTGGCATCCCTGTCGGGTATTGCGTTTTTCTCCAACATGCCCATGCTGGTGGCTGCCCAGCAGCTTTTCGTCACCATCGATAAGTTTCCCCTGGTCGCCATTCCCTTCTTTATCCTGTCGGGCAATCTGATGGAAGCGGGGGGCATCTCCGAGCGACTGGTGAATTTCGCCAGGGCCTTGGTGGGCGGCGTTCAGGGCGGCCTGGCCATGAGCTGCGTGATCACTTGCATGATCTTCGCGGCGGTCTCGGGCTCGAGTGTGGCCACCACTTTTGCCATCGGCGCCATCCTGATCCCAGCCATGGTCAAGCTCGGCTATCCGGTGCAGCGCGCTGCGGCTTTGCAGGCCTCGGCCGCCGAACTGGGTGTAATCATTCCCCCTTCCATCCCCATGATTCTTTATGGGGTGGCTGCCGAGGTGTCTATCGGTGAGCTCTTCATTGCCGGTTTTGGCCCTGGCCTGTTAATTGGCGGCGCACTGATCCTTTTCATCTATGTGTGGTGCAAATTCACTGGCAACGGAAAGCGCGATGGCGAAGGCCGGCTGGAGTTGAGCGTGGCCCTCAGTCAGGCCAGTCTGGCGCTGCTGATGCCGGTGGTTGTGTTGGGCGGGATCTACGGCGGCATCTTCACCCCTACCGAGGCCTCGGTCGTGGCAGTGTTCTATGCCTTGCTGGTCGGCATGTTCGTCTACCGACGTATCACCTTGCCCATCCTATGGCGGGCTCTGCAGAAAACCGTGGTGTCCACCACGGTGATCATGGTCATCATCGCCACAGCAGGTTTGTTCGCCTTTTTGATCACGCGCGCAGGCGTGCCAGCGGCCTTTGGCAATTGGGTGGCAGCCCACCTCGACGGGCCGATCGTTTTTCTGATCGGCGTCAATGCCTTCCTTTTTGTGGTGGGCATGTTCATCGAAACCGGAGCCGCTATCGTGGTACTGGCCCCCATTTTGGCGCCAGTGGCCATTCAGTTTGGAGTCGACCCGGTTCACTTTGGCATCATCATGGTGGTCAATCTGGCGCTGGGCATGATCACACCACCTTTCGGTGTCAACCTCTTTGCAGCGTGCACGGTGGCCCGAATTTCGTACGATGAAATCATCCCCGCCATCCTGCCGTATGTGTTGGTGGTGGTGGCATGTCTGGGCCTGATTTCTTTCGTGCCAGAAATCAGCCTGTGGCTTCGGGATCTGGTCTACCGCTGAGCCACTTGAGCACCGTCAATACAAGCAGTCAGCTATCGAGCACAATAGATGATTGTTTAACTTTCGCCCCAGTGGTCGACTGTTGCGTATGCGACTCAAGGACAAATCCATCATCGTGACCGGCGCCGGCAGCGGCATCGGCGAAGGCATTGCCCGGCGACTGGCCCAAGAGGGCGCCCAGATCATCGTCAATGATGTGCAAGCCGCGGGCGGCGAGCGAGTGGCTGCTGAAATCGTCGCCGCTGGCGGCCTGGCGAGTTTCGTGCAAGCCGATGTCACCCGCAGCGCCGATATGAAGCGGCTGATCGATTCGGCCCTGAGCCGGCATGGACGGCTCGATGTCATGGTCAATAACGCGGGATGGACGCACCGCAACCAAAGTGCCCTGACCGTGAGCGAAGAAGAGTTTGACCGCTGCTACGCGGTGAATGTGAAGAGTATCTACCTGAGCACCCTGCACGCGGTGCCGGTTTTTCGCGCCCAGGGCGGCGGTAGCTTTATCAATATTGCCTCCACAGCCGGCGTTCGGCCCCGGCCGGGGCTGACTTGGTACAACGGCTCCAAGGGGGCTGCTATCGTCACCAGCAAATCCCTGGCCGCCGAGCTCGGGCCGGACAATATTCGGGTCAACTGCATCAATCCGGTGATGAATCCAACCACCGGTCTGGGCGAGCTTTTTGCCGGCGGCGAGTTGACCGAAGAGCGGTTGGCCCGCTTTCGGGCCACCATCCCGCTGGGCCGCTTTTCCACCGCCTTGGATGTGGCTAACGCCGCCCTGTATCTGGCCAGCGATGAAGCAGCATTCATCTCCGGCGTCTGCATCGAAGTCGATGGTGCGCGCTGTGTTTGAGCAAACGCCCGGTCAGGCTCTGCTTGACCACGCACTTTACCGTGCGCCCGACGGACTCTGATGAGCGAATCTCTGCGCATCATCCCGGTGGCTGACCTGCGCTACGCCAGCAGCGTCCCCCCGATACCGAGCAACCCCGCACCGGCCAGGGGATACCTTGCCGACACGCTGGACCGACCCCTGCGCGATCTGCGAATCAGTGTGACCGACCGCTGCAATTTTCGCTGCAGCTACTGCATGCCCCGCGAAGTCTTCGACAAGGACTACGCCTACCTGCCCCAGAGCTCTCTGCTCAGCTTCGAAGAAATTACCCGCCTGGCCCGGCTATTCATTGCGCATGGTGTGGAGAAGATCCGACTGACGGGCGGCGAGCCTCTGCTGCGCAAGAACATCGAGGTGCTGGTCGGTATGCTGGCTGGACTGAAGACAGCCAGCGGCCGGGACCTGGACCTCACGCTCACCACCAACGGCTCGCTCCTGGCCGCCAAGGCACAAGCCCTCAAGGATGCCGGCCTCAAGCGCGTGACCGTCAGCCTCGATGGTCTGGACGATGCAGTGTTTCGCCGCATGAACGATGCAAATTTCCCGGTGGCCGATGTACTGCACGGCATCGAAGCAGCGCAGAAGGTGGGCCTGGCGCCGCTGAAAATCAATATGGTGGTCAAGCGGGGCACCAATGACCAGGAAATTGTGCCGATGGCGCAGCATTTCCGCGGTACTTCTGCGGTGTTGCGCTTCATCGAGTTCATGGATGTGGGCCAGACCAACCAATGGCGACTGGACGAGGTTCTACCCTCCGCAGAGGTGATTGAACGTATCTCCGCACATCACCCGCTGGAGCCTCTGGAGTCGAGCGCCGCAGGTGAAACCGCCCAGCGCTGGCGCTACGCGGACGGCGCCGGCGAAATTGGTGTGATCAGCAGCGTGACGCAAGCTTTCTGCAAAGACTGCAACCGGGCTCGGCTGTCCACCGAAGGCAAACTCTTTCTGTGCCTGTTTGCCGCTCGAGGTTACGACCTGCGAACCCTGCTGCGCGGCGGCCATGACGATCGACAAATCGGCGGCGTCATCGCCGAGATCTGGCAACAGCGCCGTGACCGCTATTCCGAGCTTCGTGCCACTCAAGAAGCGGAACAGACTCTTGAACCGCTGCCGGCCGGCCCGCGAGTCGAGATGAGCTACATCGGTGGTTAGGGTGCCGAGTATTGCGGACATCACGGGCCTGGTACTGGCTGGCGGGCGGGGCTCTCGCATGGGCGGTCTGGACAAGGGGCTGCAAATCCTGCGGGGACAAGCGATGGCCAGGCTTTGTCTGGATCGCTTGGCGCCCCAGGTGGCCACAGTGGCCGTCAACGCCAACCGCCATCTGGAAGACTATGCCGGCTGGCAGTGCCCAGTGTGGCCCGACCCCCAAACTTCAGGGGAGTTTTCCGGGCCGCTGGCCGGCTTTCTGGCGGGATTGACCCACTGTCAGACCCCTTGGCTCTGTACGGTCCCCTGCGACAGCCCGTTTTTCCCGCTCGATCTGGTCGAACGACTCGCCTTGAGCTTGAGCCAGACCGGCGCCGACATCGCCATGGCCGCTGCGGTCGAGGAGGATGATCAAATGCGTCCGCAGCCCGTATTTTGTTTGATGAAGACCGGGCTGCGCGAGAGCCTCCAGGCCTTCACAGATTCGGGGCGCCGCAAAATCGACGCATGGACGGCCACCGAACACACCGTGCTGGTGCCCTTTGATCGCCCCAGCGATGATCCCCGGGCCTTCCTGAACGTCAATACCCTGCAGCAGCTTTATCAACTGGAACAAGAGCGCCTCTCGTGAAGAGCCTGCAGCAAATTGCCGACGCCCTGGAGGGTTACGACCCGCAGGCCCTGTCCGTCCAGCGGGCGCAGGCCTTCCTGCAAGAACTGGTCGAGCCCCTCACAGACATCGAGGAAGTTTCTCTGTCCAAGGGTTGCGAGCGGATTCTTGCCCGCGACCTGATGAGCCCCCTGGATGTACCGCCGCATGACAACTCAGCCATGGACGGCTATGCCTTCGATGGCGCCGCTCTCGACGGCAGCCCCGAGGAGCTCTCGCTGAAGGTGGTGGGCACAGCGCTGGCCGGCAAGGCGTGGACCGGCCAGGTGGGCCCGGGTCAGTGCATCCGCATCATGACCGGCGCCATCATGCCTGGGGGCTTGGATACGGTGGTACCGCAAGAAATGGTTCACCTTGAAGCAGCCGGGTCGCACATCCGATTTGCAGGTCGGGGCTTGCAGGCCGGCGACAACCGTCGCTTTCGGGGGGAAGACCTGCGCTGCGGATCTATAGCCCTGCGCCGGGGCCAGAGCTTAGGCCCCGCCCGCCTGGGCCTGGCCGCCTCGCTGGGTGTCGATCGCCTGCCGGTATACCGCAGGCCTCGGGTGGCCTGTTTGTCCACCGGCGATGAAATCGCCGCTGCCGGTCAGGCGCTGCGCGAAGGGGCCGTCTACGACAGCAACCGCTACAGCCTGCTGGGTCTCTTGAAACGCCTGGGCTGCGAGGTGATCGACCTGGGGCTGATCCCGGACGACCCGGCCAAGCTGCAAGCCGCGTTCGAGAAGGCAGGCCAAGCCGATGTGGTCATCAGCTCGGGGGGCGTGAGCGTCGGTGAGGCCGATTACACCCGGGCTTTTCTAGATCAAGTCGCAGAGATGGTGTTCTGGCGGGTGGCCATGCGGCCTGGGCGCCCCCTGGCGGCTGGCCGCATCCTGCGACGGGGCCACCCGCGTCCCACCTTGGTCTTTGGCCTGCCCGGCAATCCGGTGGCCGTCATGGTGACCTTCCTGGCCTTGGTACGGCCTGCCCTGCTGCGCCTGATGGGTTGCACCGATGATGCCCCACCTCTGCTGCGGGCGCGCTGCCTGACGGAACTGCGCAAAAAGCCAGGCCGTACCGAATATCAGCGCGGCTGGGTCAGCGCAGACGCCTACGGACAACTGCAGGTAGAAATCACCGGCAACCAGGGGTCAGGCGTCCTCAGTTCCATGGCCCAGGCCAACGGCCTGATCGTTCTGCCCCACGACAGCGGCTCGGTCAAGCCGGGTGACTCGGTTCAGGTGATGATGTTCGAAGGCTATCTCTGAAGCAGAAGCGCTGCTTCAGAGGCCTTCAATGATCCGAATGTCCCGCTCGGCGGCACGCGGGCCCAGAGCAGCCAATGCCTGCCGATATCCAGGGCTGTCGTAGGCACTCAGCGCCGCCTGCAGGTTGTCAAATTCGACGATCACCGTCCGCAAGGACTTGCCCTGCTCCTTGACGGCCGTAGGCAAACCACGGGCCAGCAAACGCCCCCCCGCCGCCTCCAAGGCTGGGCCAGCCAGACGGGCATAGGCCTGCAAAGCTGCATCGTCGTAAATGGCTTGGTAAGCACTGATCCAATAGGCTTTGGGCATAAACACTTGTCCTCAACGTCGGTTTAAACGACTTACTTCGCAATTATTTCCTGACCATGGCTGCCCGGCGCAGCCTCTTGAATCTCACGGGTGTCGGCACCGGGTATGGAGCGACGCGCAAAAAGCGAATACATCGTTGGCACCACAAAAACCGTCAAAAGAGTACCCAGGCTCATGCCTCCAACGATGACCCAGCCAATCTGTATACGGCTCTCGGCACCTGCCCCGGTCGCCAGGGCCAGGGGAATCGCACCGAGCACCATGGCTCCGGTGGTCATCAGGATGGGGCGCAGACGCTGCGTTGAAGCGCGAATCAGGGCGTCGGTCATCTCCATCCCCTGAATCCGCAATTGATTGGTGAATTCGACGATCAGGATACCGTGCTTGGTGATCAGCCCCACCAGCGTGATCAGTCCGATCTGCGAATACACATTGAGCGATCCACCCGACCACTTCAAAGCCAGCAAGGCCCCGATCATCGACATCGGCACCGACAGCATGATGACCAAGGGATCGACGAAGCTTTCGAACTGCGCCGCCAGCACCAGAAAGATGAAGACCAGGGCCAGCGCAAAGACCACAGCCAGCGCCCCCTGACTGTTTCGAAACTCTCGGGAAGTACCGCTGAGGTCTGTGCTGAAGCCGGTCTTGAGCACCTTGGCCGCCGTGGCATCCATGAACTTGAGGGCCTCCCCAAGCGAGTAGTCGGGCGCCAGATTCGCGGTAATGGTGACCGAGCGGCGTTGCCCAAAATGATTGAGCTCGCGCGGGGAGACAGTCTCGCGAATCTTGACCAGGGCCGACAAAGGGATCATTGCGTCATTTCGCCCCCGCACATAGATGCGATCGATATCGTCGGGTGTATTGCGACCCGAGGCTTGCGTCTGAACGATAACGTCGTACTGATCGGCATCGCGCTTGTAGCGGGTCACATTGCGACCGCCCAGGAGAGTCTCGATTGCTCGGGCCACCGCATCAACACCCACGCCCAGATCTGCGGCACGATCACGGTCCACCTCAATGCGCAGCTCCGGCTTGTTCAGGCGCAGATCGACGTCTGGCGCAACGATGCCCGGATTCTTGGCCATTTCATCGAGCATCTGACGAGTTACCTGATTGAGCTGCTGGTAGCTGGCCGAGGTCTGGATGACAAAACTCAAGGGTCGCTCACGGAAACCCTGACCCAAGGAAGGCGGAGTGATCGGAAAAGCGCTGACGCCAGCCAGAGAGGCAAAGCGAGGCTGCAACTCGCGGGCAATCTGGAGCGTGGTGCGCTCACGCTGATCCCAATCGACGGCGCGGTAGAAAACAGAACCCTGAGCGACGGTCGGATTGCCCACGTTGGCAAAAATCCGATCAAACTCCGGGTAACGCTGCCCCATGCTCTCGATCATCTGCGCGTATCGGTTGGTGTAGGCCAGGGTCGAGCCATCAGGCGCATTGATGTTGGCCAAAATCACCCCCCGGTCTTCCAAGGGAGCCAATTCCGACTTCATGCCTGGGAACACCCAAGCAATGCCAGCGGCACTCAGCCCCATCACGCCCACCACAATCCAACGGGCCTGAACGAACCCAGCGAGCATTCGGACCATCAGGCTGGCCCCTGCAGCGGGTCGTGCACGGGCAGTGACCAGCCAGCGCAAAACGGAGCCGTAGCCATTGGCGATGGCGGTCAGTATGCGCTCCATGCCCCGATCAAACCAGTTGGGCTTGGGGTTGTGTCGCAACAGTTTGGCCGACATCATGGGAGTCAGGGTTAGCGCCACAAAACCAGAGACGACGACCGCGCCCGCCAGCGCCAGCGCAAATTCAATGAACAAGCGGCCTGTGCGACCGGGCGTAAAGGCTAGGGGCGCATACACCGCCACCAGCGTCGCCGTCATGGTGACCACCGCAAATCCGATCTCACGCGCACCCTTGATCCCCGCCGAGAATGGATCCATCCCCTCTTCAATGTGACGGTAGATGTTCTCCAGCATCACGATGGCATCATCCACGACCAGACCGATAGCCAGCACCAGGGCCAGCAAGGTCAGGGTGTTGATGGAGAAGCCCGCCAGGCTCATCAGCGCGAAGGTTCCGACCAGACTCACTGGAATGGTGATGATCGGAATCAGGGATGCGCGCAGCGTACGCAGAAAAACAAAAATCACCAGAGCGACCAGCACGACCGCTTCGGCAATCGTCTTGTAGACATTCTTGATCGACCGGTCGATAAAGACCGAGTTGTCGTTGGCCACCGAAATCTGAACGTCCGCTGGCAGGTCAGCCTGCAACTTGGGCATCATCTCGCGCACCCCACGCGAGAGATCCAGCGGGTTGGCAGTGGCCTGCCGGATCACCCCGACCGACAAAGAAGGTTTGCCATTGAGTCGAACCGCCGTACGCTCATCGGCAGGCTCTTCCCGAACGCGAGCCACATCGCGCACCTTGACTGGAAAACCGTTGACGGTACGAATCACAATGTCGCCGAATTGGCTGGCGCGCACCAGATCAGTCTGCGAGGTGACACTGAATTCACGCTGCACCGACTCGATGCGGCCAGCTGGCAATTCGAGATTGCTGCGACGGATCGCATCCTCCACATCCTGAGTGGTCAGCCGATAGGCTGCCAATCGGTCGGTATCGATCCACACCCGCATAGCGTACTTGCGCTCGCCAAAGATCCGCACGTCGGCCACACCGGAGACCGTTTGAAGACGCGGCTTGACAACACGGTTGATCAGGTCGTTGATGGCCAGTTGTGGCGTGGTCTCACTGGCAAAGGCCAGCCAGACCACCGGGAAGGCATCGGCCTCGACCTTGGCAATAACCGGCTCCTCGATGGCTTGCGGCAAACGGTTACGCACGCGCGACGTGCGATCGCGCACCTCGGCCGCAGCCGCATCAGCATCTTTCTCAAGCCGGAATCGAACCGTGATCTGGGCCTGGTCGGCCCGGCTGATGGAGGTCAGAACATCGACCGCATCGATACCGGCGATCGAATCTTCCAGCGGTTTGGTCACCTGAGATTCAATCACCTCAGCCGACGCACCGGGGTAACGCACGCTGACGGTGACCACCGGCTCGTCGATCTTCGGGTACTCACGCACCGTCAGACGGTCGAAGCTGACTGCACCGACCAACACGATGAGCAAGGAAAGAACCGTGGCAAAGACCGGTCGGCGGATCGAAATTTCAGCCAATTGCATGGTCGGTGGCCTTCTGTTGGGGATGCGCGCTTTTCAGCATTGCGGGCGGGTCTTAACCCGGCTGCCGGCTTGAGCCTGGGCGGCCCGAGGGACTTGCCCCGTCCCGGCCACCCGTGCCTCCCGTCGGTCCACCCGCCATGAGACATGGATCCGGCCCCTTCAGGGCTACCTGCCCGGCGCCAGGGCGGCCCGGGCCGCCCGGACGCGCAGCTCCACCGGGAGGACCACCTGCACCGGGAGGACCACCTGCACCGGGGGGACCACCTGCACCGGGGGGACCACCACCCGGCCGGCCGGCCGCGCCTTCAATGA
>CAYPSU010000009.1:0-22651 GCA_964413475.1 uncultured Polaromonas sp. | reverse complement strand
GGACCACCTGCACCGGGGGGACCACCACCCGGCCGGCCGGCCGCGCCTTCAATGACGCGCACAGCCATGCCATCGCGCTGCAAACGCTGCTGGCCCGCCACCACAATCGTGTCGCCCGCCTCCAGCCCACCCAATATCTCCGCTCGACCTGGCACCCGCAGCCCCACCCGGACGTCGACCCGCTGAGTGATCTTGCCATCAGGCCCATCGACCAGACGAATCACGAATTGCCGTCCCCCTTGGGGAACAATCGCCTCCTCGGGCACCGTCAGGGCCTTGTCCCGCTGGGCAAATACATTCGAAACCCTGGCAAACATGCCCGGTCGCAGCTGCATCCGCCGGTTATCGATGCAGGCACGAACGCCCAGGGAACGGCCATTGGCATCAATCAGCGGATCGATGGCCTGCACCACCGCGGCAAACTTTTGACCCGGTAACGCATCAATCTCCACCTGCGCACGCTGACCGGTACGCACCCGCGCCTGAAAGCGCTCGGGCAGCCGGTAGTCCACGTAAACCGCATCCATGTCCTCCAGATTGACCACATCGGCTCCATCCTTGAGGTAGTCCCCGAGGTTGATCGACCGAATGCCCACCGTGCCATCAAAAGGCGCGAGAATTTTCAGCCGATCGGCCGAGGCTTGGGCCAGCGCCAACTTGGCCAGCGCCACCTCAAGGTTGGCCGCGCTCTCATCAAGCGTGCGGCGACTGATGAAATTTTGTTCAACCAGTTCCTTGTTGCGGTTGAAGTTCGAGCGCATGATCGAGACTTCAGCCTCAGCCTGCTTGGTCTGGGCCTGCGCGAGTTGGTCGTCCAACTGCACCAGCAACTGACCCCGACTCACCCGCTGGCCATCACGGAAGTTGATCTGCGCGATGCGCCCGCTGACTTCAGGCCGGACGATCACATTTTGGCGCGACCGCAAGCTGCCCACCGACTGCGCCTCATCCACCAGAGAGGTCCGTTGCACCAGGGCTACTTCCACTGCTGGCTTGCCACCCCCAGGTCCGCCGGCAGCACCGCCGGCTCCTGCGGCCGGGGCGGAGGCAGCGCTTGAGGCCGACGGGGCCGACGGCGAACCGGCAGGCGCCTCAGGCTTGGAGAACCGATCCTGGTTTTGATACCACCAGCCACCACCGGCCACAACTACAAGCAGGACCACGGCAACGACCCGCGTCGCGATTTTGGAAGCCATCAAATTGCCTCTGCGCTAAGCCCGAAAACCGCGCCTCTCACAGGCTGTTCGGGTAAGTTTTGATCAGTTTGCAATGTAACAGGCCATGGCTGAGCATGCCGGCACTCAGGTTCGGGATTACCCGAATTAAACGGTACGCGTTATCACGAACAAGGCATGCGATCGAGCGATCCGATCGGCAAGGTTCGGCCCCGCCCTACACTGAAGGCGATGCAAAGCTTCGATGTGGTCATTGTGGGCGCAGGTGCGGCCGGACTGTTTTGTGCAGGTCAAGCGGCTCGGCGCGGACTGAAGGTGCTGCTGATCGATCACAGCCCGAAGGTGGGCGAAAAGATCCGTATATCGGGCGGCGGGCGATGCAATTTCACCAATACCCATACTGGACCGCAACATTTCCTGAGCGAGAACCCGCATTTTTGCCGATCGGCCCTGGCCCGCTTCACTCCGCAGGACTTCATTGCCCTGGTGAGAAAGCACGGCATCGGATTCCACGAAAAGCACAAAGGCCAGCTGTTCTGCGACCGTTCGGCGCAAGACCTGATCGATATGCTGATGAGCCTGTGCCCGGCTGGGGCCGTGGAACGCTGGCAGCCCTGCACAGTGACTGCCGTGGAACGACCGGCACAGGACTATCGGCTGCAAACCGATCGAGGGCCTGTGCAGGCCCGAAAACTGGTGGTTGCGACCGGTGGCCTGTCCATTCCCAAGATTGGCGCCAGCGATTGGGGTTACCGGCTGGCTCGTCAGTTTGGCCTGCGGGTGGTCACCACCCGACCCGCGCTGGTTCCCTTGACCTTCGATGCCGAGACCTGGGCGCCCTACACCGGTCTGGCCGGGGTGTCCCTGCCGGTTCGAGTCAGCACGGCCGAGGCAGGAAGCGGTCGCAAGAAGCAGCGTACAAGCTTTGATGAGGACCTGCTTTTCACCCATCGAGGACTGAGCGGGCCGGCGGCGCTTCAGATCTCGAGCTTCTGGCACACGGGTCAGTCCGTTGACATAGACCTGCTGCCAACCTGGTCCCAAGCCGACGGCCTTCAGGCCCATCTAATCGGCCTGAAGGCCACCTCCCGCAGGCAGGTGAGCACCGAACTGTCGGGCCTGCTGCCGGCCCGTTTGGCCGAGGCATGGACCGACCCCGCACTGCGGCGTCCCATCTGCGATGTTCCCGACAAAACACTGGCCAACCTGGCTCGGCAACTGGGGTGCTGGGAACTCAGCCCCGAGGGGACCGAAGGCTACCGCAAGGCCGAGGTCACCGCCGGCGGCGTGGACACACGGGATTTGTCATCGCAAACGATGGAGTCGAGACAGCCGGGGCTGTACTTTATCGGCGAAGTCGTCGACGTAACCGGATGGCTGGGCGGATACAACTTCCAGTGGGCCTGGGCCAGCGCCCACGCCTGCGCGCAGGCCCTGGCACCATGAGCCTGGCCGGCTGGACCCCGCCAACCGGCCCAAGAGCTTCTGCTACAATTTTGGGCTTTGCCGGGACCCTCCGCCTTTTGAAAAAATCGACCCTCTCGGCGCCTACCCTGGATACATTCATGACCACCATTCGCGTGAAAGACAACGAGCCCTTCGACGTGGCCCTGCGCCGGTTCAAGCGCACCATCGAAAAACTCGGTCTACTGACCGACTTGCGGGCCCGCGAGTTTTACGAAAAGCCGACCGCCGAGCGCAAGCGCAAGAAGGCGGCTGCGGTCAAACGCAACTACAAGCGCATTCGGTCCATGCAGTTGCCCAAGAAGCTGTACTGAATCCATCCGCACGCCGCAAGCTCCTCGGGGCTTTGGCTCGAACAGCCCGCCCGAGGACGCTCAGGCGGGCTTTGTCTTTTCCAACACCAGCAGGAGATCGGGCATGCCGCTGAAGGAACAAATCAACGAGGACATGAAGGCCGCCATGCGCTCACGCGAGGCGGACCGCCTGGCCACCATCCGGCTGCTCATGGCTGCGCTCAAGCAAAAAGAGGTGGATGAGCGCATCGTGCTCGACGATGCGGCTGTGGTGGCCATCGTCGACAAACTCATCAAGCAACGCAGGGACTCCATTGAAGCCTTCATGAAAGCCAACCGGCAGGATCTGGCCGACAAGGAAGAAGCCGAGATGAAGGTGCTGCAGGGCTATCTGCCGCAGCGCATGAGCCCCGAAGAGGTTGAAGGGGCGGTGCGCACCATCGTCACCAGCCTGGGGGCCAGTGGCCCTGGCGATATGGGCAAGGTGATGGCCGCAGCCAAGACACAACTGGCCGGCAAGGCCGAGATGGCCCAAGTTTCGGCGGCCGTCAAAGCGGCGCTGGCGGGCCGCTAGAGTCCGAACCCCTGACTCCGCGGGGTTTGCGGCTCCCTAGTGCGTGAGAATCAGAGCCGTCCCCGCAACGGCCATCCCGGAGCCGATCCAAGCCCCCAGAGCAGGACGGCGGCGGTAGACCAGCCAGAGCAGCGGCAGCAGCAGCACCGGCGAAATCGAAGAAAGAATTCCGACCAGATTGGCCTGACCGGTGCGCAACGCGGCCAGGATAAGGGTCATGCCCAAAGCCATGGCCACCGCCGCGCTGGCCCAGGTGCTCCACAGGACGCTGGCATCAAGAGTCTGCTGGACCCGGGCCAAACCCAGACCCGCCCACAAAAGGGCCAGATGCACCACGAAGGCGGCGGTCACCCGTACAGCCGAGGCCGACACCGCGTCAACGCCAGTGCTCATCAGCGGCTTGATCATCAGCGTGGCCACCGCCTGGCAAATTGCCGCCAGCAAACCGAGGCCCACGCCCATGGCCAGCGTGCCCCTTGTGTCTTCCCAGCGGTGGTTCTCGTCGGCGCGTCTGCCCCAGGCGATGGCCACCATGACCCCCGAGATCAGCAAAGCACTGCCCGCCAAGGTCCAGCCCCAGAGAGTCTCCCCCAACGCCAGCCAAGCCAGTACGGCCGAGAACAGCGCATGGGTCGCAAACAACACGCCGCAGCGCCGCGGGCCAAGCCGGTTCATGCAGGCAAAAAGGGCGGTGTCTCCCACGAAGATTCCAATCAAACCCGACAGAGCCAGCAAACCGGTGGCCTGCAGATCCAGGCTGCGCCACTGCCCCGTCCAGGCTGACAGAGCCCAGAGCAAAGTCAGGGCAAAGAACAAACGCCAGCGGGTAAAGGCGAAGGCGCCCATCCGACTGGAGGCATGGGCCGACAACAGGCTGCCCAGCGCCCAGCACAAAGCCGCCAGCGCGGCCAGAAACTCCGCTCTCATGCCTTCAGCTACCGGCAAGCTTCATGCTGCGGATCAGCACCGAGCCGACTGTTTTGGCCCCATAGTTGTAGGCATCGGCGCCAATCGCCTCAATGCCCATGAACATGTCCCTCATATTGCCTGCGATGGTAATTTCTTCGACCGGGTGGACGATTCGACCCTTTTCCACCCAGTAACCGCTGGCCCCACGGGAATAGTCGCCGGTGACCGGATTGACACCCTGCCCCATCAGCTCGGTGACGAACAGGCCGGTGCCAAGCTTGCGCAGCATCTCATCGAGGTCATCACCGGGACGGGTATTTCGGCTGGTCATCACCAAATTGTGTGAGCCTCCGGCATGCCCCGTGGTACGCATCCCCAACTTGCGGGCTGAGTAGGTGCTGAGGAAGTAGCCCTGAACCACACCTGCATCGACGACCCATCGGGCGCGCGTGCTCACGCCCTCGTCGTCAAAGGGTGCACTGCCCTTGCCCTTGGGGATATGAGGATCCTCGCTGATGCCGATGTGATCGGGAAACACAGCCCGCCCCAAACTGTCAAGCAGGAACGAGCTTTTGCGGTAGAGAGCTCCACCACTGATGGCCTGCACGAAAGTCCCCAGCAATCCGGTCGCTAAAGGCGATTCGAACAGGACGGGACATTCGGTGGTGGCGACTTTGCGACTGTTCAGGCGCGACAAAGCTCGTTCGGCAGCATAGCGTCCGACCGCCCGGGCGCTGGCGAGCTCGCTCGCATCGCGCATCGAGCTGTACCAAGCATCGCGCTGCATGTTATCGCCCGAGCCGGCGATCGGCGCAACCGACAGACTGTGACGCGAGGTCGCATAACCGCCCCGAAAGCCACGGCTGTGCGCACTGAAGAAATGGCTCTGCTGCGCCGAAACCCCTGCCCCCTCGCTATTGGTAATCAGGTCGCTGGTCTGCAAAGCAGCCGCCTCACACTCCAAGGCCAGTTCGGTTGCGGCCTCGGGGCTGACCGCCCAAGGGTGAAACAGATCCAGGTCAGGTGGATCCCTGGCTATATCGTCCTCATCGGGCAAGCCGGCGGCCGGGTCGCTGGCAGTAAAGCGCGCAATGTCATAGGCCGCCTGCACCGTCCGCTCTATGGCTGCGGGCGAAAAATCGCTGGTCGAGGCATTGCCGCGCCGCTGACCCAGATAGACAGTGATCCCAAGCGACTTGTCCCGATTGCGCTCCACATTTTCGAGTTCGCCCTTGCGCACACTGACCGACAGGCCGCAACCCTCGGAGGCCTCAGCAGCGGCATCGGAGGCGCCTAGCTTGCGGGCATGCGCCAAGGCAGAGTCCACCAACTGTTCAAAAAAGGGACGGCTGTACGAGAAGCCGGATTCGGCGTGAGAGGGGTTCTTTTTCACAAGCTGACTTTCCTGAGAGGGCCACTATGATATCGGCCCTAACTCCCCAAGAGCTGCCTACCTTCCATGTCGCGAAAACCCAGAAGAGGTTATTTTGTCAAAGGCCACTTCGTGGCCGAGGGCAGCGACCTGGACCTTGAACTCAAACGAGAGCTCAAAGGCGGCCAGGAAGTGAGCAAGACCGACCTCAAGCGCGAAAGTGCGCGTCTGCAGGATCTGGGCGAACAGCTATTGGGACTCAAGGCCGATTTGCGCGCGTCATTGGCCCTCAGCGATACGCTCAAACAGGCCCTGGAGCAGGCTGGCCGGATCACTGACTTTGAGGGCCGACGGCGGCAGATGCAGTTCATTGGAAAGCTCATGCGAAGCCTGGAAGCCAACGAAATCGAGGCCATCAGTGAGGCCTTGCTCGAGCAGAGACAGGGCAGCGCCCGGGAGACGGCACGCCTGCATCAGGCAGAAAACTGGCGCGCCGAGTTGATCGCGGACGATCAGGCACTCGAGCGGTGGGTACAACAATTTCCACAAACCGATGTGCAGCAAATGCGTGCGCTGCTGCGACAGGCACGCAAGGATGAGGCGCAGCACCCAAGCGGTCAGCCCGGCCAGGCTCAGCGGCAGGGCAGAGCCTACCGGGATATCTTTCAACTGATCAAGGAGCAATTGCATGACTGAGTTTGATCGGGTGCGCGTCGGCCTGATCTCGATCAGCGACCGTGCATCCAGGGGAATCTATGAGGACAAAGGACTGCCCGCCCTCAAGGATTGGCTGCATCGGGCCCTCTACAACCCCATCGAATTCATGGAGAGGCTGATTCCTGATGAACAGCAGGAAATCAGTCGGCACCTGATTGAACTGGTGGATGCGGGCTGCAACCTGATCCTGACGACCGGGGGCACCGGTCCGGCGGCAAGAGACGTCACGCCCGAAGCCACCTTGGCAGTGGCGCACAAGACGCTTCCGGGCTTCGGTGAGCAGATGCGGCGGGTGAGCCTGCACTTTGTCCCCACAGCCATTTTGTCCAGGCAGGAGGCCGTCATCCGCCATCAAAGCCTGATCATCAATTTGCCCGGACAGCCCAAATCAATTGCAGAAACGCTGGAAGGGCTGCGTGAGGAATCGGGACGCAGCCTGGTGCCCGGTATCTTCGCGGCCGTACCCTATTGCATCGACTTGATCGGCGGACCCTACCTGGAAACCCGCGAAGAAATTTGCCAAGCCTTTCGGCCCAAAAGCGCTCAGCGCCCCCCTCGCCCCGCATGAGGCGGGGAACTATTTGCCAACCAACTGGTTGAGCTTTTCAGCCTCAAAGCTTTCACGTCGGGCTGCATCCGCAGGCACACAGTCCCGCTGCTGCTGGGCCAGTTTATCGATCGCTTGCCACAACAAGGCTATTTGATGCTCTTGCGTTGAAGCGTTATCAATCAGACCTCGCAGCGCCTGGGACAGGGGGTCATCGCTCTGGGTGACCCCGTAGGCCGAAAATCCCATCTGACTGGCCGCCTGCTCGCGCCGAACATCAGCCTCGGCCTCAATGATTCGAGCTGGATTGCCCACCGCCGTGGCACCCGCGGGGACTGGTTTGACCACCACCGCATTGGAGCCAATTCGCGCTCCATCGCCAACGGTAAAGCCACCCAGAATCTGCGCTCCAGCTCCCACCACCACATCGCGCCCCAAAGTAGGGTGCCGCTTGGCGCCTTTGTAGAGCGAGGTGCCGCCGAGCGTGACGCCCTGGTAAATGGTGCAACCGTCACCGATCTCTGCTGTCTCGCCCACCACCACTCCCATGGCATGGTCAAAGAACACCCGCTCTCCGATGCGCGCACCCGGGTGAATTTCAATGCCAGTGATAAACCGACAGACGTGGGAAATAAAGCGCCCCAGCCACTTCAAGCGATGGGTCCAGCACCAATGCGCCCACCGGTGCATCAGCAGCGCATGCAGACCCGGGTAGCAGGTGATCACCTCCCAGGCCGAACGGGCAGCGGGATCGCGCTCTAGGATGCACTGGATATCGGTACGCAGACGGTCAAGCATAGGTCTGAAGTCTAGCGATGACGCCGACCCGACGCAGCATCAGCCTCTTTAGCCCCATCAGGCCGGGGGTTCGGTGCCGCGCCTCGAGCCGTATCGCTCATGGCTCGAGCAATACCGCGCAGGATATTGATTTCCTCCAGCGTTGGGCGAGCCCGATTGAACATTTGGTGTAGTCGCGGCATCAGCTTGCGAGGCGTCTTCGGGTCGAGGAAGCCCACGTCCACCAAAGCCTGCTCCCAGTGATCGAGCATATCCGCCAGTTGTGCTGCATCGGCCGCCGCAGCCTGAGACACCATCGCGGCCTCGGGCCATGTGCCCAGACTCTGCCTCCAGTCATAGGCTATCAATTGCACCGCCGCGGCCAGGTTGAGCGATCCGTAACCCGAGTCCGTTGGAATCTGTAGGCAGACATGGCATCGGTAGACGTCTTCATTGCGCATACCGTGGCGCTCGGCGCCGAAAAGAAAGGCCACAGCCTGCGGGCGCTGCTGGGAATCAGCCCCGATCACTTGGAAATGCGCCCGGGGGCTGCGGGTCGGAGGACCAAAATCGCGCGGCGTCATGGCCGTTGCGCACACATGGTCCACCCCAACCAGGGCCGCCTCGAGATGGTCCACCACCCGAGCCCGGGACAGCACATCAGCGGCGCCGCTGGCACGCTCCACCGCCTCAGGGCGGGACAACACATCGGGCCAGCGAGGAGCCACCAACACCAGATCCTCAAAGCCCATCACTTTCATCGCGCGCGCCACCGCACCCACATTCCCTGCGTGACTGGGGTTGATGAGAACGAATCGCGTGTGCATGTCAGACGGCCCTCTGGCCGATTGTCGCTGGCCTGGCCCTTGGTTCGGGGCAACCCGTAAAATCTCATCCGTCGCCCTGCCCGCCGGTTTCCGGCTTGGCGGTTCTTTCGCTCCTTGGTCTTCGTTATGCCCAGTTCCCTGCATCCCATGCTCAACGTGGCCATCAAGGCTGCGCGCGCCGCCGGCGCCGTCATCAACCGGGCCGCACTCGATGTGGAGGCGGTGCGGGTTTCATCCAAGCAGACCAATGACTTTGTGACCGAGGTCGATCATGCGGCCGAGGCGGCCATCATCGAAACCCTTTTGCAGGCCTATCCTGGGCACGGTATCTTGGCCGAGGAATCGGGCGACCTGCATGGCGCTCGCCACTCCGACTATCAGTGGATCATCGACCCGCTGGACGGCACCACCAACTTCATTCACGGCTTCCCGGTCTATTGCGTGAGCATTGCACTGGCGGTCAAGGGACGCGTGGAACAGGCGGTGGTCTACGATCCAACGCGCAACGACCTCTTCTACGCCACTCGAGGCCGGGGGGCATTCCTCAATGATCGGCGGATACGGGTGGCCAAGCGAACGGGGCTGGATCAATGTCTGATATCCACCGGCTTTCCCTATCGTCCGGGGGATAAGCTGCAGGTCTACATTCGCATGCTCGCTGAGGTGATGAGTCAGTGCGCTGGCGTGCGTCGACCTGGCGCAGCCGCCCTGGATCTGGCGTACGTGGCCGCCGGCTACAGCGATGGCTTTTTTGAAACCGGCCTGAAGGCCTGGGACGTGGCGGCCGGCTCTCTGCTGATCACCGAGGCTGGCGGTCTGATTGGCAACCTCACTGGCGAGGCCGACTTCATGCACCAGGGCGAGTGTCTGGCCGGCAACCCCCGCATCTATGCCCAGCTGGTTTCAATTCTGAGTCGCTACAGCAAATTTGCAGGTACAGAGGACAAGCGGTCTGTAGAAACAGGCGCGCCCGCCAAAGTCGGCAAGCCTCTGCTCAAAGGGCGCGGCAACAAGGCACACGGCGAGGCGCCCCAGGACCCCCCGTGAATCCCCCCTGAGCCGCCAGCCTCGTCTGGCCGCCGCGTTGTGCACGGTGCCAGGCTCGGCCAGCGGTGGCGCGTCTCCAAGCCACGGAGCGACCCCGGATAATGCAGGTTTTTCGCCCATCGAACGGGTTTCGGCCTCCGCATGCTGATGCCTAGACCCGATCGCATTTGACCCTTGAACTCTCGCAGCCCGTCCTCATCGCAGACCCTGGCCCAGGCTCCTGGAGATGGCGCTGCGGCCGCACACACGCCGATGATGGCGCAGTACCTGTCCATCAAAAAGGACTACCCGCACACCCTGGTGTTCTACCGTATGGGGGATTTTTATGAGCTGTTCCACGAGGATGCCGTCAAGGCTGCGCAACTGCTCGACATCACGCTGACCGCGCGCGGACAGTCGGCTGGCGAGCCGATCCGCATGGCGGGCGTGCCTTTTCATTCGGTCGAGAGCTATCTGGCCAAACTGGTTCGCTTGGGAGAATCGGTTGCCATCTGTGAACAGGTGGGTGAGGTCGCCAGCTCCAAGGGGCCCGTCGAACGCAAGGTGGTGCGTGTCATCACCCCGGGCACGCTGACCGAATCGGAGTTGATGGGTGACAAAAGTGAGTCGCTCCTGCTGTCCGTCCACCAGGGGGCGCGTAACCGATGTGGTCTGGCCTGGCTGAGCGTGACCCAGGGGCAGGTGTACCTGGCCGAATGTGAAGGGCAGGACATCGGCATCTGGCTGGGCCGCATTGGCCCCAGCGAAATCATTCACAGCATTGAATTGACACCGACCTTTGAGGCGCAGCTCAAGGCGGCATCTGCGCTGACCTCCAGTGCCTGCCCCCTGACGGCGCGACCGCACTGGCCGTTTGACGCCGAACTGGGTGAGCGCAGGCTGCGCGAACATCTCGGGGTTGCCTCCCTGCAAGCCTGGAATGCCCAGGATCTGGTCGAGGCCCATGCAGCTGCCGGTGCGCTGCTGGCCTATGCAGAGCACACCCAGGGGCGCCCCTTGTCGCATATCCATCGGCTGCAAGTGCTGCGCTTGGACGAATTCATAGAACTGCCGACCAACACCCGGCGCAACCTGGAGTTGACGCAGACGCTGCGCGGCCAAAACGCACCCACCCTGCTTTCCCTGATCGACAGCTGCGTGACCAGCATGGGCAGCCGCCTGTTGCGCAGCTGGTTGCTCTCCCCGCGCAGGCAGCGCGATGAAGCCCGCTTGCGACATCAAGCCATAGACTGGCTGCGCGCAGGAGCGCAGGCTGATTTACGCCATCGACTCAAAGGCAGCGCTGATGTCGAGCGTATCAGCGCACGCCTTGCCCTGCGGCAGGTCAGGCCGCGGGAACTGGTGGCCTTGCGCCGCAGCTTGGCGCAAGCGCTAGACCTGCGTGAGCAGTTGGCCAGCAGCCCATTGCCGACGCTGGTGGAGGGCATGACTCATGCGCTGGCGGTACCACCCCAGTGCATGGACCTCCTCGAACGCACCTTGCTGGACGAGCCGTCGGTGCAAGTGCGCGATGGAGGGGTGATCCGCGAAGGGCACGACCCGCAGCTTGACGAGCTGCGCTCCATCGAAAGCAACTGCGATGCCTACCTGATTGACCTTGAGGTCCGCGAACGGGCCCGCACCGGCATCACGAACCTCAAGGTTCAATTCAACCGGGTTCACGGCTTTTACATTGAAGTCACCCAGGGCCAGCTCGAAAAGGTACCCGACGACTACCGCCGCCGTCAGACGCTCAAGAATGCCGAGCGCTTCATCACCCCCGAACTCAAAGCCTTCGAAGACAAGGCCCTGTCGGCCCAGGAGCGGGCCCTGGCCAGGGAGAAGCATCTGTACGAGGAACTGCTCGACCGCTTGCATCCCTTCGTGCCTGCCCTCTCAGCGCTGGCCCAGGCGCTGGCTGCCCTTGATGCGCTGGCGGCTCTGGCCGAGCGCTCTTTGACGCTGGGCTGGTGCCAGCCGCAATTTACGCGTGAGCCCTGCCTTTCCATCACGGCCGGACGACATCCGGTCGTGGAGGCCCGCCTGGCCGAAACCGGAGGCGGCCCCTTCATCGCCAACGATTGCCATCTCGACGCCAAGACGCGCATGCAGGTCATCACCGGGCCAAACATGGGCGGGAAGTCAACCTACATGCGTCAAGTGGCACTGATCGTGCTTTTGGCCAGCATAGGCTCCTATGTACCCGCCTCGCAATGCCGGATCGGACCCATCGATGCCATCCACACGCGAATCGGGTCAGCCGATGACCTGGCCAACGCACAATCGACTTTTATGCTGGAAATGACCGAAGCCGCCCAGATCCTCCACATGGCCAGCGAACAGTCGCTGGTGCTGATGGATGAAATCGGCCGCGGCACATCGACCTTCGATGGCCTGGCCCTGGCCAGCGGCATTGCGACCCATTTGCACGACCGTACGCGGGCCTTCACCCTGTTTGCCACCCACTACTTCGAACTGACCGAATTGCCTGCCCGGCACGCTGGGGCAGTCAATGTGCATGTGAGTGCCATTGAATCGGGCCGGGATATCGTCTTCATGCACCAGATCGAAGCCGGCCCAGCCAGCCGGAGTTACGGTATTGCGGTGGCCAGGCTGGCTGGCGTCCCTGCCCCGGTGGTACATCACGCCCGGCAGACGCTTTCAGCTTTGGAGTCTGAACAGAGACAGGCGCAGGTTGATCTGTTTGCCCCCCCGCCGGCCCCGGAGAACCTGCCGCCCAGCCCACTGGATCGGGCGGTACAGACCGTCGACCCCGATGCGCTCAGTCCGCGGGAAGCCCTGGACCTGATCTATCAACTTAAAAAACTCTCCGGCTCCACCGGCACCCACTGACCATGACTTACTGCGTTGCCATCAAGCTCAATGCCGGACTGGTCTTCCTGTCCGACTCCCGCACCAATGCGGGCCTGGATCATATTTCCACCTTCCGCAAGATGATCGTCTATGAGCGGCCCGATGACCGCTTCATGGTGCTTCTATCGGCCGGCAACCTGTCGATCACACAATCGGTGCGCGAGTTGCTTCAGGTCGAAAAGCTCAAGGAACCGGGCCATGAAGAGCCACTGACCATCTGGAATGCACGCAGCATGTTCGATGCCGCGCGGGTACTGGGCTCGGCGGTTCGACGGGTCTACGAGCGCGATGGTGCGGCCCTGCGCGGTGCCGATGTCGACTTCAACATCTCCTTGCTGTTTGGCGGTCAGATCCGCGGCGAGGGCATGCGGCTGTTTCAGATGTATTCGGCCGGCAACTTCATCGAGGCCACGCGAGAAACGCCTTACTTTCAGATTGGCGAGGCCAAGTACGGCAAGCCGGTACTCGACCGGGTCATTACGCCGGAGACACCCTTGCAGGAAGCCGCCAAATGTGCGCTGGTGTCGATGGACTCCACCATGAAGTCCAATCTGTCAGTGGGCTTTCCTCTGGATCTGGCGGTCTATGAGAACAACCAGTTCCGCAGCGACAAGCTGGTCTGCATCGACCAGAACAATCCCTACTACCGCATGATGCACAACAACTGGGGACACAAGCTGCGGCAAGTCTTTGACAGCATCGAGGATCCCGTCTGGAACGGCGCCGACACCCCCAATCCGCTGAAAATGCCAGATGAGAGGCACAACACCCTCAAAAAGATCACGACGCCTGACGAGAAGCTCATCTAAAGCCTGACGTGTCTGACCCTTCGCCCCTGATCATCTTCTCGCACGGCAACAGCTTCCCGGCCAGCACTTACGGCGTGATGCTGCGATCTCTGAACCGACGCGGTTTTCAGGTCGAGGCCATCGAGAAATTTGGCCACGATCGACGCTATCCTGTCAGCAGCAATTGGCCGCATCTGGTCAGGCAGTTGGCCGACTTTACCGCCGACCATTGCCGAAAGAACGGCCAGGGCGCTTTTCTGGTCGGCCACTCGCTGGGGGGCTTTCTCAGCCTGATGTGCGCAGCCCAGCACCCAACCCTCGGGGGGCACAAGATCCGGGGTGTGCTTCTCCTCGATTCTCCCCTGCTGGGCGGCTGGAAAGCGGCGGCCCTTTCAGTGGCCAAGCGGGCCCGGCTGGTGGGCTCTATCTCTCCGGGCGCCGTCAGTCGCAAGCGCAAGCAATCGTGGGCCAGTCTGGCCGAAGCCCGTACCCATTTCCATGCCAAAAAGCTGTTTGCTTCGTGGGATCCAAAGGTCCTGGATGACTATGTGGAGCATGGCACCCAAGCGCTGGGGGACGATCCACAGGGCGCACGCGCCCTGAGCTTTGACCGGGACATCGAGACGGCCATTTACAACACGCTGCCCGACAACCTGGAGGTGCTGCTGCGCAAACACCCTCTGGAGTGCCCGGCCGCCTTCATAGGCGGGCGTTCTTCGCTGGAGATGCGACAAGTGGGCCTGACCTTGACAGAGTCGGTGACCCAGGGACGCATCATGATGCTCGACGGCAGCCATCTATTCCCGATGGAACGACCCGAAGTGAGCGCCGCCGCCATCGAGGCGGCAGTCCTCAATCTCATGAGCTTGTAGACGGCAGTCAGGCGCTGAGGATTCAAGCCGCCCAATCGACCCAGCCCATCTGGGCCGTCAAGAGCACCAAGAGGCCAAAGACGATTCGGTACCAGGCAAAGGGTACAAAGCTGTGGGTCGCCACGTAGCGAATCAACCAGCGGATGCACAGCCAGGCGCTCAAAAATGCGAACAGCAGTCCAACAGCGAACATCGGCAGATCGGCCGCTGACAGCAGGGCACGTTCCTTGTAAAGACTGTAGGCGCCAGCGCCGATCAGCGTAGGGATGGCCAGGTAAAAAGAAAAGTCGGTGGCGGCTCGGCGCGAGAGGCCTAAAAACATGCCGCCGATGATGGTGGCGCCGCTTCGACTGGTGCCAGGAACCAGGGCCAGGCACTGAACCAGACCGACCTTCAGAGCATCGCCTGGGCTCATCTCATCGACCGAGCCGACACGGACCGCCCCCGGAGTTCGCGCATGCCAGCGCTCGGCCCACAAAATGAGCAAACCGCCCACAATGAAGGTAGTGGCCACCACCTGCGGCGTGAACAGATGCGCCTTGATCACCTTGCCCAACAACAGACCCAAAACGACTGCGGGGACAAAGGCGATGGCGACATTGAGCGCGAAACGGCGCGAGGCCGCTTGCGTGGGCAGCGTCAACACGGTTTGCGACAGCCGTTGCCAATAGACCAGAATGACCGCCACGATGGCACCGGTCTGAATGGCGATGTCGAAGACTTTGGCCTTTTCATCATCAAACCCCAGCAAGGCACCGGCAAGAATCAGATGGCCGGTCGACGAAATCGGAAGAAATTCCGTCAAGCCTTCGACCACCCCCATGAGGGCGGCTTTGATGAGCAGCGATAGGTCCACAGCAGAGTGTCCAGCAGAAAAATCACCGATTATCCCGGAGCGGCCGAGCGGGAACCGGTCCACAAGGACAGCCGGTCCCCCGCTGCGGCTGCGCCAAGGCAGCGCCCACTAAAATCAAGGGCATGAACTCCAAGACACCGGCCCGCGCCAGCGGTACGCCCGGAGAAGAAACCGGCAAGCCCAGCCATTTTTTGCGCCAGATCATCGAAAGAGACCTGGAGCAAGGCACCTATCGCACACGACGCTGGGCCGGCAGCCCCGGCGATGCCGCGCACCATGCAAGCGCAGCCCTTGATCCGGCCCGCATCCGCACCCGCTTCCCACCTGAGCCCAACGGCTATCTGCATGTGGGTCACGCCAAGAGCATTTGCATCAACTTCGGCCTGGCGCGAGAGTATGGCGGCGTCTGTCACCTTCGCTTTGACGACACGAACCCTGAAAAGGAAGATCAGGAATACGTCGACAGCATCATCGACGCAGTCCGCTGGCTGGGCTTTGACTGGACGCAGATCGGACAGGCTCCAGGCAGCGCCCTGCCTTATCAGGCCAGCGACTACTTCGACTTCATGTATCGCGCGGCTGAGGCGCTGATTCAGGCCGGTCACGCCTATGTGGATGAGCAAAGCGCCGAAGACATGCGAATTAACCGCGGTGACTTCGGCAAGCCAGGCATCAACAGCCCGTTCAGAGATCGAAGCGCGGCCGAGAACCTGCATCGGTTTCGGCAAATGCGCGACGGCCAACACCCCGATGGAGCCATGGTGCTGCGGGCCAAGATCTACATGGCCTCGCCCAATATCAATTTGCGCGATACTGCAATCTATCGCATCCGGCATGCCGACCATCACCATACCGGCAGCGCCTGGTGCGTCTACCCGATGTACACCTACGCTCATCCGATTGAGGATGCGCTCGAGCAGATCACTCACAGCATCTGCACCCTGGAGTTCGAGGACCAACGGCCCTTCTACGATTGGTTGCTACAGCGGCTGATCGATCTGGGCCTGCTGGCCGGCCCGCCACCACGGCAATATGAATTTGCCCGCCTTAACCTGAGCTACGTGGTCACTTCCAAGCGCAAGCTGGCGCAATTGGTCAGCGAAGGGCGGGTCAGCGGCTGGGACGATCCCCGCATGCCCACCATCGTCGGGCTGCGTCGACGCGGCTACACCCCGGAAAGCCTGCAACTGTTCGCCGAACGAATCGGCGTCTCCAAGAGCGACAGCTGGATTGACTACAGCACTCTGGAGGGCTGCCTGCGCGAAGACCTCGAGCACAAGGCCCACCGTGGCATGGCCGTCCTCGATCCGCTCAAGCTGGTGCTGATCAACTGGGCCGAGGTGTTCGGCTCGAATGACCACCTGGAAGACTGCAGCCAGCCCGCCCTGCCCCCCTCGTCGCTGAGTGAAGGGCAAACTCCACCGCCCGAGCGCAAGTTCAAAATCGGTCGCGAGGTCTGGATCGAACGGGAAGATTTTGAAGAAGTGCCACCGAAAGGTTACAAGCGCCTCTTTCCGGGCAATGTCGTGCGCCTCAAGGGAGGCTATGTCATCGAATGCATCGGCTGCCAACGCGCGGCCGACGGATCCATCAGCGAGGTTCATGCGCGAGTGATTCCCGGCACCAAAAGCGGTACGCCCGGTGCTGACAGCGTCAAGGCCAAGGCTGCCATCACCTGGGTTGGGGTCAGTGACGGTGTGAAGGCACAAGTGAGGCTCTACGACCGACTGTTTCTGCAGGCGCACCCGGACGCCGGGGGCAAAGACTTTCTGCAGGCGCTAAATCCGGACAGCCTCAAGCGGGTCACCGGCTACGTTGAGCCCTCGCTGGCGCAGGCGCAGCCCGACCAGAAGGTGCAATTCGAGCGTCACGGGTATTTTGTGGCGGACCGGGTCGAGCACAAGCCTGGCCTGCCGGTGTTCAACCGGGCCGTCAGTCTGAAGGACAGTTGGGGCGCTGCGGGAACTTAGGGCCAGGGCCAGATGGGCGGGCCCGACGATCGATCTGCCTTGGTCCGGGCTCTGGGAAAACCAGCAGATCTGCGCAAGGCCGCAGACCCTAAGATCCGATCCCGATGCTGCGCCTGTTTCGCTATCTGCTCCTGGTCCTTTTCGCCCTGATCTTGGTGTTTGCGGCCGTGGCCGGATGGCGCGTCTGGATCAGCCTGCCCGAGCGTGAGGGCAGCCTGATGCTGAGCGGACTGAGCGCTCCGGTCACCGTACGCTACGACGAGCGAGGTGTGCCGCATATCAGCGCCTCCAACGAGGTCGATCTGTACCGGGCCTTGGGCTATGTGCACGCCCAGGACCGTCTGTTTCAGATGGAAATGTTGCGCCGCCTGGCCCGGGGCGAACTTGCAGAAATACTGGGGCCCAGCTTGCTGGAAACCGACCGACTGTTTCGCACCCTGGGTCTGCGTCATCGCGGGCAGCAATTGGCGGCCCGGATGGATCGTTCCAACCCGGTCAACCTGGCCCTGATGGCCTATCTGGACGGCATCAACCAGTTCCAGGAACGTGGCCGGCTCCCGGTCGAATTCGCCCTGCTGGGCATAGAGCCCCAGGACTTTCAGCCGGAAGACACCATGGCCGTGGGCGGTTACCTGGCCTTCAGCTTCGCCGCAGCCTTCCGTACCGAGCCGGTGCTCACCCAGATCCGGGACCATTTGGGGCCGAACTACCTGCGCATCTTCAAGACCGATGGACTGCTACCGTCCCGGTCGGCGGCCCTGCCGCCACAAACGACCGAGCAGCTGGGTCGGCTGGCGCTGGTGGTCACCGATGCGATGGAACAGGTGCGCCTGCCCCTGTTGCACGGCAGCAATGCCTGGGTCATCAGCGGGTCCCGCACGGCCAGCGGCAAACCTCTGCTGGCCGGCGACCCACACATCACCTACGGCCTGCCCAGCGTCTGGTATGAGGCGCACCTTCAGGCTCCCGGCTTCGAACTCTATGGCCATCATCAGGCGCTCAGCCCCTTTGCCCTGCTGGGGCACAACCGCCATTTCGGCTGGAGCCTGACCATGTTCCAGAACGACGATGTGGATTTCATCGCCGAAAAACTCGACCCCGGCCGGCCCGATCAGGTCTGGCATCAGGGCCGTTGGGTGAATCTGGAGGAGCGCCGAGAGGTGATCCAGGTCAAAGGACAGGCGCCGGTTGAGCTGACGGTGCGTACCTCGCCCCACGGACCTCTGATCACCGATGTGTTCAAACCGGTATTGCCACAACAGGCGGTTTCACTCTGGTGGACCTTTCTGGATTCGGACAATCCGATCCTGGAGGCCTTTCATCAGCTCAATCGGGCCGACACCCTGACCAAAGCGCGCGAGGCTGTCAAGGGTATCCATGCCCCGGGCCTCAACGTGGTCTGGGCCAATGCCCGCGGCGATATCGCCTGGTGGGCGGCAGGTCGACTGGCGCAAAGGCCTGCGGGCGTTGACCCCACCTTTATTCTCGATGCGGCGCGCGGCGAGGCTGTGAAAGGCGCGTACCTGCCCTTCGAGCGAAATCCACAAGAAGAAAACCCGGCACGGGGCTATATCGTCTCCGCCAACCAGCAGCCGGCGAGCAACAACCCATCGCCGGGCTATTACAACTTGCCAGAGAGAGCGCGGCGCATCGATACCGCGCTGAAGAATCCACAACTGCGATGGACCTCCGAACAGGCGCAGGCCCTGCAGCAAGACGTCACCACCGCCTATGCGCCAGGCATGCTGCGCCACCTGCTGCCGGCTCTGCAGACTCAGGGGCCTCCCGAGGCCGAACTGCTCCAGGGTCTGGCGGCTTGGAATGGCGCCTATGACGCCACCAGCATCAACCCAACCCTGTTTACCCAGTGGCTCTACGAGGTGGCCCGGGCAGCCCTGCAAGATGAGCTTGGACCGAGCTTCTTCGAGCAGTTGCTCAAGACCCGGGCGCTCGACCATGCCCTGCCCCGGCTGATAGCCGATGCCAGTTCGCCGTGGTGGGACGATCGCGCTACCCCTGGCGTTGAAACGCGCGAGCAGATTCTGCTGCGCGCCTGGCAGGCAGCGCTGAGCCACCTGCGTTCTTTGTACGGGGAGCAAGCCGCGCAGTGGACCTGGGGTCGTGCCCATACCGTAACGCACGGCCACCCCCTAGGTCGCAAAAAGCCCCTTCATTTGCTGTTTGATGCAGGGCCCTTTGCGGTGTCCGGGGGGCGCGAGGTCATCAACAATTATTCTCACCCCATCGGGCCTGCGCCGTGGCCGGTGACTTACGGCCCCTCAACCCGGCGCGTGATTGACTTCGCGCAGCCCGAGCGAGCCCTGGGCAGCAATCCGGTCGGACAAAGTGGTGTCCTGTTTGATCGACACTACAAGGATCAGGCCGAGGCTTTCCACCGTGGCCTCTACCAGCCGCAGCATCTGCTTGAGGCCGATATCAGGGCCAACACCCAAGGCACACTCAAACTCAAGCCGGAGCGTTAAGGCGACGGGTCGCCCCCCCGAATCAAAGGGTCCTATTGGCGATCCAGACGCCAGGCGCCCCAAGCCGTGATCATGCTCAGCGCTGCCATCGGCACGGAAAGCCAGAACACACTGACCAGCCCCCAGTGACTGCTGATCACACCGCCGAGCACTCCGCCCAGAACACCCGGCAGGCCATAGGCGATCACGGTATAGAGGGCCTGACCGCGCCCCCGCAGGGGCCCGGTGAAATGCTGCGAAAGCCAGGCAATGCAAACCGTGTGATGCGTGGCAAAGGTGATCGCGTGTAGACACTGGGCCAGCACCAGGGTCCACCAGACATCAGCAGCAGCGGCCGTCACCCCCATGCGGATCGCCATCACCGCAGCGCAGATCACCAGCCATGCGCCCAGCGACCAGGCGGGGAGCCAGCGCGACTGGGTAAAGAACCAGGCGATCTCAACCAGCACTGACAGCGCCCACATCAAACCAATCGCAGTTTTGCTGTAGCCCAATTCATCCAGGTAGAGCGAGAAAAACACATAAATGCTGATATGCGCCAGCACATGAAAAAAAGCCGAGGCAAAAAACAATTGGACCGAACGAAGCCGCAACAGCGGCCATACGCTGGGCTGGGTCTTCGGATCAGAGGCCGGGTCCCGCACACTGGGCAGACGCCAGGCACTCCAGGCCACCGCCCCGATGGTGACCAAAGTGATCAGGGGAAACTGGTCCATGCCGAAACGCTCGAACCACCAACCCGCAACAATGACCGTCAGCAAAAAACCGATGGAGCCAAACACCCTCACCCGGCCGTAGCGTCGCGTATCGAAGCTGCCCTCCCGGCTGACCCATTGGGTCAACAAGGCCTCGCTCATCGGCATCATGCCGCTGGTGTGACAGAAAAGGAGCAGCAGCACCAGGAAAAGCCAGACAAAGCCGCCATCCACCCACAGCCCTAGCGTCAGCACCGTGGAAGCCGTGGCTCCGTAACGCAGCAGCCAGCTGCGCCTGCCGGTTCGGTCACTGAGCCAGCCCCAGGCGTAAGGAGCGATCAGTCGGCTGGCTGACTGCAGGGAGACCAGCACACTGATGGCCACCAGACTCAGCCCCATGTCCTTGAGCCACAGAGGCAGGTAGGGATTGAAAAATCCGATGTGAGCGAAGTACGTGGCGACCAGGGCCGACAAGGCCGCCAGCTGCGAGGAGGCGGGCATCGAGCGAGATGCCTTAGGAAACCGCGCGTCCGGCGATCCGGGGCGCCTGAGCAAGCACATCGCCACACTGGGCCCGGTGCTGCAGGACATGCTCCATCAAGACCAGGGCCAGCATGGCCTCCAGAATGGGCGTGGCGCGAATGCCAACGCAGGGGTCATGACGACCCTTGGTCACCACCTCGGTGGCTTTGCCCTCGCGGTCGACCGAGGGCCGGGGCGTGAGAATCGACGATGTGGGCTTGATCGCCACCGACACTTCGAGGTCCTGTCCGGTAGAAATGCCGCCCAGCACGCCACCGGCCCGGTTGGACGCAAAGCCCGAAGGGGTCAGCGCATCTCCGTGCGCGCTGCCACGCTGGCTGACGCTGGCAAATCCGGCACCAATCTCCACCCCCTTGACCGCATTGACACCCATCATCGCGTAGGCGATGTCCGCATCGAGTTTGTCGTAGAGCGGCTGGCCCAAGCCCACGGGCATGCCCGTGGCCACCACCCGCAGTCGGGCGCCACAGGAGTCACCCGATTTACGCAGCGCATCCATATAGGCCTCAAGCGCAGAGACATCGGCCAGCGGCGCAAAAAACGGATTGCGACCCACATGGTCCCAAGACTCGAAGGCCAGGGGCATTTCGCCCAGCTGGCTCATGCAACCCATGATCTGGATGCCCTGGTACAGACGCAGCCACTTGCGCGCCACCGCGCCGGCAGCCACCATCGGCGCTGTCAGGCGCGCCGAAGAGCGCCCTCCCCCGCGGGGGTCACGCACACCGTATTTGTGGGCATAGGTGTAGTCCGCATGACCGGGGCGAAAGGTGTCAAGCAGATTGCCGTAGTCCTTGCTGCGCTGGTCGGTGTTGCGGATCAACAGGGCAATCGGCGTGCCCGTGGTGCGCCCCTCATAAACCCCGGAAAGGATTTCAACGGCGTCCGGCTCGTTGCGCTGCGTCACGTGCCGGCTGGTGCCTGGACGACGCCGGTCCAGATCGGGCTGGATATCGGCCTCGCTCAATTGCAGACCCGGAGGGCAACCATCGATCACACAGCCTATGGCCGGCCCGTGAGATTCGCCGAAATTCGTGACCGCGAAAAGCGCTCCAAAAGTATTGCCACTCATCCCTGCATTATCCCCGAGGCGGCCAGGCCCAATACGGACCTGCTGGCGATGGATGGCTCAGGTCTTGGCCTTGTCGGCTGGCCAGTCCCGTATATAGGCCTTGAGCAGCTTATTTTCGAAATTCTGGCTATCGACCACAGCCTTGGCCACGTCGTACAGGCTGATGACACCCATTAAGCGCCCCAGGTCCATCACAGGCATGTACCGAGCATGCCGATCGAGCATCATCCGGCGCACTTCATCAAGCTCGGTTGCCAATGTGCAGGTCAGCGGCGCATCATCCATCGCGGTGCGAACCAGGGTCTGGCCCAGTACACCCCCATGGCCGACCAAAGTGAGTATCACCTCGCGGAAGGTCAGCATGCCCACCAGATCGCCATGCTCCATCACCACAAGAGAGCCAATATCTTCATCGGCCATCACCTGCGCAGCCTGGGCCAGCAGCTGATCGGGCCCCACTGTGAACAAGGTGTTGCCCTTGACCCTGAGTATGTCTGAGACTTTCATGACTTTTCCCTGCCAGCCACCGCCACATCGGCCGGCCTCACCGCAATATAGCCCACAATTGCTGGACAGCCTTCCCGATCCCGACTTGGAGAACGCCCCATGCCCGGCCATCTAGACCCCGGATTTGACACCCTTTCCTTGCATGCCGGTGCAGCACCGGACCCGGCCACCGGTGCCCGGGCGGTACCGATACACCTGAGCACCTCTTTTGTGTTCGAGTCCAGCGACCAAGCCGCCAGCCTCTTCAACCTGGAACGGGCCGGCCATGTGTATTCGCGCATCAGCAACCCCACCAATGCGGTGCTGGAGC
>CAYPSU010000008.1:32521-38155 GCA_964413475.1 uncultured Polaromonas sp. | reverse complement strand
GATTGATGCTTCGCTTGCGACCATATTCAGTTTCGAGCGGTTCAACAGACAAACAATTGGATTGAACACCACAATCGCCACAGCCTTCACACACCAGCTCATTGATCATCCCGCGAACGGCCGGATCAACCATGGTGCCGCGCTTGCGGCGACGGCGCTTTTCGGTGGCGCAGGTCTGGTCATAGACCAGCACAGTGCAGCCCGGCACCTCGCGCAGCTGGCGTTGAATCTCGTCAAGCCGGTCACGGTGCTCCACGGCCACGCCCCCGGGCAACTTGGCGGCGCCATACTTGTGCGGCTCATCGGTGACCACCACCACCTGACTGGCGCCCTCGGCCAGCACCGACTGCACGATCTGGGGCACCGAATGGCCCTCCGGGCGCTCGCCAACCGGCTGTCCGCCGGTCATGGCCACTGCGTCGTTATAAAGAATCTTGTAGGTGATATTGACGCCAGCTGCTATGGATTGCCGGATGGCCAGCAGGCCGCTATGGAAGTAGGTTCCATCGCCGATGTTTGCAAACACGTGCGCGTCGTTGACGAAAGGCGCTTGTCCCACCCAAGGCACGCCCTCGCCGCCCATCTGGGTAAAACCTGCAGTGGAGCGGTCCATCCACAGGGCCATGAAGTGACAGCCAATGCCGGCCATGGCCCGCGAGCCCTCGGGGACCCGGGTCGAGGTGTTGTGCGGGCAGCCCGAGCAGAACCAGGGCGTGCGCTCAGCACTGCTTCCCAAAGTCAGGGTCTGCATGGCGCGCTCTTTTGCATCAAGGACGGCCAGATGGGCATCCATGCGGGCCTCGGTTTGCGCGTCCAGGCCCAGCTTTTTCAGGCGCCGTGCGATGGCCCGTGCCACGATGGCCGGATTGAGGTCGGCATTGGCCCGCAAGAGCGTGTGCGCGCTGGGATTGGGCACCGACCATTCGCCACCGCTGTGATCGCCGCCCACCTCGTCAAACTTGCCCAGCACATCCGGGCGCACGTCAGGTCGCCAGTTGTACAGCTCTTCCTTGAGCTGATACTCAATGACCTGACGCTTTTCCTCGACCACCAAAATCTCGCGCAGCCCGGTGGCAAATTCGCGGGTGGTCTGCGCCTCCAGCGGCCAGACCACACCCACCTTGTGCACCCGAATACCAAGGTGCCGGCAGGCCGCCTCATCAAGCCCCAGATCCAGCAAGGCCTGACGGGTGTCGTTGTAGGCCTTTCCGCTGGCGATCAGGCCAAAGCGGTCCTGCGGGCCTTCAATCACATTACGGTTGAGTCGATTGGCGCGGATATAGGCCAGGGCTGCATACCACTTGTAGTCGAACAAGCGGGCCTCTTGCTCAAGGGCCGTGTCAGGCCAACGGATGTGCACACCACCGGGCGGCATGACAAAGTCTGGCTGCACGATCTCGACCCGGTCCGGGTCGACCAACACGCTGGCCGAAGATTCCACGATTTCCTGAATCGTCTTCATGCCCGCCCAAACGCCAGCGTAACGACTCATCGCAATGGCGTGCAGCCCAAAATCGAGGATCTCCTGCACGCTGGACGGAAAGAAGACCGGCAAGCCGCAGGCCTTGAAGATATGGTCGCTCTGATGGGCCGCTGTCGAGCTCTTGGCCACATGGTCATCCCCGGCAACAGCCAGAACACCGCCCCAAGGGGTAGTGCCAGCCATGTTGGCGTGCTTGAACACATCGGAGCACCGGTCGACACCCGGCCCCTTGCCGTACCAGATACCAAACACCCCATCGAATTTGTTGGAGCCGGCCGGCGCAAAACCCAGCTGCTGGGTTCCCCACAAAGCGGTGGCGGCCAACTCTTCGTTGACACCCGGCTGGAAGTGGATGTGCTGGGCCTTCAGAAAGTCTTTGGCTTTCCAGAGCGCTTGGTCATAGCCCCCCAGAGGCGAGCCGCGATAGCCACTGATAAAGCCGGCGGTGTTCTTGCCCAGCAGCTGATCCCGCTGTCGCTGCAGCATCGGCAGGCGCACCAGGGCCTGCACGCCGCTCATGAAGGCCAGGCCCCGGTCCAGGGCGTACTTGTCGTCGAGCGTGACGGATTGGAGGGCCCGAAGGATGTGCTCGGGCAGAGGGGCGTTCATGGATAGATCTCCTCAAAGACTGGGCCCGTCTTGTGAACAGGCTGATAAAAGGCCTCGCCCGGGTTAGGCTCGGTTTGGAATCCGGAGTTTATGCGAGGCCTAGACACGACAGGTGCTGACTGAAAGCTCAAGCCGCATCAAGACGGGGCAGCGCTCCCAGGCCCCCAACCCATGAGCGCTTGGAGCCGCGCCCGCCACAGCGATAGGGGGCTTGGGCCACGCCCTTTGCCTCGGGTCATACGGCCGGGGCTAAAATAGAAGCGCTTTGAAAAGGGAGCCCGAAATGAGCCAAAACGACCATTCATCACACAGCCACGCCGAGGATGAGGACTCGATGAAGGAGATCATGCCCCTGATCCCTATCGTCCTTCCAGTCGTGGGCGGGGTGCTGATCTTTCTGCTGGCCTTCATTGCGGTGGCCATGGCCTGAAGCCCTCGAGCGATTCATGGGCCCGCTAAAAATCCGCTGCGGCGGATTTTTTCTTTGACTCAAGACCTTTCCAGCCGTGCGCCCACCCCTGCTTCGCATCAAGGGCCTGTGTTGGAGCTCGCCTGGAGCGAGCCAAGCTCTTCTGCACCAACTCGATGCTGAGATCCCCGCCGGCGTGACGCTGGTCACCGGGGACGAGGGGTGCGGAAAGACCACTCTGCTGCAATTGCTGGCCGGCCAGCTGCAGGCCCAGGCTGGACAGATCATGAGCGACCGGCCTCTAAACCGCCACGAATTGCAGGCCTTGGCCTGCTGGCACGATGTGCGCGATAGCCGTTTCGACCAGAGCGTGGTGGCCGAACTCTTCAAGCAGTGGGTGCCCGCCGACGAGCAGACGGGTCTAGCCGCCCTGATCGAGGGCCTTTCGATCGAGCCACACCTTCACAAGCCGCTCTACCAGCTCTCCAGCGGCAGCCGTCGCAAGGTGTTCCTGGCGGCCAGCCTGGCCCGATCCTGCCTGCTGACCCTTCTGGACCAACCCTTTGCCGCGCTGGACATCCCGTCCGTGAACTTTCTGCGCGAGCAGTTTGCAGCGCGCGCCCGGCTGAGCCACCGGGCTCTGGTGATTGCCGATTACACCGCCCCCGAGGGTGTGCCCCTGGCCAGTACCCTGAATCTGAACCGCTAGCGGGGGCCAAGCGCACAAGACAAAACCCGTCTCGCGTGATAGGCTGCGGCCGTGTTTGTCATTAGTTTGTAAATCGGCCATGAAATCCATCCTGACTCTGATACTGACCGGGCTGTTGGCTGGCGCCGCTGTGGCCGCCGAGCCCACCTGCAACGGCACCGCGACCGAGAAAAAGCTGGCGGGCGCCGCCAAGACGTCCTTCATGAAGAAGTGCGAAGCCGAAGCGCAGGCCAAATGCGAGGCTTCGGCCGCTGAAAAAAAGCTCGCTGGTGCAGCCAAGAGCAGCCATGTGAAGAAATGCGTGGGTGAGGCCGTGGGTTCCTGAGAATCGGCGTGAGCCGCTTGACAGGGGCACAATCGGCCTCATGTCAAAAGCCACCCGCCTTACCTCGCCCCGTCGCATCGAGCGGCTCGTCCGCGGTCAGCCCACCTCCGATGGTGCAGGGGTCAAACTCACCCGCGTCCTGACGCAGGACCTGCAGCAGCGGCTCGACCCCTTCCTCATGCTCGACGCCTTCGGCAGCGACCAGGCCGACGACTACATCGCCGGCTTTCCCGACCACCCCCACCGAGGCTTTGAGACCGTCACCTACATGATCGCCGGTCGCATGCGTCACCGGGACAGTGCCGGTAACGAAGGTCTGCTGGAAAACGGCGGCGTGCAATGGATGACCGCTGGCCGCGGCGTGATCCATTCTGAATTGCCCGAGCAGGAAGAGGGCCTGATGGAGGGTTTTCAGCTCTGGCTCAATTTGCCCGCCTCGCGCAAGATGCAGGCCCCCTGGTACCGGGACTTCAAGGCCGTCGACCTGCCGCGATTGCGCACCGCATCGGGCGCTGAGGTGACGGTGATTGCAGGACGGTGCGAGGGCACCGACGGCGCGGTGCAGCGCGAGTTCACAGAACCTCTGTACCTGGACATTGAGTTACCAGCGGGTACCTCTTTTGAACAACCCCTGCCAGACTCCCACAACGCCTTTGTATACGTTTATCGGGGCGAGATTGAGTTGGGCGGGCAGACGGTACCCGCCCAGAAAATGGCCCTCCTGGCCAACGAAGAAGGCCGCGACGGGGTGGCCCTTGCGGCCGAGCAAAACAGCCGACTGCTCTTGATAGCCGGCCGCCCTCTCAGAGAGCCCATCGTGCAATATGGGCCTTTCGTCATGAACAGCCGCGATGAGATCTACCAGGCCATGGCTGACTATCAGTCGGGTCGATTGGCCGTCTGAAGGCCGGCGTGAGCCGCGAGCCGGCGACAGGACTTGCCGAGCATAAAGTTATGCATTTTTTGCATGACTCGAAGGCTCTGGTGACAACGAAGTTACAGCCTTCTCCCTAGAATGCAGCTCTGATTTGACGGAAACGGACAGAAACAGGGCGTGGTGATAGGCCCTTTTCTTGTTTTGGGGCTGAAGAGGAGCGGTCAGGGACAAGCGCCATGTCGACAGACGCCTGAAGACGGCAGACGGCTGCCGACATCACGCTTTTTTACTTTGGAACCCCCCCATGAACCACCCCGCCCTGCAAGGCCTGGACCTGAACGCGCCCAGCTCTGTCAAACACGCCCGGCTGATCGCCTGGGTCGCCGACATGGCCGCCCTTTGCAAGCCCGATCGCATTTACTGGTGCGACGGGAGCCAGGAAGAGTACGACCGGCTGTGCCAGCAACTGGTGGACAGCGGCACCTTCAGGAAGCTCAATCCGGCCAAACGACCGGGCAGCTATCTGGCTTGGTCCGACCCCAGTGATGTGGCCCGGGTGGAGGACCGCACCTTCATCTGCTCGCGCAAGAAGGAAGATGCCGGTCCCACCAACAACTGGACGGACCCCGATGAGATGCGGGCTACCCTGCAGCCGCTGTTTGACGGCTGTATGCGCGGCCGCACGATGTACGTGGTGCCGTTTTCCATGGGCCCGCTGGGATCGCCGATTGCGCACATCGGGGTGGAGCTCTCCGACAGCCCCTACGTAGCGGTCAACATGAAGATCATGACCCGCATGGGCCGGGCTGTCTACGATGTGCTGGGCAACGACGGCCCTTTTGTACCCTGCGTGCACACGGTTGGGGCGCCTCTGCAAGCCGGCCAGAAGGATGTGGCCTGGCCCTGCAACAAAACCAAATACATCGTGCATTACCCCGAGACGCGCGAGATCTGGTCTTACGGATCGGGCTACGGCGGTAACGCGCTGCTGGGCAAAAAGTGTTTTGCCCTGCGCATGGCCTCGATCATGGGCCACGACCAGGGCTGGCTGGCCGAGCACATGCTGATCCTGGGGGTGACCAGTCCGGAAGGCAAGAAATACCATGTGGCCGGCGCCTTCCCCAGCGCCTGCGGGAAGACCAACTTCTCCATGCTGGTGCCGCCCAAGGGCTTTGAGGGCTGGACAGTGACCACCATCGGCGATGACATTGCCTGGATCAAG
>CAYPSU010000008.1:0-32511 GCA_964413475.1 uncultured Polaromonas sp. | reverse complement strand
CTGACCGACGCCTGCGGGCGATCAACCCAGAGGCTGGCTACTTTGGCGTGGCGCCGGGCACCAACTATCACACCAACCCCAACTGCATGGCCACGCTGCACAAGGACGTGATCTTCACCAATGTCGCGCTCACTGACGACGGCGATGTATGGTGGGAAGGGATGGAGAAGGACACTGGCCAGTTGCCCGACCATCTGATCGATTGGCGGGGCAAGGACTGGACGCCGGCTATTGCCAGGGAAACCGGGGCCAAGGCGGCCCATCCGAATGCACGCTTTACCGTCGCCGCGACCAACAATCCGGCACTTGATGCGGCCTGGGACGACCCGGCCGGCGTGCCGATCGACGCCTTCATCTTTGGGGGCCGTCGATCGACCACGGTGCCGCTGGTCAGCGAGGCGCGCAACTGGATCGAAGGCATTTACATGGCCGCCACCATGGGCTCAGAGACCACCGCGGCGGCCGCCGGCCAGCAAGGCGTGGTGCGCCGCGACCCCTTTGCCATGCTGCCCTTTGCCGGTTACAACATGAGCGATTATTTCCAGCATTGGCTGGACCTCGGTCACAAGCTCCAAGCTGCCGGCGCCAAGTTGCCCAAGATTTACACCACCAACTGGTTCCGCAAGGGCGAAGACGGCAAATTCGTCTGGCCGGGCTATGGCGAGAACATGCGGGTGCTCAAGTGGATGATCGACCGCATCGAAGGCAAAGGCCAAGGGCGCGAGGGCGTGATGGGCGTAACCCCTCGTTACGAAGACCTGAACTGGACAGGACTGAGCTTTAGCACCCAGGAATTCGAGACCGTCACCAGCATCGACAAGGCCGCCTGGCGCAAGGAGATGGAGCTGCACGCCGAACTGTTTGAGCAGCTCAAGCACCACCTGCCCCGTGAACTGGAAGACACCCGGGCTGCCATCGAGAAGAAGCTGGCGGCGTAAGTCTGCGCAGAGCGGGCCCAAGCGAGTCGGCCCGGGTCGCCGCCCAGGGCGCCCTCCCTCCAGGGCGCCGTATCACCTGAGTCCGGGAGTAGCCTCGCGCCCCGTCCTGCGCGGCCGTGCCCGCCGAACTCAAGAAGCCAGCAAGTCCGGCGGCAGGTTGGCCACGAAGTCCGTGATTGAACCACCTCCGCGATCCGGGCGCATATGCCCCATCATCGCCTGATACGCGGCCTGCGGATCGGCCCGCTCAAAAGCGCCGACGATCTGCTGATGCTGATCGAAAGAGGCCCTGATGCGACCGAGCGCGCCGAAGGCATGGCGGCGGTAAAAGCCGGTGCGGGCGCGAATGCGCAAGACCTCCTGACGCAGGTAGGGATTTCGGGTGGCCTGATAGATCTGCTCGTGAAACTGCAGGTTGTGCCCTTGCCAGCCATCCATATCCTCAGCCTGCATCACCGCCTCGCTGCCCCGGTGCACGCCCTTTAGAGCCTCCAGCTCCTCGGGCGTGATGCGCTGGCAGGCCAGTCGCGCGGCGACCCCCTCGAGTTCTGCCAGCAGCTCCCACAGCGCCAAAAGCTGTCGCAAATCCATCTTGGCCACCACCGTGCCGCCCCGTGGCAAGCTGCTGACCAGCCCCTGCGCCTGCAATTGGATCAGGGCCTCGCGCACCGGGGTGCGCGAGACGCGATAGCGACTGGCCCAGCCTGCCTCGTCAATCGCCTCGCCGGGCAGCAAACTGCCGTCTCGAATGGCCGACTCCAGCGCGGCGCGGATTTGATCGCTGGCCTTAACAAAAGTGGGTTTGGAAGCGTTCATGGTCTACCAGAATTGTCTGATATCCAGTTCGGGGCTACATTTATATTTATAACCCAGTTTTGTATGCGCACCTTTCAGCCCTCCGAACCCCCACCCACCGACCTGCAGGCCCACATCGACCGGGTCCTGGCTGAGGGCGCGCGGCCCATCGACCCCGCTCAGGCGCAGCGACTGCTCAAGCAGCTACAACGGGTGGAGCCTGCAGCCCGCGCCGCCCTGGCACAGGCCCAGAGCATGCCGGCGAGCTCTTTTGACGCCTGTCTGAACGCCCTGCGCTGAACGCAGCCCCTGCCCCCATGACCGCGCTGCCCCCCACCCTGACCGAACTGCAGCACAGCATCGCGCGCAAGGAGCTGTCCGTGCAGGAAGCCTTGCAAGCACAGCAAAGGCGTCGGGATGCGCTAGACGCACGCTGGCACTGCCTGGCCCAGGCCCTGGCGCCGCAGGAACCTCGTTCCGAAGGACCGTTGGCCGGAATCGCACTGGCGCACAAGGACAACCTGGACACCTGGGGCCGACGGCCCGGCTGCGGGGTTGATCGCGGCCAAACTTTGCGCGGCCTGGCTCCGGCCTGGGCCATCAACGCCCTGCACCGGGCCGGGGCCGGCCATCTGGGCGCCCTGGTCATGCCCGAACTGGCCTGTGGCGCCACCTCGGCCAACCCTCGGTTTGAGAACTGCATCAATCCTCTGCTGGCGCAGGCCGTGGTGGGCGGATCCTCCAGCGGTAGCGCGGTGGCCGTTGCCGGCGGTATGGCCTACGGGTCTCTGGGCAGCGACACCGCGGGCTCGGTGCGCATCCCGGCGGCCACCTGCGGGCTGGTTGGCCTGAAAACCACAATGGGCCTGATTCCCACCCAGGGCCTGGCCCCACTGGCGCCCTCGCTCGACACGATCGGCCTGTTGGCGCGCAATGTAGAAGACACCGCCCAATTGCTTGCACCGCTGGCTCCAGGCTTGTCGCCTGCGTCGGGAACCGCATCAGCGCCACAAGGCCTGCGGATCTGGCTTCCGAGCTCATGGGTCCATGAAGAGGTGGCGCTGGCGCTGGAGACCTTGGGGCGCGAAATGGGCGCCGAGCCGGCCGACCTGCAAGCCGAGCATACCCACCTCAGCGCCCTGACCGAGATCGTGCTTCAGGCCGAGCTGGCCCAGCTGCAGGCCGGACCACTGCGGGTGGGACGGCTGGGTCCGGGTGTACAGGCTCTGGCCTGGCCCGGGCTGGTCATGCCGCCCGCCTGGTTGGAAGCCGCACTGGCCGTGCGCGGCGCGCAGCTGCAGCGCTTTTGTCAGACCTGGCTGCCCGACGGTCAGGTCCTGATGATGCCGGCGCTGGCTCGGCCCGTGCCGGACCGCAGCCGCGCCGAGCCTGGTCAGGCCGACTTCGACCCGCGTGAACTGCTGGCCCTGCATCGGTCGATGGGCTTTATCAATTACCTCGGCCTGCCGGCCCTGGTAATGCCCATTGCCAAAGACACCCGGGGCCTGCCGATCAGCGTACAGCTGGTGGGCAGGCCTTTCCATGAACACCAGTTGCTGGCCCTCGCCGCGCAGCTGCAAGAGCGCCGCTTTGGCCGCCCGGGCTTCCTGCCGGGCTGGCATATGGCCTCCACGGAGAACTGAATGCCCGCCATCTCGGCCTCACAGGCCCTCGCTCGCTTTCGCGTCCTCGACCTCTCGCGAGTTCGTGCCGGGCCCAATTGCGTGCGCATGCTCAGTGACTTTGGGGCTGATGTGATTCGCATCGAGCCCCCACCTGGTGTGGACCCGAACGAGGCGATGTTTGCGGCCAACCGCAAGGGCGGTGATTTTCAAAACATCAACCGCAACAAGCGCTCGATGACGCTCAACCTCAAGAAGCCAGGCGCTTATGAGCTGCTGATGCGCTTGGTTCGGGATGCCGATGTGCTGATTGAAAACTGGCGGCCCGATGTCAAGGCCAAGCTGGGCCTGGACTACGAAACGCTCTCCAAGGTCAATCCGCGGCTGGTGCTGGCCAGCATTTCAGGCTTCGGTCAGGATGGACCCTATGCGGGTCGTCCCGGTTTTGATCAGATCATTCAGGGCATGGGTGGGCTGATGTCGGTCACCGGCCACCCAGGGGGCGGGCCGGTGCGAGCGGGCCTGGCGGTGGCCGACATGAGCGCCGGCCTGTATTGCGCGCTGGGCATTCTCACCGCCCTGCTCGAGCGAGAGGTTTCGGGCAAGGGCCAATGGGTGCATGCCTCGCTGCTGCACTCGCAAATTGCGATGATGGACTTTCAGGTTGCACGCTGCATCAATGACGGCGATCTGCCGGTACAGGTGGGCAATGACCATCCCACCAGCAGCCCGATGGGGCTGTTTGAGGGCAGCGACGGCTGCTTCAATCTGGGTGCCTCAGGCGAAGGGAGCTGGCAACGCATGTGCCACCTGCTGGGAAGAACCGAATGGCTCACCGACCCGGAATATCTCGACGAGCCGCTGCGGGTGAAAAACCGCGCTCGACTCAATGCGGAGCTGGCCGAAATCTTCCGCCACCGGCCAGTCGCGCTCTGGATCGAACAGCTCAATGCGGCCGGCGTGCCCGCCGGCCCCGTCTACACCGTGCCCGAGATGATGCAAGACCCCCAGGTGCAACACCTCAATGTGACAAAGCCCTTGCACACCTCCTTCGGTGCGGACATGCTTTACATTACGCCGCCGGTGACCCTCACCCGCACGCCAGGGCAAGTGGTGGCGCCGGCACCCAACTGGGGCGAACACACCGACGAGGTGTTGCGCGAGGCCGGTTACTCCCCAGCCGAAATCGAAGGCTTTCATGCGCAGGGGGTCGTCTGAACATGGCGCAAGTGCTGCATCAGATCGAGGGGCATGTGGCCACCCTCGTCCTTGACAACGAACCCAAGTACAACGCCATGACTCTGAGCATGTGGCTCGAGCTGGCGTCCCTGCTCGAGCGGCTGCGGGCCGACTCCTCTGTGCGGGTATTGCTGTTGCGGGGGCAGGGTGAGAAGGCCTTTGTCTCGGGCGCAGACATCTCCGAATTCGAACAGCAACGAAGCGGCCATGAGGCAGTGGCCGCCTATGACCGCGCGGTCGATGCGGCCCAGACCGCGCTGGCCGAATTTCCACGGCCTGTGATCGCCGCCATCCGGGGCATTTGCTTTGGCGGCGGTCTGGGTCTGGCCCTCAGTTGCGACCTGCGCTACTGCAGCGCAGATTCGCGCTTTCGGATGCCGGCCGCCCGCCTCGGCCTGGGCTATGCCTGGCGCGGCATGAAGGCCTTGGTCGGTGCGCTTGGCCCGATGAACGCGGCAGAAGCCTTCTACACCGCGCGTATTTATGACGCCCCTTCTGCTCAAGCCCTGGGCATTGTGCAGTCGGTGCACGAGGACGTGTTCACCTATGCCAGCGAAACCGCACAGCTGATTGCTGCCAATGCGCCCCTGACCCTTGCAGCGGCCAAGCAAGCCCTGATCGGCCTGCGCGATCCAGCTCAAGCCGATGTGCCAGCCCTCCATGCGGCGGTACAGGCCTGTTTTGCCAGCGAAGACTACGCCGAGGGGCGTCGCGCCTTTGCCGAAAAGCGTGCACCCCGCTTCCTTGGACGATAAACCGAAGGAGATCACATGAGCCTGCAAGGCAAAACCATCCTGATCACCGGCGCATCGGCTGGCATCGGTCGCGCCACAGCGGTGCAACTGGCCCAGCAGGGAGCGCAGATCATCGCGCTGGGTCGCAGGCAGGATGCGCTCGATGAGCTGGCGCGGTCCTTACCGGCCGGGCAAGTGCGCACGCTGGCTGGCGATCTGAACGACGAGGCCTTCGTGCAGCGAATCGACGCCCTGGCGCCCGAACTCGACGCCTTTGTCAACAACGCAGGGGTGCTGCGCTACGCGCCCATCCTCGAGCTCTCGCCACAGGACTGCAGCTGGATGTTTCAGACCAATGTGCTGGCAGCCCTGCGGGTCACCCAGGGAATTGCCCGAGCCATGGTGGCCAAGCGAAAGGGGCATATCGTCTTCATGTCCTCGATTGCCGCTCGCGAGGTCTACAGGCTGGCCTCCGTCTATTGCGCCACCAAGCATGCCCTGTCAGCGCTGGCGCGATCCTTTCGTATCGAGCTACAGGCCCACGGCATCAAAGTCACCGAGGTGGCGCCCGGCATGGTCGACACCGAGATCCGCGCCGGCAGCACCCACCCCGACGTGCTGGCCTCGGTGGCCCATCGAAAATTCCAGGCGCTCACCGCCGAGGAGGTTGCGCAGGCGGTGGTCTACGCCCTCAACGCCAACCCCAATTGCTGCCCCGATCTGATCGAGCTGCGCCCGCAAGGCTCGGCCTGAACCCCCACCCAGGAGATTGAACATGGCCACTCGCAAAGCTGCCCCCGCCAAGACTACTGGCACCAGCGCCCAAAGCGGCGCAAGACCGGCCGCAAAAAAAGCCGCCCCCATCGCTGGCCGATCAAAGCCCGCCGAAAGCCGCAGCAAGCCTGCGAAGCAAGCTGCAACCCGAACGAGCGCCAAGGCCAACCCGAAGCCGGGCAAGCCCCCCAAGATCGTTTGGAAGCCCCAGACTTTCGTGGCCACCCACGCCAAGGGAGCGCCGTTCAAAACCGGGCTGCGCGCCTACGCAGCCTATCGCGATCTGCTGATCGAACAGGCCACCGGCGGCGCCGCGCAGGCCCATGTGATCCGTCTCCTGGGCAAGTGCGACCCCAAGATCGTGAGCATTCCGCATTACCACGGTGTGCAGTTTCAGTTTCTGTACATGCTCAAGGGCTGGATGATCGGCGAATATGAAGGCGCCGGTCGCGTCAAGATGACCGCCGGCTCCTGCTGGATACAGCCGCCGGGGATCCGGCATCAGGTGATCGATTATTCCGACGGCTGCGAGATGCTCGAGATCATCCTCCCGGCCAAGTTCGAAACCGTCGAACTATGAAAGGCCTCGCCCCACGCCCAGGCCATGGCCCTTGCGTGTGCTTGCCCATGTCTGAAGAGGAAACACCATGAAGAAACCCGCCAATCTGAGCCTGCTCAGTCTCATCATCCCGGCCATCGTGATCGCGATCTGGCAGGTCGTGGGCAGCCGTCCCGGCATGCAAGCGATGGTGCCCAGTCCGACGCTGGTGCTTGACGCCTGGTATGACTGGGTCTTCGGCAAGGCCGGCGGTATGAGCCTGAACCCCTACCTGGGAACCTGGTGGTCCAATGTGGAGTATTCAAGCATCCGGGTGATTCAAGGCTTCACCCTGGCGATGCTGATCGGCATTCCCCTGGGCCTGATGATCGGCTGGAGCCGGCTCGTGGCCACCATGGCCGACCCCATGGTTCAAGTGTTAAGACCCATCCCGATTACCGCGTGGCTGCCGTTTTCCATTGCAGTGTTCGGCATCCGCGACCTGGGCTCGATCTCGTTGATCTTTGTGGGTGGCTTTTTTGCCATCGTGGTCAACACCACCCAGGGCGCGCGCGATGTCGACAAAAACCTGATGCGGGCTGCACGCATGATGGGGGCCTCCTCCTGGACCCTGCTGCGGCGGGTCGTGTTTCCCGCCGCGCTGCCCAACATCTTCACCGGTATGCGTATCGGCCTGGGTATCGCATGGACCGCCGTCGTGGCCGCCGAAATGGTGGCCGTCAAGTCGGGCCTGGGCTATGTCCTGTGGGACGCCTATTACGTCGGTCGGATGGATATCGTGTTGGCCGATATGGCCTCCATCGGATTGATGGGTTATCTCAGCGATCGTCTGATTGTCTTTATCGAACGGCGGGTGCTGCGCTGGCGCCTGCTGCAGAACCATTGATCCCCGGAACTGCCCACTATGTCGCACATTCACATCAGCCAGGTCTACAAGACCTACCCCGGTGATCCGCCGGTTGAGGCGCTCCAGGACATCCATCTGGACATCGCCCCGGGGGAGTTTGCCGCTCTGCTCGGCCCCTCGGGCTGTGGCAAGTCCACCTTGCTCAATTTGGTCGCCAGCTTTGAGCCGCTGACCTCGGGAACGCTGACCGTGGGCGGCCAACCGATCCTGACGCCCGGACCGGACCGCGGGGTCGTGTTCCAGGAGGCAGCCCTCTTTCCGTGGCTGAGCGTCTGGGAAAACGTGGTCTTCGGACCCAAGGCCCAGGGACAGTCCCCGGCCGACTACAAAGACCGCGCCGAGGAAATGCTGGCCTTGGTGGGCCTGAGCGATTTCAAGAACCACCTGCCCATACAGCTCTCAGGCGGCATGCGGCAGCGCGTGGGCATTGCCCGTGTGCTCACCTTGGGCTCGAAGGTGTTGTTGATGGATGAGCCCTTCGGCGCACTCGATGCACAAACCCGCCTGTCGATGCAGGAGTTGCTGCTCTCGGTGTGGGACAAGCTCAAGCCAACGGTGATCTTCGTGACGCACGACATTGACGAGGCGCTGTTCCTGTCAGATACGGTGCATGTGATGTCGGCGCGTCCTGGGCGCATCGAGACCACCCTGAAGGTCAATCTGGAGCGCCCGCGCAGCATTGATGTGACTGCCACAGCGGCTTTTAATGAGATGAAGCTGTCCATCCTGCACACCATCCGTGGTCACTGAAGCGCAGCGCCCAGAAAAAAGCCGGCCCGCGGGCCGGCTGGATGCGCGTGGCTGCGTCTTAGCGACGGCCGCGAATTTCGCGTGCGATGCTGTCGTCGTAGAGTTCAGCCGCCTGACGGGTCACATCGGTCTGGATCACGCCCTGCTTGAAGGACGCCTCGGCCAGACGCGCCACCTGCTCGCGGTCAAGAATACCGCCGAGCTTGATGAGCTTGTGCGACTCGCGGGTGACCTCCAGCGGCAGGCCGGTGTACTGGGAGTAGGTGTTCATGAACAGGTTGGGGTCCTTGGCCAGGCGCTCTTCTGCATTGAGGTAGGCCCACAGGAACCGACGGATCACTTCACGGCGCTTGGCATAAGCCTCGCCCGATGCAGCCAGCAACCCCAACTCAGAACCGACAGCCTTGGACTTGCTGTAGTCCACCAGGTTGGTCGCAAAGTAGGCTGCGCCCTCGGCCACGACGCCGGACTCAAAGGGCTCCCAACTCAGGATGGCATCCACATCGCCGCGCTTGAGCGCCTGCACAAAAGCCGTGCCGCCGCCCTGCACATTGATGGCCTGGAAGGTGTTGTAGGGAATGTTGTTTTCCACCAGGGTCATCGCCCAAGCAAACCAGACCGCCGAGCCGGGGGCCACAGCCACCCGCTTGCCCTTGAGGTCATTCCAGTTGTTGATGGTCACCCCCTTGCGCACCACCAGATACTTGGGCGAGGTGGCCACACCGGTCAGACCAATGATGTTGCGCGAACCCTGGCTGGCGGCAATGGCCAGATCGGCCGGACCGACCACGGTCACGTCGACCGAATTGGACAAGAGTGCGGTACGCGCATCGGCGTAGCGCACGAACTCGGCACGCTTGACGTCGATGTTCATCTTCTTGAGTTCTTCTTCCACCAGATGCAGCGGGGAGACATGGCCCACTTTCACATAACCGATGGTGATGGTCTCCCGGGTAGGCATGGGCGCGGGCATGGGGCCGACGGCCAAGGCCGACTGAACCAGCCCGACCAGACCCAGCAGCGCTGCGGTCAGGGTGCGTGCAGAAAACATGAAAAGCTCCTTGCAAGTTTGAGAAAGGGAAAACGAAACCCCGCAGGGCAAGGGAATCGAGCGCGAACAGGCCGTAGTCTGCCCCTGAGCCGGCCCGGGCGTCCGAGGGCCGGCGCAATACCCCTCGACTGCACTCCAGCCCTGCCCAGCGCCCGGGGCGGGCCAGCGACAACCCCTAAGATCGATTGTGTACAAATAATTGGTATACACATTTATGGCTAACCCTCGCATCCCCTATCGCTTCTCCAACGATGGTCCTGCACTGTTGCCTGCCGGTGACAAGTCCATCCTGGTGCACCTGGTGGTCAATGTCGAACACTGGCAGTTCGAGGCCAGCATGCCTCGCACCATCATCACGCCGCCACACGGCAAAGAAACCATCCCCGATGTGCCCAACTTCAGCTGGGCCGACTACGGTATGCGGGCCGGACTGCCGCGCATCCTCGAGGCCATCACCTCGAGGGGCCTGCCTGCATCGACCAGCTTCAACGCCGGCGTGATCCAGGCCTACCCTCGCGCGGCTCAAGCCATGCACGAGGCGGGCTGGGAATTCATCGGGCACGGTGTGCACCAGAAGGCCCTGAACCACGCCGAGGGTGAAGAGGCCCTGATCGTCAGCGCACTGGACATGATCGAAGGATTCACCGGCACCCGACCCCGCGGCTGGCTCAGCCCGGGCCTGCGCGAATCATTTGACACCCCGGAAATTCTCAAGCGTCAAGGCGTGGAATATGTCTGCGACTGGGTGGTTGACGATGTCCCGCGCTGGATGCACACCCGAGAGGGGCCGCTGCTGTCGGTGCCCTATAACGTCGAAGTCAATGACTCCATCATCTATGCGGTGGAGAAGCACAGCTCACCAGAGATGTACCTGCGGCTGGAGAACACCTTGCGGCTGTTCGAGCGCGAGGCCAAGCTCCACCCGCGGGTACTGGCCATCGGCCTGCATCCGCATCTGATTGGCGTACCCCATCGGTTCGAATACCTCGAACGCATGCTCGACCTGCTGATGAAATCGCCTCTGGTGAGTTTCATGACCGGCAGCCAGATTGCCGACTGGTACATGGGCCAGGTGCCGCCACCGCAGGCCTGACCTCCTACCCACTTAGAAAGACCTCTATGGATCTGCAACTCAAAGACCAGCGAGTGCTGGTCACCGGCGGCTCGCGCGGCATTGGATTGACCATTGCACTGGCCTTCGCCCGAGAAGGCGCCAGCCCGATCCTGGTGGCTCGCGAGCAAGCCAATCTGGACAAGGCCCTGACCACTTTTGAGCGCGCCGGACACGCGCGCCCGCAAACCGTCCTGATGGACCTGTCGGTCTCCGGCTCTTCGGAAGCCTTGCAGCAAGCGGTGGGCGAGGTCGACATTCTGGTCAACAACGCGGGCGCCATCCCTGGCGGTGACATCCAGGCCGTCAACGAGGCGCGCTGGCGCCAGGCCTGGGAACTCAAAGTGCTGGGCTACATCAACATGACGCGGGTCTTCTTGCCCGCCATGCAGGCGCGCGGCTCGGGCGTGATCTGCAACATCATTGGCCTGGCCGGCGCCATGCCTCGCGCCGACTACATCTGCGGCTCCACCGGCAATGCAGCCCTGATGGCCTTCACCCATGCCATCGGCGGCGACAGCCTGAAAAAAGGCGTGCGCGTCTTCGGCATCAATCCGGCGCCAACCCGCAGCGACCGGATGCAGGGTCTGCTGGAGCAGCAGGCAGCGCAGCGACTCGGTGATGCCACACGCTGGCACGAACTGACCGGTCGCTACCCACTCGGACGTCTGGCCGAGCCCGGCGAAATCGCCGAGCTGGCCGTGTTCTGTTCATCGCCGTTGTGTAGTTATCTCAGCGGCTCGGTCATCAACGTTGAAGGAGGGCAGATGTACACCACATCTGCGAACTGAATCCATGCGATCCTATGAATTTCCAGAGCTGCGCGAGGGCGTGCGGCAGGTCGTCAGTCAGTTCGATTCGCGCTACTGGCAAGAGGTGGACGAGGCGCGGGCCTTCCCAGAGAAGTTTGTCACGGCCCTCACCGAGGCCGGCTGGCTGTCCGGGCTGATCCCCGAAGAATATGGCGGATCGGGTCTGTCGCTGACCGAGGCCAGCGTGGTGATGGAAGAAATCAACCGCGCCGGCGGCAACTCCGGCGCCTGCCACGGCCAGATGTATGTGATGGGCTGCGTGGTGCGGCATGGCTCGGAGCAGCAGAAAAAAGAACTGCTGCCGCGCATTGCCAGTGGTCAGATCCGGATGCAGTCCATGGCCGTGACCGAACCGACCACCGGAAGCGACACCACCAAGCTCAAGACCAGCGCGGTGCGCAAGGGCGATCGCTATGTGGTCAATGGGCAGAAGGTCTGGACTTCGCGGCTGCAGCACTCCGACTACATGCTGCTGCTGGCGCGTACCACCCCGCTGGCTGAGGTCCAGAAGAAAAGCGAAGGTCTGTCGGTGTTTCTGGTGGATCTGCGCGAGGCGGTGGGCAAGAGCATCACCGTGCGACCGATTCGCAACATGGTCAACCATGAAACCAACGAAATCTTCATCGACAACCTGGAAATCCCAGCGGAAAACCGGATCGGCGAGGAGGGCAAGGGGCTCAAGTACATCCTCGATGGGCTCAATGCGGAGCGCATTCTGATCGCGGCCGAATGCATAGGCGATGGGCATTGGTTTGTCGACCGGGCCAAAGCCTATGCCCAGGAGCGCATGGTGTTCGATCGCCCGATTGGCAAGAACCAGGGCATTCAGTTCCCGATCGCGCGGGCCCATGTCAATGTAGAGGCCGCCAGCCTGATGCGCTGGCGCGCCTGCGAGTTGTTCGACGCAGGCCAGCCCTGCGGCGCCGAGGCCAATATGTCCAAGCTGCTCGCTGCTGATGCCTCCTGGGAGGCCGCCAATGTCTGCCTTCAAACGCATGGCGGCTTTGGATTTGCAGCCGAATATGACATTGAGCGCAAGTTCCGCGAGACGCGTCTGTATCAGGTGGCGCCCATCTCCACCAACATGATCCTGTCCTACATCGGCGAGCATGTGCTGGGCATGCCGCGCTCTTACTGAAAGTCCACCATGAGCCAAGCGCCTTTGCAAGACTGGGTCGGTCGCACGCAGACGCTGGTCGAGACATTGACCGAGGTGCCCTTGCGCCAGATGGCCGCCCTGATGAACGATGAGGCGCGGATGCGTGAGCCGATGCGGCCCGGACCCTTGCCGGCGGGATGGCACTGGCTGTTCTTCAACCCCATCCAGGTACAAAGCCTGCTGGGGCCCGACGGACACCCCGAGCGCGGCGACTTTCTCCCCCCGGTGGCCCTGCCCCGACGCATGTGGGCCGGTAGCCGCCTGCGGTGGCAGCGTGACTTCGAGGCCGGCATGCGCGTGGAGAAATCCTCCACCCTTGTCAAGGTCACCGAGAAAGCCGGGCGCAGCGGGCCGATGGTGTTCGTCACCGTGGGTCACCGCTATGCCGACGCTGGGGGCGAGATCCTGTCTGAAGAACATGACATCGTCTACCGGGAGGCCGCCACCGAGGCTGAAAACCAGACCCTGGGCCAGCTCGCAGCGCAAGTGCGTGCAGGCCAGCACGCGTTTGAGCGCCAGGGACAGGTCACTGTGCCCTGGCACTGCGACCCAGTGGCACTGTTCCGCTACTCGGCCGCCACCTTCAACGGCCACCGCATCCACTACGACGTGGACTACTGCCGACAGGTCGAGGGCTATCCAGGGCTGGTGGTGCACGGTCCGCTGCTGGCCACCCTGCTGATGCATGTGGTACAGACCCAGGTAGCTCGCGGACGATCACTGGCGAGCTTTGAATTTCGCGCGCTCAAGCCCACGTTTGACATAGCCGGCTTTCATCTTCATGCCACGAGCGATGCCCAGGGCGTTCAGGTCTGGACCACCAACAACATCGGTCAGGTCGGTGTCGACGGCCGCATCACCCTGCGCTAGCACCATGCTTGCGGTCAGCTATCTGTTCGTACCGGCCACGCGATGCGAACGCGTGGCCAAGGCCGTGGCGGCCGGTGCCCAGGCGGTTATCGCAGACCTGGAGGATGCGGTCGACCCAGGGCAAAAGAACGAGGCCCGCTTGCAGTTGGCCCGTCATCTGCCCACCTTGGACAAAGCCATCAAGCCCTGGCTGCGCATCAATGCACTGGGTACGCCCTGGTTTGACGAGGACCTGGCGTTGGTGGAGGACGCGGGCGTTCAACTGGCGGGCATCATGCTACCCAAAACCGAGCGCCCGGAGGATCTGGCTGCCGTGCAGGCGCGCACCGGTCTGCCGCTGATCGCGCTGGTCGAATCGGCCCGCGGCATAGCCGCACTGGATGCGATCGGCCGCCAGCCTGGTCTGCATCGCATGGCTTTTGGCTCGGCCGATCTCGCGCGCGACCTGGGGTGCGAGGACAGCTGGGACACCTTGGTACACGCGCGGCAGGCCATGGTGCTGCACAGCGCGGCCTGCGGTTTGCCTGCGCCGATTGACGGCGTGAGCTTTGTGCTGGATCAGCCCGAGCCGGTGCGTGCCGACGCGGCGCGCGCAGCACGCCACGGCTTTGGGGCCAAGCTGTGCATTCATCCGGCCCAGATTGGCCCCACTCACGAGGGATTTGCGCCCTCACCCGTGCAATTAAAGTGGGCGCAGACCGTGCTGGCCGCGGCGGGCGAAGGCAGCGGGGCGCAGCGCCTTCATGGGCAAATGATCGACCGTCCGGTCATCGAGCGCGCGAAACAAATCCTGGCTCGACAGACTACTTGAACACCATGCAAGCTTCCTCACTTCCTGTGATCGTGGTTGGCGCCGGACCGGTCGGTCTGCTCTGCGCGCTGGAGCTGGCCCGCCGTCAGGTACCCGTGACCGTCCTGGAGGCCGAGCCGTCCACCACCCTGGACCTGCGCGCCGGCACCTTCCACCCGCCGACCCTGGAGATGCTGCAGCCCGAGGGCGTGGCCGAAGCCATGCTGGAGCTTGGCATCAAGGTACGTCACTGGCAGTCCCGCGACCGGGAGTACGGACTGATTGCGCAGTGGGACCTGGACCTGCTCAAGAACGACACACCCTATCCCTTCCGCCTGCACCTCGAGCAACACCGGCTCACGCCTATTCTGCTGGAGAAGCTGCAGGCCTACAGTCACGCACAGGTTCTGTTTGACCACGAATTTCTGGAGCTGACACAAACCGATGAACGTGTGCAAGCCACCGCTGAGCATGCGGGATCGACGGTGCAACTGGAGGGCCGATACCTCATTGGCGCCGATGGCGGGCGCAGCGCCGTGCGCAAGAGCGCCGGTATCGAATTTGAAGGCTACACCTGGCCTGAGCGCTACACCGTGGTCAGCACCCGATTTGACTTTGAGCCCCTGGGCTATGCCGATAACGCCTACATCAGCGACCCGCAGCGCTGGCTGGCCTTCTTCCGCATGCCCGATGCCGGCCCCCCAGGGCTTTGGCGCATGACCATGCCGGTGACCGACGAGCTGAGCGACGAGGAAGTACTGGCCCCAGCCTTTGCACACCAGGCCATCAACCGCATCATCGGAGCCCCTGCTGAAAGTACTTATCCGATCGTGCACCAGAGTGTTTACCGCGTGCATCAGCGCGTAGCCAAGCGCTTTCGCGCCGGGCGCGTTTTGCTGGCCGGTGATTCGGCTCATGTCAACAACCCCCTGGGGGGCTTTGGCCTCAACAGCGGCATTCACGATGCGGTCAACCTCGGCGAGAAGCTCGCCCGCGTCTGTCTGGGTCAGGCCCACGAGGACTTGCTGGATCTCTATGAGCGACAGCGCCGTGCGGTGGCCATCGAATATGTGCAGAACCTATCGGTCAAGAACAAGAAAAATCTGGAAGAAAAGGAGCTGCCTGTCCGATTGGCCCGCTTTGAAGAGCTGCGTCAAGCCGTCGCCGACCCGGTCAAGGCGCGAGCGTATTTGCTGATGTCCTCGATGATCAACAGCATCGCGCGGGCCAACGCCATCACCTAAGGGCTGCCCTAGGGAGAACAAGCCATGAGCATCGAACACCGAACCCCCAGCACAGACAGCCTGGCCACCCGTGCCAAGGTGGCGGTGGTGGTGCCGGCCACCAACACCGTGGTGCAACCCGAGATGGAGGCCATGCGGCCGCCGGGCGTGACCAACCATGTCACCCGCATGCGTCTGCCGCCCCGGCCTTACGATGACCAAGAGGCCTACCAGCGAGCGCTGCGCACCGAGAAGGGTGAGCTTGAAGAGGCCTTGGAGCTGGTGCTGCTGTGCGAGCCGCATGTGGTGGCCCACGGCCATTCAATTCACTCCTTTCGGGGGGATGGCCAGCAGGCACTGGCTGAGGAACAAAGGCTCGAAAAACTCAGCGGCATTCCTTTCATCACCCCCTCGCGGGCGGTGCTCGCGGGCCTGGAGGCCATTGGACGGCCCAAACGCATCGCAGTCCTCACGCCCTATTGGCCGCCCGCCGACGAAATGATTGCCGCGTTTTTCACCGCCTGCGGCTATGAGGTGGTCGGTACACATGGCCTCAAATCCACAGGGCCAACAGCAGTGGCGCGCTTTAGCACGGAGCAGATCCTGCAAGGCTTCGATACCGTGGACCGGCCTGAGGCCGAGGTGCTGGTGCATGTGGGCACCAATCTTCCGGTGTCAGCGCTGACGCCCACCATCGAAAAGCGTCGGGGCAAGCCGCTGATCGGAGTCAACGTGGCAACCTACTGGCTGGCCTTGCGCCGCCTGGGCATCCAGGATCGCCTGCCGGGCATGGGACTGCTGGCCGAAAAATACTGAGCGCTCCGTAGGCCACATCGCCGCGACGGCGCGGACCACACCCCTCACTGCAGGTTCGCGATCTGGCCAGTGGGAACGTCGCCCCCGGTGCGATACGGCCCGTCTGCCGTCCAAGCAGCGCCCTTGCTGTGCGCTTCCTACAATGCACCCATGAATTTCCTTGACATGCTCGCAGGCGCTGAGCGCGCCAACCGATCCATGCTGTGTGTGGGCCTGGACCCAGAGCCCACCAAATTTCCAGCCGGGTTCAAGGGCGATGCCAACAAGATTTACGACTTTTGCGCCGCCATCGTCGACGCCACCGCCGATCTGGTGTCGAGCTTCAAGCCGCAGATCGCCTACTTTGCCGCCCATCGGGCCGAAGGCCAGCTCGAAAGGCTGATGGAACACATGCGCCGGGTGGCGCCGCAGGTGCCCATCATTCTCGATGCCAAGCGCGGCGACATTGGCTCGACCGCCGAGCAGTACGCCAAAGAAGCGTTCGAGCGCTATGGGGCCGACGCGGTCACGCTCTCGCCCTTCATGGGTTTTGACTCGGTGCAGCCCTATCTGAAGTACGAGGGCAAAGGCGCCTTTTTGTTGTGCCGCACCTCCAACCCCGGCGGCGACGACCTGCAGAACCAGCGACTGGCTTCGATCGAAGGCCAGCCCCTGCTGTACGAGCATGTGGCGCGGCTGGCCCAGGGCCCCTGGAACCTCAACGGCCAACTGGGCTTGGTCGTGGGCGCCACTTATCCCAACGAGATCGAGCGCGTGCGGCAGGTTGCACCGCATGCCCCGCTGCTGATTCCAGGCGTAGGAGCGCAGGGCGGCGACGCGGTGGCTACGGTGAAGGCCGGCTGGCGGGGTAGGGCTGATGGCAGCAGCGCCGGGCCGATCATCGTCAATTCATCGCGGGCGATCCTCTATGCTTCCAGCGCAGGCGACTACGCTCAGGCTGCGCGCCGGGTGGCACAAGTGACGCGTGACACGCTTGAGGCAGCGAAGCAGGCCTGAGGCCGAGCGACTTTGCCGGAGGCCCTCGCCGCTGCGAGGGCGCGGCTGCCATGCCCTGTGGGCTGCTGCAATCCAGTGGAGGCACCGCCGCTGGCGCGATGCCCACCGGCCTCGGCGGCCCCATCAAGCGAGCATGCGCTTGAGGTAGCGCCCGGTGTGGCTTGCCGCATTGGCCGCCAGAGACTCAGGTGTACCCACACCGACCACTTGGCCGCCGCCGGCGCCGCCTTCGGGGCCGAGGTCGATCAGCCAGTCAGCCGTCTTGATCACATCGAGGTTGTGCTCGATCACCACAATGGTATTGCCCGCATCGCGCAGTTGGTGCAACACCTTGAGCAGCAAGTCGATATCCGCAAAATGCAGGCCGGTGGTCGGCTCGTCCAGAATGTAGAGGGTGCGGCCGGTATCGCGCTTGGACAGCTCGAGAGCCAGCTTGACGCGCTGGGCCTCACCGCCTGAGAGCGTGGTGGCCGACTGGCCGAGCTTGACGTAGCTCAAGCCAACATCCAGCAAGGTCTGTAGCTTGCGCAAGATATGCGGTTGGGCGCTGAAGAACTCGGCAGCGGCCTCCACCGTCATGTCCAGAATCTCGGCGATGTTGCGGCCCCGGTAAGTGATCTCCAGCGTTTCGCGGTTGTAACGCTTGCCTTGGCAAACCTCACAGGCCACATAGACATCGGGCAGGAAATGCATCTCCACCTTGACCATGCCGTCGCCCTGGCAGGCCTCGCAGCGACCGCCGGCAACATTGAAGGAAAAGCGCCCCGGTCCGTAGCCTCGCTCCTTGGCTGCGTTCATCTCGGCCATGAGTTCGCGTATCGGCGTGAACAGGCCGGTGTAGGTGGCCGGGTTGCTGCGCGGGGTGCGGCCGATGGGCGATTGGTCGACATTGATCACCTTGTCGAAATACTCAAGGCCCTCAATCACCAGATGCGCGGCAGGCTCTTCCTGGGCGCGGTAAAGGTGACGCGCGACGGCGGCATACAGGGTGTCGTTGACCAGAGTGGACTTGCCCGAACCCGAAACACCGGTCACACAAGTGAGCAGCCCCACCGGAAAGTCCACCGTGACCTGCTTGAGGTTGTGGCCACTGGCGCCCTCGATGCGCAGCTTTTGCACCGGCGGGCCGGAAGCGCTCGCGTCTGAGGCCGGCAACCAGGGCGTGCGCCGCCTGGGCACGGCGATGCGCTGGGCGCCGCTGAGGTAGCGGCCGGTCAGCGACTGCGCTTGCGCTGCCACCTCATCGCAAGTGCCCTGCGCCACCACTCGCCCGCCATGAATGCCCGCCCCGGGCCCCATGTCGATCACATGGTCAGCGGCGCGGATCATGTCTTCATCATGCTCGACCACCAGTACGCTGTTACCCAGATCGCGCAGGTGGCGCAGCGTGGCAATCAGGCGGTCGTTGTCGCGCTGGTGCAGCCCGATGCTGGGTTCATCGAGCACGTACATCACGCCCGTCAAACCCGAGCCAATCTGACTGGCCAGCCGTATGCGCTGGGACTCGCCGCCAGAGAGGGTGTCGGCGCTGCGGTCCAGGCTGAGGTAATTGAGTCCGACGTCATTGAGAAACTTCAGCCGCTGCGCAATCTCGCGCACCACCTTGTTGGCGATCTCGGCCTTGGCGCCCTGCAACTGCAGACCCTTGAAGTACTCGTGGGCCTCACGCAAGGTGATGCGACCGATTTCGTAGATGGCCTTGCGGCTGCCGTCCCTGACATCGACCAGAAACACGTGTCGCGCCTGCAAACGCAGACGGGTGCCCTGACAGTCGGGGCAGGGGCGCAGACTGCGGTAGCGGCCCAACTCCTCGCGCACCACCGGAGAATCGGTGTCGCGCCAGCGGCGCTCGAAGTTGGCAATGATGCCCTCGAAGCTGTGCTTCTTGCTGACCTTGCGGCCGGCCTTCTCGCCCGACTCCATGACATAGCTGAACCGGATTTCCTCGGGTCCCGAGCCATACAGCACCACCTGTTGCACCGGCGCCGGCAAGGACTCAAAAGGCTGCTCTGCCTCAAAGCCATAGTGTCGGGCCAAGCTTTCGATGAGGGCAAAGTAGTAGCTGTTGCGCCGGTCCCATCCCTTGATGGCGCCGCTGGCCAGGCTCAGGCTTGGAAAGGCGACCACCCGCGCAGGATCAAAGAACTCGCTATGGCCCAGGCCATCGCAGCTGGGGCAAGCCCCGACCGGGGAGTTGAACGAGAACAGACGCGGCTCCATCTCGGGCAGAGCGTAGTCGCACAGGGGGCAGGCAAAGCGAGCGCTGAACCAGTGCTCGGCTTTTTCTGGCGGCGCATCGAGGTCAAGGGCGAGGGCCTTGCCATCGGTGAGCGCCAAGGCCGTCTCGAAACTTTCGGCCAGCCGCTGTCGCTGGGGGTCCTTGGGCTCCGATGAGGCTCGCACCTTGAGCCGATCAATCACCACGTCGATGTTGTGCTTTTCATTTTTTTTGAGCCGCGTCAGCGACTGCGCCTCGACGATCTGTCCATCGACACGAAAGCGCACATAGCCGCGCGCCTGCATCTGCTCGAACAAGTCGACAAACTCGCCCTTGCGCTCGCGCACGACCGGCGCCAGGATCATCAGACGGGTGCCCTCCGGCCAGGCCAGAATGCCATCAACCATCTCGGCCACACTCTGCGATTGCAGGGGCAGCTGATGCTCGGGGCAAACCGGGGTGCCGGCCCGTGCAAAAAGCAGGCGCAGGTAGTCATGAATTTCGGTGACCGTGCCCACGGTGGATCGTGGGTTGTGCGAGGCGGCCTTCTGCTCGATCGAGATGGCCGGACTCAGCCCTTCGATCAGGTCGACATCGGGCTTGTCCATCAGCTGCAGAAACTGTCGAGCGTAGGTGGACAGACTCTCCACATAGCGCCGCTGACCTTCGGCATACAGGGTGTCAAAGGCCAGGGAGGATTTACCTGAACCCGACAGGCCGGTGATCACCACCAACTGATTGCGGGGAATGTCCAAGTCCACGCCCTTGAGGTTGTGGGTCCGCGCGCCCCGCACACTGATGCGTTGGGCGGCCAGAACCTGGCCCAGGTATTTGCTGTCGGAAGGGGTGTTCATTGGGAAAGCAGCAGGCAACCGGCCATCATAAGCGGCCTGGCGCCCAGACGCACGCATCGGCCCGCCTGGGGGGCTGGCGGCGCTGGCCGGACCCGACAGCCCCCTGAACTCAAGCGCCTGCGAAGGACCAGGGATTACGATAGCCAGCGATGCCCCCTACCGGTTTCCCTCGTAACCGAAACGGTCAGAAAGCCTATCGACTATCAACCCATCGCTCGGGAGGCCCACGCCATGAGCCCTTCTCATGATCTTGATCGCTTCGTGGAGGCGCAAGCCGATGTCTGGGCGCAGGCCATGCAGGAAGTACGCGAAGGTCGCAAGCGCACGCATTGGATGTGGTTCATCTATCCTCAGCTTCGGGGGCTGGGCCGAAGTGCCACGGCGCAGCATTACGGTCTGGTCGACCTTGCGGAGGCACGCGACTATGCCAAACACGAGGTGCTCGGGCCTCGACTGGCGCAGGCTATCGAAGCCGTGCTGCAAGGACCAGAGCGTCAGATGGTAAGCCTGTTCGGACCGGTGGACGCACTCAAGTTTCTGTCGTGCCTGACGCTCTTTGAGCACTTGCCGCCCTTGAGTGTCAGCTGCAAGTCGGCTGTGGAGGCGTTCTACCAGGGAAAGCGCGATCGGCTGACCTTGGAGCTTTTAAACCGTGTGGAAGGCGACGGCTAACGCCCCCTGGGCAGACCACCGGGTTTATCGAGCGCCTGTCCTGGGCCGCCCGCAACGAGGTGGCAGAGTACTCTCACACCTGGTTTGATCCGGCGATCTGCCGCTATTGTTCGCGGCTGAGCCAGTAGTCCCAACCCTCAGACGGCTTGCGCCGACGATCAGCCCGGGCCCACTGAGGCCGCCCTGAGCGCGCTGACCGCCGCGTCCCAGGCCGCAAGCTTTTCCAACGCTTGGTCGCGGGGCATGCGCGGCTCAAAAATGCGGTCCATGGCCAGGCGATTGCGCAGATCGCCGGGATGCTCGAACAGACCGGCCTGCAAGCCCGCCAGCAGGGCTGCGCCAAGCGCGGTGGTCTCCACCGACTTGGGCCGCAGTACCGGCACGCCCAGAAAGTCGGCCTGCATCTGCATCAACAGGTCGTTCGCGCTGGCGCCGCCGTCAACGCGCAGGGCCTGAACCTCCAGGCCGTTGAGGTGCTTCGCATCGGCCTGCATGGCCTGCAGCAGGACCGCGCTTTGCAGCGCAATGCTCTCCAGTGCAGCTCGGGCGATATGGGCCGCCGTACTGCCCCGCGTGAGGCCCTGAATACTGCCGCGTACATGGGGCAGCCAGTAGGGAGCGCCCAGGCCGGCGAAGGCGGGCACCAACACCACACCCCCGGTGTCCCCCACCGAAGCGGCCAAAGACTCCACGTCGCTGCTCCGCTCGATGACCTTGAGTCCATCGCGCAGCCACTGCACCACCGCGCCCCCAATGAATACGCTGCCTTCAAGCGCGTATGCCGGCGCAGCTTGCGCATCCAGGCGAGCTGCGCAGGTGGTGATCAATCCATTGGCGCTCACGGGCGCATCAAAGCCGGTGTGCATCAGCATGAAGCAGCCGGTCCCATAGGTATTCTTGACGTCACCGGGACTCAGGCAGGCCTGCCCCAGCAAGGCGGCCTGCTGATCGCCGGCTACGCCGCCAATACGAAGCCCGGCCGAACCTTGATCGAGCAGGCCGGCCTGCACCCGGCCAAAGTCGGCAACAGAAGGCAAAACCTCGGGCAGCAGGCTATCGGGCACATCAAAGAGATCGAGCAATTCCTGGTCCCATTGGCCGGTATGGATGTTGAGCAATAGGGTGCGGCTGGCATTGCTGATGTCCGTGACATGTCTCCCGCCCGTGAGCTGCCAGATCAGCCAGGTGTCGATGGTTCCAAAGGCCAGCTCACCGGCTCGGGCACGGTCTCGCGCACCCGGTACATGGTCAAGCATCCACCGGAGCTTGGTGGCTGAAAAGTAAGGGTCCAGCCGCAGTCCGGTCCTCTCTCGCACCAGCGCCTCCCGCCCTTGCTCGCGCAGGGACTGACACAAAGGCTCGGTCCGGCGGTCCTGCCAGACGATGGCATTGCACAGGGGCTCGCCGGTATGCCGGCTCCATACGACGGTGGTTTCGCGCTGATTGGTGATGCCGATGGCAGCCAGATCGGTCGAACGCAACCCCGCCTGCTTCAAGGCCTGACGCGCGGTGTCAATTTGCGTGCGCCAGATCTCCAGGGGATTGTGCTCAACCCAACCCGGTTGGGGGTAGATTTGTTCGAACTCCTGCTGGGCCATGGCCACAACACTTCCGTCGTCCCGAAACACGAGAGTCCTTGAGCTGGTGGTGCCCTGATCGAGGGCCATGAGAAATTGAGGCGCAGTCATTTCAATCGTCCAACAAAGAATCTGTCAGCTTTGCGCGATCACGCAACGTACATCGTGCTCGTGCAGAAGTCGTTCAAAAGAAGGCTCCAGCGGAGCATCTGTGAAGAGGGTGTGTACCTCTCTGAGAGAGGCCATTTCAATCATGGCCGGTCGACCAAACTTGCTGGCATCGGCCACCAGCCAGACCTGGCGCGAACGCTCGACGATGGCCCGGGCCACCATCACCTCACGCATGTCAAAGTCCCGCAGCGTGCCGTCGGCATCGATGCCGCTGATACCGATGAGACCGATATCGACCTTGAACTGCCTGATGAAGGAAAGCGCCGCCTCGCCCACCACGCCCAGATCTTCGTGACGCACCGTACCGCCGGCCACTACGACCTCGCAGCCGGCATTGGCGCTCAGCGTCCGCGCGACATGCAGGTTGTTGGTGACCACCCGCAAACCCTGGTGGTGCAGCAATTCGCTGGCCACGGCCTCAACTGTGGTTCCGATGTTCATGAATAGACTGCTGCCGGTCGGAATCAGGGAGGCCACCTTGCGGGCGATCCGCTGTTTGGCCGGCGCATGGGCACGCTGGCGCTCGCCATAGGCTGTGTTGCGACTGCCGCTGTCGATGCACCTGACGCCCCCATGAAATCTTTCCAGCGCGCCTGCCTCGGTCAGCCGCTGGATGTCTCGCCGAACCGTCTGCAAGGTGGTCTTGAACTGCGCGGCCAAGGCCTCGGTTTTAAGGGCCCCGTGCTCACGAACGGTCTGCAAGATGGCGAGCTGTCTGGGATTGAGGGCCATGTTGTGAAGGGGCGCGAGTCAAGCACCGGGCTGTCAAGAAAATGATCCATCCAAGCATACGCGAAAACGATCATTTTTTTCATCTAATGCATAAACGCAAAGAAACAATCATAAAATAATCACTTAAATTGAACTTAAACAATGCGATCTGATCTCACAGAGTGGGCTCGCAGCCAGGGAGACCTGGACGTGCTGGTCATCGGAGGAGGGGCCACCGGGCTGGGCGTGGCTGTGCACGCGGCGCTGGAAGGCCGGCGCCTGGCTCTGGTGGAGGCACGCGACTTTGCCTGTGGCACTTCCTCAAGGTCAACCAAGCTGCTGCACGGTGGGGTTCGGTATCTTGCGCAGGGCCGGGTTCGGTTGGTTCGAGAAGCCCTGCGCGAGCGTGCGGTGGTTCTGGGACTGGCCCCGCATCTGGCGCAGCCCCTGCCCTTCGTGGTCGCCGAAGCAAGCTGGCGCTCGTGGATCATCACCGTATGGGGCCTGAAGCTCTACCACTGGCTGTCGGGCCGGCTGAGCCTGGGCCGCACCCATGGGCTGGGCGGGCACGCCATGCGCCAACTGTTACCCAGCCTGCCTCGCGTCGTTGCAGGTGTGCGTTACTGGGACGGCCAGTTCGATGATGCCCGGCTGGCTCTGGCCTTGGCGCAAACGGCCCATGCAGCCGGCGCCTCGATTCGCAACCACACCCGGGTGGCCGGTTTGAGCCCTCATGGAAAGGGCTGGACGGTGATTCTCGAAGATGCCTTGACCGGCGGATATGCGCAAATCCATGCGCGCTGTGTCGTCAATGCCGCGGGGGTGTGGGTCGATCAGGTACGCAGGCTGGTTCTGGGGCGTCCGACAGACAACCCGACCTTCAGCCGCCCGCTGGTTCGACCGAGCCAGGGGGTGCACTTGGTCGTCAGCCGGCAGACCTTGCCCCTGAGCGATGCGGTACTGGTACCCCGGACCTCTGATGGGCGCGTGCTGTTCGCAGTACCCTGGCTGGGAGCCACGATCATTGGCACCACCGACACGCCACGTGAGGACGCCCCGCTGGAGCCCAAACCCCTGATGTCAGAGCTGCAGTTCCTTCTGGAGGAAACGCGCCAAACACTGGGTCTGAAGCTCACCCCCGATCAGATTCAAAGCGTATGGGTTGGGCTGCGGCCCCTGGTTGGGTCAGGAGGCCAGAACGCAGAACCGACGGCATCGATGTCGCGTGAGCACCTCATCGCCCGCGAAGCACCCGGATTGATCACCGTCACCGGCGGGAAGTGGACCACCTACAGGGCCATGGCCGAGGAAGTCATGGCTGCGCTCGTAACGGCCGAAGATCTACCGCCACCACCCCACAAGGCGCAGACGAAGAACCACCGCCTGTGGGGTGCGCCGCCGGAAGGCACAAGCCCCACCAGCCTGCGGGAGGCGCCTGGGCTGCACCTGCTCGGCAGCGCTGCCGAGCAGGTCGCTGCGCTGCCCGGGCACCAGGTGCATCTGGGTCTGGGCTTGACCGAATCTTTGGTTCGCTACAGCGCCCGTAACGAATGGGCCATCACCGTCGAGGACATGCTGGCCCGCCGCTGGCGAGCACTGTTTTTGGACGCTCGGGCCGCGCAGGCGATGGCCCCCCGGGTGGCCGAACTGCTGCAGGAAGAAACCGGGCAGGACCCGCAGCTTTCGCGCTTTTTATTGCTCTGCGAGCAATACCGAATAGAGGCCCACCTGAGAGCGCCCGAGAATCTTTCTCGAGACGCTCAAGACCCCTGAGATCGACGGAGAAAACACTTGACCCCCAGTTCTTCCAACACGGTTCGTTACGGCATCATCGGCTGCGGCATGATGGGTCAGGAGCACCTGCGCAATATTGCGCTCCTGCCCGGGCCAGACGGCCCGTCACGACGACCCGGTCACAGAGGTCCGCTGCTTCTGATCGGCGGCCTCCAGCCGGTGATCAACGCCCCATGAGCCACAGCCGCTGTCAGGGTCATTCGTAGAGGGCCAGGGCCAATGCGGCCCCTTTGAGCGCTGGCGAGACCGGCGCATCGATCAACCAGGTGGGAACTTCCGCCAAATACGACCTGAATCGCCCCTTGGCTTCAAAGCGGGCCCGAAAAGTTGACTGTACAAACCGATCTTTCATACGCGGAACGATGCCGCCTCCCAGGTAAAGGCCGCCTCGCGCTCCAAGCGTGAGCGCCAGATCGCCTGCAACCGACCCCAAAAAAGCGCAGAACAAATCCAGGGTATCGCTGGCCAGCGATGGGCCCTCCCGCAAGCCTTGCTCCATCACATGGGCAGGCGCGGTGATCTCCTCGCTGGGCAGGCCCCGCACCCGCGACAGGGCATGGTAGAGATCCACCAGACCGGCCCCCGAGAGGGCCCGCTCGGCCGAAGCGTGGCCATAACGCCGCTGCAACTGTTCCAGGACAGCAAACTCTTCGGCGGTACTTGGACTGAGGCTGACATGACCGCCCTCACCCACAATCGGCACCCAACGAGACGTGCCTGGAACCGGCAGAAGCCCGGATACGCCCAGCCCCGTACCGGGCCCGATCAGTCCGATGGCCGCACGTTCTAAGGGTTGCGGTACAGCGCCCACAAGCACCTTCACCGAGGCCTCTAGATGGGGAAGCGCCAGCGCCAAGGCGGTGAAATCATTGAGCACCAAAAGTCGCTGCCACCCCATCCGGGCGCGAACCTGATGAATGGAAAAGCGCCAATGGTGATTGGTCATGGCCACCGTGTCCCCGGAGACCGGGTTGGCCATGCCTAGAGCGGCACACTGGGGCCGTCCGAGCTTGGTGAAGTCAAGGTAGCTTTCAAGGGCCGCCAAAAGGTCCGGGTACTCAGCCACTGGGAGCACCCGAATCTGTTCAATCTCTGCGTCGGCCCGACTCTGCCAGCCAAAGCGTGCGTTGGTGCCGCCAATGTCTCCCAGCAGGCGAGGCCAGGCCGCAGAGGCGCAATAGGAAGGGGAGTCGGAGACAAACATGGTTCGCGTCAGCGCCGGGGGGTCTCGGCATCAAGGAAGGAATTGTCAAGATTCTGAAGCGGGCCCGTCTTGAAACCGCCTGATTATGGCTCTGTACCACGCCCACTTGCCGGCCGGAGTCAGCCCAGAAACGGACCACCAAGCGGAGCCAGCCCGTGCAGCTAGGCCCCCCGAAAAATCGCCCGCGCCCTGTGCAGCAACTCCGGCACCTGCCAAAGCAGCCAGAGCAGCATCAGCAAATTGCCAAGGCTCAAGCAAAAGAACAGCCCCGGCAAGGAAACGCCAGCCATCAGGAGGGCCGCGCAAAGCAAAGCACTGGCCACCATGAACAAGGCATTGAGGATATTGTTGGCGGCGATGATGCGTGAACGATGACTGGCCCGGCTGCGCACCTGGATCAAGGCATACATGGGAACGCTGAACAGTCCTGCGCTGAGGCTGAGCAAACCCAAATCGAGCAGAACCCGCCAATGGGCTGGCTGGGCCAGGAACGCCGCCACATCCATCAGCGGCGCAGCCGGGAGGCTACGGGTGGCCAGCCAGAAATCCATGGTGAAGAGGCTCATGCCCAAGGCGCCCAAGGGCACCAGGCCGATCTCAACCCGACCACGGCTCAAACGTTCACACAACAAGGAGCCTGCGCCAATGCCCAACGAAAACACGACCAGCAGCATCGAGGCCACCTGTTCATTGCCACGCAGCACCTCTTTGGCCAGCACCGGAAACTGACTGAGGAACACCGCGCCAAAAAACCATAGCCAGCTGATGCCCAGGAGCATATTCCAGTTCACCAGATCCTCCCGCGCCAAACGCAGGTTACGTGCAGTTTCAGTCCACGGGTTCCAATTGATCTGCAACTGCGGATCGGTCGCGGGCAGGGCTTGCATACGGCCAGCGCTCCAGCGGCCAAGCGCGGCCAGCACCAGGCAGCCGATGGCCACTGCCTCGGGCCCAATGCCCGGCAGCGCCATCAAAAGACCCCCCGCGAGATTGCCCAACAAGATGGCCACAAAGGTGCCTGACTCCACCAGCGCATTGCCACCGACCAACTCGCGCTCGGCCAGCACTTGCGGCAGCAAGGCGTACTTGGCCGGCCCGAACAGAGTTGAATGCAGCCCCATCAAAAAGGTACAGGCCAAAAGAACCGCCGCCTGGACGTCGGGCGCATCGATCACAAAAGCCCAAGCAGCCACCGCCATGATGGCGAGTTCCAGATTTTTAACCGCCCGGATGATCCGGGTTTTTTCAAACCGGTCGCCCATCTGTCCAGATGTCGCCGAAAACAGCACAAAAGGCAAGATGAAAAGCGCGCCAATCACCAGCCCTGCCAGAGCGGGCGGCAGCCAACTCACCTGCAGCTGGTAGGTCACCAGGACCGTGAAGGCAAACTTGAACAGGTTGTCGTTGGCGGCACCGGCGAACTGCGTCCAGAAAAAAGGAGCGAAGCGGCGCTGACGCAGCAGGTCAAACTGATGGGGTGGTACTTCAGACATACGGTCCGTGGCGATTCATGCGATCGATCGTGGCGGACGCCAGCTTAGCCCATCCGCGATCGATACAACGTGGTGTTCAAGGCCGACGTGGCCGATCCGCAGGGCTTGGCCGAGCCCTTGCTACGGAGCGTGGCCAAGGGGGTGGTCATGATGGTTGCCGCTGGCAATGAGAGCGTCGACGCCTGCACCCGTTCGCCAGCGTCCGAGCCCAGCGCCATCACCGTGAGGCGACAACCAGCACTATCCGGCGGGCTTCTTACTCCAACTTCGGCGTTTGCGTGGACCTGTTTGCGCCGGGCTCAAGCATCGCCTCGGCCTGAAACAGCAGCAGCACCGCCACCCACACCATCAGCGGCACCTCAATGGCCGCGCCCAACGTGGCAGACGCGGCTGCGCTGGTGCTGCAAAGCAGGCCCTGAACCTGCATGAGGCCCTTGGCCTGACCCGAGGGCACGACTGCGGGGCGCGCCGTCGCCGCGGCTCAAACCCCGAACCCGTCCGCCAAGCCCCGCCGCAGCGACTCGACCAGCACGGCCACCGCGCGCGGTACATGCGGCGTGTAGGGCCGGACGGCGTAGATGGTTTCGGCAAAGGCGCCTACCGGCTTCCAGGCCGGCAGCACGCGCACCAGCTTGCCTTGGGCCAGTGCCTTCTGGGCGCTGAAGTCGGGCATGAGGGCGATGCCAGCACCGGCGAGCGCCGCCTCGCGCAGGGCTTCGCTGTTGTTGGCGGCAAAGTTGCCCGACACCGGCACCGTGACCCGCTCGCCCCGAAGGCTGGCCGACCGGCCTTCAAAAGTCCAGGCCGGGCTGTCCTGCGAGCGGGGGTAGTGCAGGCAGTTGTGCGCTTGCAGCGCCAGTGGCGTTTGAGGCTCGCCCCGCCGACGCAGGTAGCTGCGCGTGGCCACCAGCACCGACTGCGTGCTGCACAGGGCCCAGGCGACATGGGTGTCGGGTGCGCGTTCGGTGTGACGGATGGCCAAGTCAAAGCCTTCGCTGGCCAAGGCGCTCAGGCGGTCCGACAAATCCAGCTCGATGCGTACCTCCGGGTAGGCCCTCAGAAACTCCGCCAGCAGCGGGGTGAGCTGCTGACGGGCCAGAGCGACGGGGGCCGTCAGGCGAATCAGGCCACTGGGCTGGGCCGCCAGGTCGCGCACCCGCGCGAAGCTGTGCTCGATTTGCTCGAAGGCAGCGCGGGTGTCATCGACCAGCTTCTGGCCAGCCTCGGTCAGGCGCACGCTGCGGGTGGTGCGCTGCACCAGGGTGACCTTGGCGGCGCGCTCGAGCTCGGCAATGCGCTGGCTCATGGCGGCTTTGCTCACCCCCAGGCGGGCTGCAGCGGCGGTGTAACTGCCTTGCTGCGCCAGCATACTGAGCCAGTGCACATGGCCCCAGAGCGTATGGATTTTTTGCTCATTCATCGCTCGATTGTTCACCAAAACGAACTATTAATTCAGCAGGAGCGTCTTGTGGGGCTTGGCCGCTCTGCCTAGACTGCAAGTTCGGCGCGTCAACCGAACGCGACCTGACGGCCGCGCCGAATGGCAAAAACGGATCGCGACCACCCCGGCCTTTTTTGGAGACTTCCATGACCCCCATCGACCATTTCATCAACGGCCAGCGTGTGGCCGGCGCTTCCGGCCGCCAGCAGAACGTCACCAACCCGGCCACCGGGGCGGTCAGCGGTCAGGTGGCCTTGGCCAACAGCGGCGAAGTGGCGCACGCGGTGGCCGCCGCCCGCGCCGCCTTCCCGGCCTGGGCCGACACACCGCCACTGCGACGCGCACGGGTGATGTTCAAGTTTCTCGAGCTGCTCAACGCCCATCGCGATACGCTGGCCCACATGATCACCGCCGAGCATGGCAAGGTGTTTACCGATGCGCAGGGGGAAGTCACCCGCGGCATCGAGATCGTGGAATTTGCCTGCGGTATCCCGCAATTGCTCAAGGGCGATTTCACCGACCAGGTCTCCACTGGCATCGACAACTGGACGATGCGCCAGCCCCTGGGCGTGGTCGCCGGCATCACGCCCTTCAACTTTCCGGTCATGGTGCCGATGTGGATGTTCCCGGTGGCCATCGCCGCAGGCAACACCTTTGTGCTCAAGCCCAGCCCGCTGGACCCCTCCCCCTCTCTCTTCATCGCCGACCTGCTCAAGCAGTCAGGTCTGCCTGACGGCGTGTTCAATGTGGTGCAGGGCGACAAGGAGGCGGTAGACGCCCTGTTGGCACACCCCGATGTGCAAGCGATCAGCTTTGTCGGCTCCACCCCGGTGGCCAATGCCCTGTATGAGTCCGGCGCACGCCTGGGCAAGCGCGTGCAGGCCCTCGGTGGGGCCAAGAACCATATGGTGGTCATGCCCGATGCCGATCTCGACCAAGCCGTGGATGCCCTGATCGGCAGCGCTTACGGCTCGGCGGGGGAGCGGTGTATGGCGATTTCCGTGGCCGTCCTGGTGGGGGATGTGGGCGAGAAGATCATGCCCAAGCTGGTCGAGCGCACGAAAGCCTTGAAAGTGCTCGACGGCGAAAATCTGGCCGCTGAAATGGGGCCCATCGTCACCGAAGCGGCCCGCCAGCGCATTCGCGGCTATATCGACGCCGGGGTGGCCGAGGGCGCCCGGCTGCTGGTCGATGGCCGCCAGTTTGACGGCGCCCGGGCCGGTAGCGGCTGCGAGGCCGGCTTCTGGCTCGGCGGCACGCTGTTCGACCAGGTCAGCACCGACATGAAAATCTACAAGGAAGAAATCTTTGGACCCGTGCTCTCCTGCGTGCGGGTGCCCGACTTCGCCACAGCGGTGCGCATCATCAACGACCACGAATTTGGCAATGGGGTGAGCTGCTTCACCCGCGATGGCAACGCGGCGCGCGAGTTTGCGCGCCGCATCCAGGTGGGCATGGTGGGCATCAATGTGCCGATCCCGGTGCCGATGGCCTGGCACGGCTTTGGGGGCTTCAAGCGCAGCCTTTTCGGTGACATGCACGCTTATGGGGAAGAGGGGGTGCGCTTCTACACCAAGCAGAAGTCCATCATGCAGCGCTGGCCCGAAAGCACGCCCAAAGGGGCTGAGTTTGTGATGCCCACCGCCCGCTGAGGGCCGTAATTTCGGGGCGCGCCACCGCAAGGGCCTATTCGGGAGACAATGAAGGGTTTTGCGGGTTCGGGCTTGACCGGCCTGCCTAAATACCCAACAAGGAGAGCCCCATGCTGATCGGCGTTCCCGCAGAAGTCCTGGCGGGCGAAACGCGCGTCGCGGTAACCCCCGAGACCGCCAAGAAATTCATGGCCCAGGGCCACACGGTGCGCGTGCAATCGGGCGCCGGGTTGGCCGCCAGTGCGCCCGACTCGGCCTATACCGCTTTAGGGGCGGAGATCACCGATGCGGCCGGCGCCTACGCCGCCGAGATTGTGCTGAAGGTGCGCTGCCCGCAAGAGTCCGAGGTGCCGCTGCTCAAGCAGGGCGGGGTGCTCATCGGCATGCTCAACCCCTTCGACCGTTCCGGGCTTGATCGGCTGGCCGGAGCCGGCGTGACCAGTTTTGCGCTGGAGGCTGCGCCCCGCACCAGCCGGGCGCAAAGCATGGATGTGCTGTCCTCGCAAGCCAATATCGCCGGCTACAAGGCGGTGATGATGGCAGCCGAGCGCTACCAGCGGTTTTTTCCCATGCTGATGACCGCGGCGGGCACCGTCAAAGCGGCGCGGGTGGTGATCCTGGGCGTCGGCGTGGCCGGTCTGCAAGCCATCGCCACCGCCAAACGTCTGGGCGCGGTGATTGAAGCGTCCGACGTGCGCCCGAGCGTGAAGGAACAGGTGGAGTCACTGGGCGCCAAATTCATTGACGTTCCCTATGAAACCCAGGAAGAAAAAGAGGCGGCCGAAGGGGTGGGCGGCTACGCCCGTCCCATGCCGCCTTCCTGGCTCGAGCGGCAAAAGCTGGAAGTGGCCAAGCGGGTGGCCCAGGCCGATGTGGTCATCACCACCGCACTCATCCCAGGCCGGGCCGCGCCGGTGCTGGTCAGCGAAGACATGGTCAAGGCCATGAAACCCGGCAGCGTGATCGTGGATCTGGCCGCGCCCCAAGGCGGCAACTGCCCGTTGACCGAGCCCGGACAAACCGTCACCCGACACGGCGTGGTGATCGTGGGCGAAACCAATGTGCCCGCGCTGGTGGCCGCCGATGCCAGCGCCCTGTATGCGCGCAACCTGCTGGACTTCATGAAGCTCATCGTCAGCAAGGAAGGCGCGCTCAACATCGACCTGCAGGACGACATCGTTGCCGCCTGCCTGATGACCCAGGGTGGCCAGGTGCTGCGCGCCTGACCCCGATGCTTTGAAAGGCCCCATGTCATGGAATTCGTCAACCCCACCATCACCAACCTCATCATCTTCGTGCTGGCTATTTATGTCGGCTACCACGTGGTCTGGACCGTCACGCCGGCCCTGCACACCCCGCTGATGGCCGTCACCAACGCCGTCTCGGCCATCGTCATCGTCGGGGCCATGCTGGCAGCGGCCATGACGGAAACCGCACTGGGCCAGACCATGGGCGTGCTGGCTGTAGCGCTGGCGGCTGTCAATGTGTTCGGGGGCTTTCTGGTCACGCGTCGCATGTTGGAGATGTTCAAGAAGAAAGACAAGAAGGCAGGAGAGCCCAAATGAGCATGAACCTCGT
>CAYPSU010000007.1:0-40126 GCA_964413475.1 uncultured Polaromonas sp. | reverse complement strand
TGCCTTGATAGGCGGCGTAGACGGACGTAGTCTCGCTCATGATTCGCTGACCTCCGTTCCCCTGCAGGGAACATTAGCTGGTTGAAAACACCTTCCGCGACACGGCTGAACCGGTTGGCGGATGCGACTGTGGCTTAGGAAGGACCTGTGACAGACGTTGTGGCCCGATTGTAGCCAGGTCAGCGCCCCAATGCCTACAAATTCAGCGCCCCGATCGAGCGAACTGCTGCGAGCCAGAGTCCATGCCCTGAAGGGCTCAGCCGGCGAGCCGCTGCCGAATCTGCTCCAGCGCCGATGGGTCGTCCAGGGTGGTCAGATCGCCGGGGTCGCGCCCCTCACAAACGGCCTGTATGGCCCGCCGCAGCAGCTTGCCGCTGCGGGTCTTGGGCAGGACGGTCACAAAGCGAACGCGGGCCGGCCGGGCCACCGCGCCAAGGTCACCGTCCACCCGCTTCATGATTTCGCCTTCGATCTTCATGGAGGCCTGGGCATCTGCAGCCACGCTTGCATCCTTGAGCACCGCAAAGGCCATGGCCACCTGGCCCTTCAGAGGGTCAGCCACACCCACCACCGCGACCTCGGCCACCAAGGGATGGCCAGAAATGCTCTCCTCGATCTCTCGGGTACCCAGACGATGGCCCGCCACATTGATCACATCGTCGGTGCGCCCCAGAATGAAGAAATACCCGTCGGCATCACGAATGCCCCAATCGAAGGTGCTGTAAACCATCTTGCCGGGCACACTTTGCCAATAGGTCTTGACGTAGCGCGCATCGTCACGCCAGACCGTCTGCATGAAGCCCGGCGGGGTCGGGCCCTCGATGCAGACCACGCCCTTTTCGCCCGGCGCCGTGAGTTCTTCGCCGGTGGCCTCATGCAGAAGCTTGACCTTGTAGCCGTACATCGGGATACCGGGGCTGCCAAAGCGCGGCTGCATGCGCTCCACCGGGTTGGCCAAAGTCAGAATCGGCCAGCCGCTTTCGGTCTGCCAATAGTTGTCGATGATGGGAACCCCCAGCCCCTCGCTGATCCAACGGGCGGTCGGTTCGTCCAGCGGCTCACCGGCCAGAAACAGCGCACGCAGCGAGCTCAAATCATGCTTCTTGAGCAGGTCAGGATCTTGCTTTTTCAGCACCCGCACAGCGGTCGGGGCACTGAACATACCGGTGACCCTGTATTTTTCGACCAGACTCCACCAGATCGCCCCGTTGGGCTGACCGTCCAGGCCCTGGGTCGGCAGGCCCTCGTACATGAGGGTGGCCATGCCGGCGATCAGAGGGCCATAAATAATGTAGCTGTGCCCGACCACCCATCCGATGTCGCTGGTGGAGAAGAAGGTTTCGCCAGCGCGGCCGTCAAAAATATGTTTCATGGAGGCCGCCAGCGCCACCGCGTAGCCGCCGGTGTCACGCTGCACGCCCTTGGGCTTGCCGGTGGTGCCGCTGGTGTAGATGGTGTAACTGATGTCCGTACTGTCCATCGATTCGCAGGGCACCTGGCTGTGCAGGTGGCGCTCGCGCAGCTCGCTCCAGAGGTGGTCCCGACCGGCCACCCGGTCCATCGGGGCCAGCCCCCGATCGGTCAGCAGCACCGACTCGGGCTTATGGGCCGATAACCGGATCGCCTCGTCAAGCAGCGGCTTGTAGGCGATAGCCTTGCCGCCGCGCGAGCCGCCATCGCTGCTGACGATCACCCGAGGCTGCGCATCCTCGATGCGCGAAGCCAGCGAGCCACTGGCAAAACCACCAAAAACCACGCAATGAATCGCCCCGATCCGCGCGCAGGCCAGCATGGCAAAGGCCGCCTCGGCCACCATGGGCATGTAGATCAGCACCCGGTCGCCCTTGACGACACCAAGCGACTGCAGCACCGCCGCCATGCGCTGCACCTCCTCGTGCAATTGCGCAAAGCTGTAGACCCTCTGGCTGCCGGTCTCGGTTGAAACCGCGATCAGGGCCGGCTGATCAGAGCGGGTCTGCAGGTGGCGATCAACGGCGTTGTGGCACAAATTCAGACGCCCACCCTCAAACCACTGAGCAAAGGGTGGCCGGTCCCAATTGCACACCCTCTGGGGCAGCACAAACCAGTCGATCAGTCGGGCCTGTTCGGCCCAAAAGACCTCGGGCTGCTCGATCGATTGCCGGTGAAAGTCAGCATAGCGCGCCGGACTGGCCACTGATGTCATAAGGAATCTCCGCTGGGAAATCAAACGAATCAAATCTTGACGACGATGCGCCCGCGCACCTCGCCCCGCATCAGGGCATGAGCATGCTCGACCGCCTGATCGAGGGAAATTTCAGTCACCATGCTCTCCAGAAGCGTCAGATCCAGATCCTGGGCCAAACGCTGCCAGGCCTGCTGCCTGCGGGCCAGGGGCGCCATGACGCTGTCAACACCCAGCAGGCTGACCCCGCGCAGAATAAAAGGCATCACCGTGGACGGCAGGTCGGCGCCCTGGGCCAGCCCACAAGCGGCTACCGCACCACCATAGCGGGTCTGCGCGCAGGCGTTGGCCAGGGTGTGCGAGCCCACCGCATCAACGACGCCGGCCCAACGCTCTTTTTGCAAGGGCTTTCCAGGAGCCGCCAGACTGGCACGATCGAGCACGCTGCTGGCCCCCAGGCGCTGAAGGTAGTCCTGCTCGTGCGCCTTGCCCGTGACCGCCACCACGGTATGTCCGAGTTTGGCCAGCAAGGCCACTGCAATACTGCCCACGCCGCCAGTGGCGCCTGTCACCAGAACTTCGCCATCACCGGGCCGCAGCCCATGCGCCTCAAGGGCCATGACGCAAAGCATGGCGGTGTATCCGGCGGTCCCGATGGCCATGGCCTGGCGCGTGCTCAGTCCTTCGGGAAGCTGGACCAGCCACTGCCCCTGCAAGCTGGCACGCTCGGCCATCAGGCCCCAGCGTGTCTCGCCCAAGCCCCAACCGTTGTGAATGAAGCGGTCGCCAGCCTGCCACTGGGGATGGGTGGAAGAGAGCACCACGCCCGATCCGTCGATACCGGCGACCATCGGCCAGGAACGAACCACCGGACTGCGGTCGGTCAGAGCCAGACCGTCCTTGAAATTAAGGGTGGAGTACTCAACCCGCACCTGAACATCGCCCGGCGGCATCTGGGCCTCATCGAGCTCTACCACCCGGGCGGAAAAGACATCCGCCTGCTTGTTCAACTGCAAAGCCTGGAACATGGCCTGTCTCCCCCGCTTAGGCGGACGATTGATGGGAACGAGTCTGGAAAATCCGGATTATCTGGAAGGGACTTGCGGCAATCTGACGATCGAGCGCTTCAATGCTAGCGCCCGCCGGAGACATCCATCAAGGCCATGGTGGTGTAGCTGGCAGCCTCAGAGAGCAGCCAGACCACGGCCTGCGCCACCTCTTGGGCCTGCCCTCCCCTTTGCATGGGCACCTGATGGGCCAGATCGCGCACCCGGTCGGGCAGCCCACCGGATGCATGGATCTGCGTCTCAATCAGGCCGGGTCGCACTGCATTGACCCGTATGCCCTCGGCGGCCACCTCCTTGGCCAGCCCGATGGTCATGGTGTCAATGGCCCCCTTGGCCGCCGCGTAGTCCAGATACTGCGCCGGCGATCCCAGGCGGGCTGCCGCACTGGAGATGTTGACGATGCTGCCACCGCCCCCCCCGTGACGGGTGCTCATGCGCCGCACCGCCTCGCGCGCGCACAGCAGACTGCCCAAGACATTGATGTCGAACATCCTCCGCCAGCGCGCCCAGCTCATCTGATCCAGACGCGCGGCCACATCAACCACGCCAGCGTTATTCACCAGCCCCGAGAGCCGTCCCCATTGCCGGTCAATTTGCTCGAAGAGGGCCAGGACCTGGGCCTCGTTGGACACATCGGCCTGCAGGGCCATCGCCCGACCTCCCTCGGCCTGTATGCGATTGACCACCGCTTGCGCCTCATCGCTACGGGCGCTGTAGTTCACCACCACAGACCAACCCTGCCGAGCCGCCAGCTCGGCCGTCGCAGCCCCGATACCCCGGCTGCCGCCAGTCACGAGCAACACCTTGTCCATGGAACACCTCCCTCGATCCCGACTCATCGGGGCATAAACTCAATGAAACGAAGCCACCAGGCGCCCCGAAGCCATGACCCCAAGCACCTTGTCGATTATTTACTATGAGTGATCTCGATCGCGCACGCGCCCTGTTCTTCGAGGGGATCACATGCTTCGAGGACGATCAATTTGAAAAAGCGCGCGATCGCTTTGAGGCGGCACTGGCGCTGGCGCCCGGCCGAGCCTCCGTCCTGGGCAACCTCGGGGTCACGCAGATGAAGCTGGGCCAGTGGTCACAGGCTGCCGACGCGCTCGAGCGCAGTCTGGCCAGCGACCCCACCCATGCCGAGCATTGGGTGGCGCTGGCCCTGTCCAGACAACGTCTGGGCTTGCTGCCCGAGGCGCTGCAAGCCTTTGAACGCGCCCTGGCCCTGGATCCCGAGCAAACCACCGCGTGGGGTGAAAGCGGCTGCATCCTGCGGGAATTGAACCAGCCCGAAAAGGCCATCGTACATTTCGAGCGCGCCCTGTCCCTGGCGCCCGAGCACAGCCTCTACCGGTACTACCTCAGCGCCTTGCGCGGCCAAGAGGGCCCCCTGCAGCCCCCCCGGACCTATGTGGAAAACCTCTTCGATCAATACGCCGAGGACTTCGATAGCCATCTGGTGGACTCGCTGCAGTACCGGGGCCACCGTCACCTGATCGACCATCTGCCGGGCCCCCCAGCCGCACGCTTTGGCCGGGTGCTGGATCTCGGATGTGGCACCGGTCTGAGTGGGCCGCTGATCCGGCCGCGGACTGACCATCTGTGCGGCATCGATCTGGCTGCCGGCATGATTGAGCAAGCTCGACGCACCGGTCTATATGACCATCTGGAACAGACTGACGCCAACGAATTCCTGGCGCGCTGCCCGACCCGCTGGGACCTGATCTTGGCGACCGACGTGTTGATCTATATGGGCGCGCTCGACGAACTCTTTGCCCATGTGGAGCGTCGCCTGGCCCCTGGGGGGTGCCTGGCCTTCACCGCCGAGCTTTGTGAGGACTGCGAGGTCCCGAACCGTCCCAAACTGATGCCCAGCCTGCGATACGCCCACCCGCTGGCCTATCTGCAGGACCTGGCCCAGCAACACGGCCTGCAATGGCTGGCCCATCACGAAGCGCCCTTGCGGCTCGACCAGGGACAGCCTCTGCCGGCTCTCTATGCCTATCTTCGAAAGCCCTAGAAGCCGGAGAACCGCCGCTCAATCGTGCTCGTGCGCCACCGCTGCCGGATCCTGCGCCACGCCAGTGGCCTGCTCCCGCGCCAATGAGCGAAGCATGCGCTTTTCCTGAAAATTCAGGCTGCGCCCGAGGGCATTCTTGGCGCGCACCAACAGTTCTCGATCAACCTCGGGTGGCAAACCGCGCTGCCCGGGCAACTCTTCGCGCAGCGTGTCTTGATCATCGGCCACCAGGTCCTCCCACCAAGACCGCACCACGGTCCTGAGCGAGGCATCAAGCTCGTCGCTGACCGGCTCCTCGGCGCCGACCACATGACGGCCAGACAGCGTCTGAGCCCATTCGGAGGATCGCACCAGAATACGCCGGTCGGCCTCGCGCAGCAAGCGCGCCCAGGTCGGATCCTGCTGCATCAGACGCGGCATCGACTGTGCTCGCTCATCAGCCAACAGATAGACCGACACACCGGCGAGCTTGGCCGCTTCGATCGCCGTCATCAAGCGGTCGTCATCACTGGCCATGCACACCGCATCCACGCGTCCACCGCTCACCAGGCCTTGCAGATCGGCAGCCAGCTGACGCACCAGCGCTGCACTGTCGGCATCGGCGGCGGGCACCAGACGCAGCGTCTGTTCGTCGACCACCGCCTGATCGTCCCGATCGGCGTACCAATAGGTGCGCATGAGATGGCCTCGCACGCCGCTGCGCATCAAAACATGGCGAAGCCAATCATTCCAACCTTCGCGAGCCGGTCCTTCGCGCGATTCGGATTCGTCCTGTCGGGCCAGCCAGCGCAGATAACGCGCATCGACCAGCGCCACCAAATTAGCCTCGACGGCAGAGCCCCGATGAAAAGGTTTGACAAAGGAATTCATGGCTGGCCCAAAAATAGGAGGTAAATAAGTTCCCGTAGCACTGGGAGTGGTCGAGTCCGCAACCGGCAAGGCCGCACTCTTTGCGGGGACCATTCTAGGCCTGACCCAGCCAAGCCGGCCAGCTCAACCTTGTGACCGCGCAGGCCGAAGCGTCTGTGCTGTCAGCCCAAAGCCTTGAGCGCCACCGGATCGACCGACACCGCTACCGGGCGGGACAGCAACTCAATCAGCACCATGGCCCTGAGCTGGCCGTCGGCCATCTGGAAAATGCCCTCAACCCCGGCAAAAGGGCCTTCGGTGATGCGAACCGACTGGCCCGACTGGAACAAGCGCTTGACCTCGGGCGTTTGCACTTCCCGCTGGCGCAGGGCTGCGATCAGCTCATCGCTGACCCGGGCGGGCTCGGACCCAAATCGCACCAGGCGCGCCACTCCACGGGTGGAGTGAATTGGAGCCCAACTGCGGGCACTGCTGTCCGTCTCCAGTTGGACAAACAAATAACGGGTGAAAAGTGGCTCCTCAATGACCGAGAGGGCTCCGCGTCTGACCTTCTCTGATCGCAAGACCGGCAGATAGCAGGGGAAAAGCTGCCGCTCAAGATTCTCCAGGGCCACCCTCTCCTGACGAGGCTTGGAGTGAACCAGATACCAGTGTGCGCTCATCGGCCTATTGTCTCCAATTTGGCAACGCCCTCCAAATACCCGACAGAACAGCTTGGAACGCGTCGGGACGCTCAAACTGGACCCAGTGTCCGGCATCGGCAATCGCATGGAGGCCTGCAAACCCTGGGCATTGCCGCAGCACCGCTTCAATGGCCGGCACCTGGTGTCGGTAGTAGCGATCCTGCTCGCCGTAGACGCCATAGACGGGTATCTGGACTTGCCGCAGGGCGCGGGCCAAGACATCCGTGCGCGAAAGGCGCCTGCTGGGCAATCGGTCGCGCTCTGCATTGAATTCTTGCAAGCGACAGGCCAGTGGAGACAGCGAGGCTTCATGATGGAGCATCAGCTCCCGCAGGTTGTGACGATGCGCAGCTTGGCGCTGCGTGCCCTCGGGCAAATGACGCCAGGCCCTGGGCTTGATGGGCTCCAAAGCGGGTCGTCCCAGGCCGGGCGGTGCCACCAAAACCAAGCCCCGCGCGCGCGCGGGCTCAGCCTGCGCCCACAAACCTGCCACCATGGCCCCGAAGGAAAACCCAATCAGGTCACAAACCTGCTGGCCCAAGAGCCCTCGCAGACCCTGCTCAAGCACATCGGGCATCGCATCGGCATCCCGACCCGACGGTGGCAAGTCTGAGTCACCGAAGCCCGGCAGGTCAGGGACCAGAACGACGCGCCCCAGCTCAAGCAAGGGCTCAATCGTGCGCAGCCAGTGTGTCCAACTGCCGCTGCCCCCATGCAAAAGCACCACAGGTCTGTGCTGCCCCAGCGACCCCCAGACATGCCAGACCAGATGTCCGTCGCCGCAGGGGGTCCTGAGGACGCGGCCACGGGCCAGCAGATCAGCCGCCTCTGGCGGCAGGCCACGGTCCATCGGATAAGGGGGTACGCCAGAGGCGCTTGAATTCAACACTGCAACGGAGACATTCAGGCTTCACGAACTGGGCCTCGCGAGCTCTTGAGGGCAGATCGCTCGGCCTTGCCCCGCAATCGCCGCACTCGAGAAGCCCGCGTGGGTTGGGTTGGCCGACGCGGCTTGGGATCAGGCCCATGGGCATCCACCCAGGCCTGCAAGCGGGCCATGGCCGCCGCCCGATTGGCCTCCTGGGTCCGGTGCTGCTGGGCCTTGAGCACCAGAACGCCCTCCTGGCTGATGCGGCTGTCACCGCTGGCCAAAAGACGCGCCTTGACCGCCTCCGGGAGCGAAGAGGCACGAATGTCAAAGCGCAGATGAATCGCCGAAGAAACCTTGTTGACGTTCTGCCCGCCCGCACCCTGGGCACGCACGGCGGTCCATAGAACCTGCCGCTCGTCAATGGCGTAAGGGCTTCCTCCGTCAGTGGTCATAGCGCCATTGTGCCGCCAGGTGCGGCCCCGAGGCAGCCCCGCCGCAAGCATCTGTGGGGCCAAGCGCACATGCCCCATGCGGCTCAGAGACGGTCGAGGAAACCCTCCAGCAGTTGCGCAAACTCGCGTGGCTTTTCCACCGCACTGAGGTGCGCGGCCTCCAGGGTACGCAGTTGCGCCCCGGCAATCTCGGCCGCGATACGCTCAGAAGCAGACACCGGAGTGGCCTCATCCAGCGTACCTGCGATCACCAGCGCTGGACAAGCGATCTGGGTATTGCTCTGTCGAAAATCAATGGCGGCCACCGCCTCGCAGGCCGCCGCATAGGCCGAGGCTGACATGGCCTCAAGTTGACCTCGCAGGCGGGCGACCTGCGCAGCGCCACCGCCGAGCAAGTCCTCTCGAAAGGACGGGGTAAACCAGCGCTGCATCGCGCCGGATGCAATGGCCGACAGGCCATGCTGGCGTACGGTCTCGATCCGCGCCTGCCACATCGCACGCGCAGCCTCGTCGTAGCAGCTGGCCGAGTTGGCCACCGTGATGCTGCGAACCGCCTGCGGATATCTGGCAGCCAAAGCCTGCGCGGTCATGCCGCCCATGCTCAGGCCGACGAAATGCACCGGCCCCTGGCCAAGCTCAGCCAACAGGGCGGCCGCATCGTCGGCCAAACTGTCGATGCTGAAGGAGCCCGGCACCACAGGCGAACGTCCGTGACCTCGGTGGTCATAGCGCACCACGGTCCAGCGCCGCTGCAGGTGCTCGGCCACCGCATCCCACATACTCAGATCACAGCCAAGCGCATGACTGAACACCACACAGGGCCCCTGCCCTTGAAGAAGGGTATGCAAACGGGGAGCGTTCATGGTTGGGTGGCTCCAAAGAAGCAAAGCGCGATAAATGGGGCAGTGGCCATGGACTCAGTCCTTTTTGGGCGGTAACAGGCCGCGCTCACGCAAAATCTCGGCGGCGATCGAAAAAGCATGATTGGCGGCCGGCACGCCGCAATAAATGGCTGACTGCAGGATCACCTCTTTGATTTCCTGTGGGCCAAGCCGGGAGTCTTCGGCGCCATCCAGCGCCGCCCGGGTGTGCATGGCAAATTCTTCCCAGGCCTTCAGGGCAATCAGGCTTGAGAGCACCATCAGGCGCCGGGTCTTGTCGCCCAAAGCGGGGCGGCCCCAAATCTCATGCCAGGCGTAGCGGGTGATCAGGTGCTGGAAGTCGCGATTGAAGTCATTGGCATTGGCCAAGGACCGATCGACCCAGGCATCGCCCAGCACTCGCCGGCGATTGGACAGGCCTTGTTCATAACTCGACTCGTTGGCGGGCGTCTGCTGCGTCATGTCAATCTCCTTACTTTAGCGCTCAAACCAGGCCCTGATCGCGCCAGCTTTGCAGTTGCGTTCTGACCTGCGCCGCAGCGTGCTGGGCCAAGTCCATCGAAAACCATTCGTCGGCCGCATCGATAGGCAACTGCTCGCGCAGGGCCTCAATATTGCTGCGCATGCGAGCCGCATCCACCTGCAACACCGGCAAGGTCTGGGCCATGGCACGCGCGGCGCCATGGGTGCTCATCAACAGTCCCGGCCATTCGGCCAGCTCGGCCTGCCAGCTGCCCAGCGCACGCTCGTGCTCCTGCACCATGGCCCCCAGCAAAGCGGATACGCGAGCGGGGGCGCGCTGGGCCGCAGCCAGAGTCACCATGCAAGCCACCGGGTTGCGCTTGTGCGGCATGGCCGATGATCCACCCCTTCCGTCTTCGGCCGGTTCGGCCAGCTCGGCCAGCTCAAACTGACTCATGAGCGCGATATCCCGAGCCACTTTGCCCAAACTGCCGACCAGCAAGCCCAGTTCACAAGCCAAAGCCACCCAGCGGTCGCGCTGCGTATGCCAGCTGGACCCAGGGTCGCGCAGGCCCAGTTCAGCGGCCATCAGAGCGGCCACCTGCGGCCCCTTGTCACCCATCTGGGCCAGATGGCCCACCGCCCCGCCCAGTTGCAGACACAAAGCTTCATCGGCTGCAAGGCGCAGGCGCTGGCGACAGCGCAGCAGCGGCGCCACCCAGTGGACACACTTGAGGCCCAGACTGGTCACCGAAGCAGGCTGCATCAGCGTGCGCGCCAGCACCGGATCGGCGGCATGCCGCTCGGCCCGATCCAGCAGGGCTGCATTGATCAGGCCGAGGTCCTCATCGATGAGCGCCAGAGCCGGCTGGGACACCAAAGCCATGGCCGAATCGATCACATCCTGGCTGGTGCTGCCCATGTGAACCCGAGCGGCGGCCTGCGGATTGAACAGTGCCACCGTCTCCTTGAGCGCCTTGATCAAAGGAATGGCCAAGCTGCCGGCACGACCACTGTCGCGCGCGATGCGCGGTACATCGAACAGTTCAACCTTGCAGGTACCCACGATGGACTGAGCTTCCTGAAGGGTCATCAGACCCACCTGGGCCTGCGCCTGGGCCAAAGCAGCCTCAAATCGCAACATGGCCGCCACAAATTCCCGGTCGCCCCAGGCACGGGTCATCTCAGGCGTAGAAAGGAAGGATTCGAAGATACTGCTCATCGGCCCGCTCCCCCAAAAAACTGTGCGTGGATCCGATCGCCCGTGCGCGATCCCCGCAAACCGGCGGCCCGGCCAAAGCGCCCGGCAGGCCGTGATCTACCGACCATTGAGCCGCCGCAGGCGCATCTGATTGGGCAGGGGCACCGAGCGCTTGAGCACATCTTCGGCCAGCCAAAGCGCCGAGCGCCAGCCACGCTGGGCCACCATGGGTAAAGGCAGTTGCTGATAGTCGTCATTAAAAACCTCGAAGCTGTAGTCGCCGCGATAGCCCAGCGCATGCAGCCTGGCCACCAAATGGGCCAAATCGCCACTGTGTACCCCCTCACCTGGAAAAACACGGAAATGCCGAGCCGTGGCGATCCGTTCCTCGACCGACTTGATCTCTGTCCACATAAAGTCGGCCAGCTGAACCAGAAAAATCTTTGCCGGATCGAGCAATTCCAGATCGTCCAGCGACGTCTTGGTGGCAAACAGGTGAAAGCTGTCGAGACCCAGCCCCAGGTTGGGCATGTCGGCACGGTGGACCACCTCCCAGGCTTGCGGAAACTCATGGATGCACCGGCCCCAGGACAGCGCTTCGAAAGCCACCCGTATGCCTTTGGGGATGGCCAGCATGGCCAGCTTTCGCAAATCGCGCGCCAGCAGCTCGGCATCCCCGCTGGCATGGACCGATGTCGACGAACACACCAGCAGAACTGGCGAATGCAGCGCCTGACACATCTCCAGCATGGCCTTGGCGATATCGACCTTGTACTGATGCAAATGGCCTGAAAGTCCCTCAAAGTCGCGCAGCACCTGAAAGCCAGTGACTCGCAAACCACTGGCCCGAACCGCCGCAACCGCCGCCTCCAGCCCCTGCGGATGACCCACGATGTCGCGGGCCGAGAGCATGATCTGGGTAAAACCTGCCTCTCGCACCGCCTGCAGCTTGGCCTCCAGGGGACCGGCCAGCGAGATGGTGTCCATCCCGAAGTCCCTGATGTTGTCGCTGAAATTCATCTCAAGCCCTGTCATCGTGGACCAGCTCAAAGCTCACACTGCCCAGCCAGGTTCGCGTCAACGCGCCCCTGGCCTCGGTATGGACGGCCTTGGACTGCACGAACTCCACGCCGCGCTGGCTCAACTGGGCCACCGTGGCCAGGACATCGGCCGTGCCCAAACCCACCCGCTGCAGTTGCTCGTGGCCCTCCAGATCCAGCAGCCCCACCTCAGGCTCGATCAGTTGGATGTAGAACCGCGAGTCCGGCGGACAGGGGCTTTGCAGGATGCGCCCCTTGGGCAGGATGCCAAAACGCTGGTCGGCCGGCAGCGCTGCAAAACCCAACAGTTCCCGATAGAACTCGGTCCAATCCTCGGTCCGCTCGTTGCCGATGTACTGCACCACACCGAAGAAATGCAGGCCGGTGATGGCCGGCGGATGCGGGTCGGCTCCGGGAATCGGCACAAAGTCGACGTCGTAGATCGAAAACTTGTCGTATCGGTCGACAAAATAGATCCGGCTGGTACCCACGCCATGAATGGCTGGGATGTTCAGTTCCATGACTTCCACCGCCGAGGGCACCGCCCAGGCCCCGCGCTCCAGGGCCCGTCGGTAGGCCAACGATGCATCGCGCACCCGCAAGGCGACTGCGGCCAGGCGAGGCTTGTCGTCCCAGCCAGCCGCATCAGAGCCGCTCGGACCGTGCGCATTGACGATCACATTGATGCGCCCCTGCCGGTACAAAAGCACCTCACGGGACCGGTGCCGGGCAACCGGACTGAAGCCCATGGATTCAAGCACCTGCCCAAGCGCCTGGGGCTTGGAGCTCGCGTACTCGATGAACTCGATCCCGTCCAGGCCGAGTGGGTTGTCAGCCTCGACGATCTCTTCGCGCTGTGCTGAAAGTGCTTTCGCCATGGAAACTCCTCAGATTTAGCCTCGGGCTTGGCCGGGAATGTAGCGCCTGCCGTCCGAGTCCAACCCAGGACAAAAATTTTTTGAGCGATTAACGCACGATACAATGCGATCATCGAACAAATTAAGGGTTATCCCTAGTCATGCGCGATCAAGCCCCCATGCCAGAGCCCCCCGCTTTGCAACGACGCGATTGGATCGCGGGACTGGAGAAGGGGCTGGACGTGATGGCCTGTTTTGACGCCGATCATTCGCGCCTGAACGCCAGCGAAGTGGCTCAACGATGCGGCATCACGCGCACCGCAGCGCGGCGCTACCTGCTGACGCTGCAGCATCTGGGCTTCGTGAGCGGCGATGGCCGGCTGTACTGGCTGACGCCGCGGGTGCTCCGACTGGGGCAGGCCTACCTGGAATCGGCCAGGCTGCCACGCAAGGTCCAACCCTATCTGCAACGGGTCACGGCTGGCACGCAGGAAAACGCCTACGTCAGCGTACTCGATGGAAGCGAGGTCGTCTTCATCGCCCGCAACGGATCCAACCGCGCCATGAACATCGGCTATGTCATGGGCGCGCGGGTCAAAGCCGAGGTCACCGCTGCAGGGCTGATGCTGCTGGCCATGCGAGAGCCCCAATGGCTGGACAACTGGCTGCAGACTCACACGCTGAGCACTTACACGCCCTACACCATCGACAGCAAGGAGCGCCTCAAGCTCGAGCTGGCACGGGTGCGTGCGCAGGGCTGGGCCTTGTCAGAGCAACAACTCGACCTCAATTACCGTGGCATCGCGGTGCCCATGCGGGATCGGCACGGCCAGGTGCAAGCAGCCCTGTCGGTCACCATGCCGATGGGATTCGAGTCGTCCAAGGATGCCGTCCACCGCGTACTGGGGGTCCTCAACGAAACGGCCCAGGCCATGCGCAACCTTCTGTAGGGACCTCCAAGCTGTTCGCGCCTAGAACGACCAGCCGCCAGACCCGGATCAGCCCGATCCCAAGCCGACTCCCCAAGTTCAAGGCTGTAGCAACTGCCACATCCGAGCTGGAGTCAGCGGCATTTGTAGCGCCGGCGCGAGGTGCGGACGCCCCGCACGGGCCAGTGCATCGGCCACCGCGTTGACCACCGCCGGCGTAGCTCCGATGGTGCCCAGTTCGCCCACCCCTTTGACCCCCAGGGGGTTGTTCGTCGACGGAATGCTCTGATCCATCTCGGTCTTGAAATCCGGGCTGTCGTCAGCCCGAGGGGCGGCGTAGTCCATCAAACTGCCGGTGAGCAATTGACCGCTTTGCGCATCGTAGACCACCGACTCCAGCAGGGCCTGGCCGATACCCTGAACCGCACCACCGTCGAGTTGGCCCCGCACGATGGTGGGGTTGACCACCCGGCCCACATCGTTGACCGAGGCATAGGCCACCACCTGCACCTGGCCGCTGGAGGGGTCGAGTTCGATTTCGGCGACATGGCAGGCGTTGGGCCAACTCGGACCGGCCGCTGCGCTGGTGGAGTCCATGTCGATGCGCTGCTCGGCCTGCCTCGCGGCCAGATCAAACAAACCGATCGACAAATCGGTTCCGGCGACACTGAACCGCCCCGCCTCGTAAACCATGTCGGCCTCGGCCGCCTCAAGTTCCTGAGCGGCCAGCGCCTTACCCTTGGCCAGCGTGCGCTCGGCTCCGATCCGCATGGCCGATCCACCGGTGAACAAGGATCGTGAGCCGGCACTGCCAAACCCATCGCCCCGATCGGTATCGCCCATGACCACCCGCACTTTTTCGATCGGCACCCCGAAGGCATCGACCACCAACTGCGCCAGCGTGGTGGCAATGCCCTGTCCCATGGGCATGACGGCTGAGAAGACCTCGATCACCCCGTCGGCCCTGACCGACAAAGTGACTCTTTCCTCCATCTGGTTGCCACCCGTCCATTCGAGGAAAGTCGCTATGCCCAGGCCTCGCCACTTGCCCTGACGAGCCGATTGAGCCGCCCGGGCCTCAAAACCGTTCCAGTCGGCCAGGGAAAGCCCCTGATCCATGATCGACTCGAAGGCCCCGACGTCATAGACCTGTCCCATGGCGTTGCGGTAGGGAAACTGTTCAGGGGCGATCATGTTGCGCCGGCGCAGCGCGATGCGGTCGATGCCAGTTTGCCGTGCCGCCTCGTCCATCAAACGCTCGATGATGTAAATCGACTCAGGTCGTCCGGCGCCTCGGTAAGCAGCCGTCGACATGGTGTGGGTCATGACCGCACGGAAGTGATAGTCGATGAGCGCAATGTCGTACACACCGGTCAGCACCCAGGGGCCGATGAGCAAGGCAATGGCTACGCCGGTGCCGGTGGCATAAGCCCCCACGTTGGCGTCAGACTGCACCCGCAAAGCGAGGATCTTGCCGCTGGTATCCAGGGCCATTTCGGCATGGGTGCGCAAATCACGGCCATGGGTGGTCGCCAGAAATTCATCGCTGCGGTCCGCAATCCACTTGACCGAGCACTGCAAGCGGTGCGCACAGTAGGCCGTGACCACATCTTCCGGATAAGCCCCGGTCTTCATGCCAAAGCCACCGCCCACATCGCCGACAACCACACGCACCGCCTTGCGATCGAGCCCCAGACAGTCGGCCAGGGTGTTGCGAGCCCCCGAGGGCATCTGCGAACTCATGCGAACCACCAATCGACCGCTGGCCTGCTGCCAGGACGCCAGTACAGAACGCGGCTCCAGCGTCAGCGCGGCCAAGCGCTGATTGGTCAGCTCGAGCCGGACCACATGAGCGGCCTGCTCAAAGGCCTGCTGCGCCTCCTCGGCCTTGCCGTAGCGCGCCTCGGCCACGACATTGTCGGGCGCTGCCTCACAAATCACCGCCCGCCCCTGCAGCGCATCGTCAAGCTCAGTAAGCGCAGGCAACTCTTCGTAGTCCACCCAAACCGCTTCGGCTGCATCGCGCGCCTGCTCGCGGCTGTGAGCCACCACCGCAAGAACCGGCTCCCCCACAAATCGCACCCGCTCGTGAGCGAGGGCCCGCCGTATCGCAAAAACAGCCGGCGCACCCCCGGCGCGCGTGAAGCCCGCCACGCCCGGTAGTGGCTTACATCCGGCATCGACCAGATCCTGTCCGCTCAGAATAAGCCGCACACCGGGCATGTCGCGCGCCCGGGTCGCGTCGATAGATGCGATGCGCGCGTGCGCGTGAGGCGATCGCACAAAGGCCAGGTGCAGCAGCTGCGAGTCGGCCATATCGTCGAGCGCCGCCTGCAGGTCGTCGGTGAAACGTCCTTGCCCACGCAGCAGGGCATCGTCTTCCATGCGGGCCACACTCTGCCCGCTACCAAAGCGGGTGGCACCAAAAACAGGGGCGTGATCGTTGCTCAAGAGAACTCCTGACGGGCTTGCGATCAGCCGAAACGGATCGCGCCCTGTGAAATAGGGGATGGCCCCGGAATCTTACCGGGGCAGGTGGACTTTGCCTCAAGGCCGGTCACAAGCCCGACCTTGGCGGGGCAGGCGGTCACGAACGCCGCCTCTGGCCCATCGGTTCATCCCGGCCCCCGTCCTGACTCCTGCCGCCAGCTCGCTCACTGGCTGCACGCTCGCGCTGCAACTCAAGCCGGCGAGCTTCGCGGGCAAGAGCCTCTTGGCGCCAGAGAGCAAACTCTCGCGGCGTCTCCAGGGTGATGCGTCCAATGCTACCACCGCGAAACTCGTGGATCACCATTTCAGCGGCCTTCTGCAGATTCAGGCGCCCGGCCGCACCGACCGCGCCTCGCCGACGAGCAATGGCCTCCAGGATCTGATCCGGCTCCAGGGTCGAGTCCACTGCGATGCGATACCGCTGGGCCAGCAAAGCCGGATAGTCCCGCGACAGCACCGACAGCAACTCCAGGGCCACCTCCTGATCGTCATAAGCGTTGCGACCTATGGCGCCGCTAGCGGCCAGCCGGTATCCGCTCTCTTCGACGACGATGCGCGGCCAAAGCACACCCGGCGTGTCCCAGAGATAAAAGTCGTCCTCCAGCACGATGCGCTGCTCGGTCCGGGTGACGCCTGCCTCGTCGCCGGTCCGCGTCGCACGTCGACCGGTCATGGTGTTGATCAGCGTTGACTTGCCAACATTGGGAATCCCGCAGATCAACACCCGCATCGGCCGCGACAGACCGCGCCGGGACGGCGCCAGCCCACGACAGGCCGCCACCAGCCGACGGGCCGGCGCACTTTGGCCGGCATCAAGCGCCAGCGCTTGCGTCTGGTCCTGTGCGCTGTAGTAGTCCAGCCATTCCTGGGTGCGCAAAGCATCGGCCAGGTCCTGCTTGTTCAGGATCTTCAACGCAGGCTTGCCGCGGGTGAGTTCGGCCAGCAGCGGATTGGCGCTCGAGCCGGGTAATCGCGCATCGAGCATTTCGACGACCACATCGATCACCTCCATGCGCTCGGCAATCGCCTGACGCGTCAGGTGCATATGGCCCGGGAACCACTGTATCGCCATGACAGTTCAGGCCGCCGCCCCGCTCGGCCGACCCAAACGATCGGGCGAGACGTACTGCTGCCGGTAGACCTCAAAAGGCAGGCTGTCCATGGCCTCGATCCGCTGCTGCTCGCGTACGGATGCCAGACCAAGCTCCGTCAGCCTCTGCTCGTCCTTCGGATCAAGCGGCTGCGTCAACAGCAGTTGTCGGGTCTGTGCCGATTGCGCCCGCGCAAAAGCCACGAAAGATTTGTTGTAGGACTCGACCACAGCTTGCAGCACCCGGGCCGAAGGCAGCAACTGCGGCTGATCGAGGTACTGCCGAGCCTGCAACAGGGCCCGCGCATGAGCGCCCTCCTGGGGCGAACCCTGCGCAAACTGATCCAGACGCTGAGCGATCGGCTCAAAGGCATCGAGCAATTCGTGCCCCCAGTGACGCAACTCAATTTGCGAACTCCCGCGCTCGAGCACCAGGCCCGGCTCTCGACCCCGTGCCGCCGTTCGGTGCTGGTTGCGCGCCAGCGCCGCGATCTCGGCCGGGGTGTCTGGCGGACTGGGGCTGTACAGGGCGTGCAGCAGGAACATGTCCAGAAAGCGCATCGTTGTGGCATTGATGCCCAGCGGCTCGAAGGGATCGAGATCCATCAGGCGTACTTCCACATACTCGACCCCGCGCTCACGCAAGGCATGCAGGGGGCGCTCGCCCGGGAAGATGGTGCGCTTGGGCCGAATGGTGCCGTAGAACTCGTTTTCGATCTGCAGCATCGTGGTGGCCAATTGGTTGTAATCGCCCCCCGGATTACGGATGCCGACGGCCTCGTAGGCGGGATATGGCCGGGTCAAGGCCTCGTGCAAGGAGGCGGCATAGCCCTCCAGACTGTTGTAACTGACGGCCAGCAGCGCCTGGGCATCGCTCTGGTAGCCCAGACGCCCCATGCGCAAGCTGGTGCCGTAGGGCATGTGCAGGGTGGGGCCATCGAGGCTTTGCAACTCATGCGGACGACCGGCCACGAAACTGGAACAGACAGCGGGCGAGGCTCCGAACAAGTAAAGCAGCAAGAAGGCGTGTCGCCTGAAATTGCGAATCAGCGCAAAGTATTGCTCGCTGCTCACCCCGGGCAGTGACCAGTTGTAATGGATACCCGATATGGTCTGCATGCGACGACCGTAGCGGTGGCTCAGCCCCATCCGATAGACGCTTTTGGCCCGACCCACGTTGGATGAGCCATATCGGGCGATCGGAATCGTCTCATCGGGCGGCAGGCCGCAGGGCATGCTCGAAACCCAAAGCATTTCTTGGCCTTGCTGGGCCAGCACCCGATAGGTGAATTGGTGCAGTACACGCAGTTCCTGCAGCACCTCTTCGGGCGCTAGATGCGCCCCAGTCACCAACTCAATCTGGGACTCGCAAAAATCCGTGGTGATGTGCGGGTGCGTCAGCGCCGAGCCCAGAGCCACGGCATGTGGCGTGAGCGCCAGCATCCCGTCGGGACTGACTCGGAGACTTTCCTTCTCAAGGCCGCGGCGCATGCCACGCAACTGCTCCTCATCGGCCAGAGCAAAGCCGGGCAGCAAATTTAAGGCACGGTTGGAATTCATTGTTATCTGATTTTGACCGATGAGGCAGCCAGCCTATGGCGACTGACTCCGACTCAATGTCTCTCACAGACGAATCTTGCCACCGATGGCCCTCTCGCGCTTGGACCGGGGTATCGATGGGCAAGACCGCTCGACCGATGGCCGATCTGGCGCGGTCAGCCGCAACCTTGTCTGACAGGGGCGCGGCGTGCGTTCCGAGACTGGCCATGCCACGCTTCAAGGACGATATCTCGGAAGGAGAAACGCGGATCATGAAAGAACTGCACATGCCGCCTGCGCATCGCTCTCAACGCGAGGATCACCGGCGATCCCAACGGGAACACGATCGCCAGCGGGAGGAAAGCAAACCCACCGAGGCACCCGATGTGGAGACTCGGCGTCCGGAAGATCGCTGGACCGACCCGATGAATGTCCAGCATCCGACCGGTCGGGGCAACAGTTGAAACGCGACCGCAGACACGCGCCGCAGCACAAGACCTGCTTCAGCTGCGGGCCCAATGCGCCAGAGTGCGCCGAAACTTCTCCACCTTCGGCCTGACCACATGCTGGCAGTAGCCCTGCCCCGGATTGCGGGCGAAGTAGTTCTGGTGATAAGGCTCGGCAGGCCAGTAGTCCCGCACCGGTAAGACCTCGGTGACGATGGGCTGCTCATAGACAGATTGCGACACCAGATCGGCGATGAATTGCCGGACCTGCGCGGCCTGATCCTCGTCGTGGACGTAAATCCCGCTGCGATATTGGGTTCCGACATCATGCCCCTGTCGGTTCAAGGTGGTCGGATCATGGATCAGAAAGAAGATTTCAAGAATAGCCTTCAGGCCGATCTGAGCGGGATCAAATTGCAGCCGGACCACCTCCACACAGCCGGTCAGGCCGCTGCAAACCGCCTCATAGCTTGGCTGTTGCGCCTGTCCGTTGCAATAGGCTGACTCCACGGCCAAGACACCCCTGACCTGCAGAAACACCGCCTCCAGGCACCAGAAGCAGCCCCCGCCCAGGGTGATGGAATGAACTTGAGAGCCTGTGGTCATGAGACGGCACTTTTTGAGAAGAGGAAAGCGCACTTTATCGCAGCAGCGCCCTACAAGCGAAGCCAGCCCCCAAACCCGTCCCGCTAAACGACAATCGACACCGTGGATCTGGGCCAACTCAAACCCTTGCTGACCGCGCTGGTGCTCCCACCGGCTCTGCCCCTGCTGTCCATTGGGTGGGGAGCTTTGCTGCTCAGACCGGCCAGTGCAGGACCTTTTCGCCGTCGGCTGGGGCTGGCCATCATCCTACTGGCCAGCCTGAGCTTGTGGCTGCTGAGCTGCCATGCGGTGGCCGTCTGGCTGGCGCAAAACATCCTGCCCCAGGTCGCGCCATTGCAAGCTGAGCAGATCGTCCAGCTGAAGGCGCGGGGAGCGCAAGCGGTGGTCGTCCTCGGCGGCGGCGTTCTGCCCGATGCGCCTGAGTACCAGCAGGCCCAGCCCAGCGCCAGCACCGCCGAACGGCTGCGCTACGGCCTGAAAGTCTCGCGTGAATCCGGCCTGCCCCTGGGTTTTGCCGGCGGCGTGGGATGGGCCTCTGCGGGCCAGACCCAACACCCCAGCGAGGCGCAGGCGGCCCTCGCGCTGGCTCTTGAATACAGGCAGGACATTCGCTGGCTCGAGGCACAGTCGCGGGACACCGCAGAAAACGCACGCCAGATGCGGGCCCTGATGAGCCCTGATCGCATCGGCAGGGTGGTGCTGGTCACCCATGCCTGGCACATGCCGCGCAGCCGTCTGCATTTTGAGCAAGCCGGCTTTGAAGTGATCGCAGCCCCAATGGGCTTCGTACGGCCTCGCATGCGACCCGCCCTCGAGTGGCTGCCCTCGGCCCGAGGGCTGCTGGCCAGTCAGGAAGTGCTGCGCGAATGGCTGGCCCTGCGCCTCATGTAAGCCCGGCGGACGACTGCGTCAAACGCTCGATGGCCCACACGCCCCATCGTGGCTTGACGGCAGCCTACCCGAGGTCTACATTACTGACCCTGCGGTCATTAATACACCGCCTTCCCCTCTCTGAATGTCTGACTCAGCCCTGATCGAGCGCATAGGTCGTGCGCACCGGCGCGAGCGCCGCAAGCACGAGCGCCCGGGCGAACTCCTGGAAGCGGCCCTGGAGCTTTTTGTGGAAAAGGGCTACGCCGCGACCCGTATTGAAGAAGTCGCTGTGCGCGCTGGGGTCTCCAAAAGTACCGTTTTCCTGTATTTCCCCAGCAAACTCGATTTATTCAAGGCGGTGGTTCGTTGTAATATCTCGCACCAGCTTGAGCAGTGGGCAGGACACTTCGGACACTTCGAGGGCAGCAGCGCAGAAATGCTGCGCCTGACCATGCGACTGTGGTGGGAGCGGATCGGATCGACGCGGGCCTCCGGTATCAGCAAACTGATGATGAGCGAGGGCCGGAATTTTCCGGAAATGGCTGAATTTTTTCACCAGGCGGTGATCCAACCCGGACAACAAATTTTGCACCGCGTCATCCTGCGCGGTATTGAACGAGGGGAATTTCGCCCCCTCAACATCGATCACGCGGTGCAGGGCGTCATTTCAGTCATGGTTTTCCTTGCCCTCTCCCGCCACTGCGCACCCTTGAGACCCCATGAAATCGTGAGCATCGACCCGGTAAGTTATCTCGACGAACAAGCGCAACTGATCGCACGAGGCCTGGCCCGCCAGGCTGATCCGCTTTCTTGTGCCAGCGGGGCCAACGCATGAAACGCAGCCTTCGGATAGCCCGATGGGTGGCGGCGGCTCTGGTCATCGCCTTGGCCTTTGGCGCCTACCAGGCCCTGAAAAAGCGCAAGGCCAAAGCCGAACCTGTGGCGCCTGCCGCCACCCTGGTGGAGTTGGCGCCCACCGATCTGGTGGAGGTCAAACCGGTCGAGCTCAAGACCGGCTTGGCCATTTCGGGCAGCTTGCGGGCCACGAACACGGCCTTGGTCAAAGCCAGAGTGGCCGGCGAACTGCAGGGCCTGACGGTTCGGGAGGGCGATGCAGTGCAAGCTGGACAAGTGCTGGCGCGCATCGACCCCACCGAATACCAGGCCCGCCTGCGCCAGGCGCAGCAGCAGGCCGATGCGGCCAAATCACAGATCGACATCGCGCAGCGGCAACTCGACAACAACCGCGCGCTGGTGACTCAAAACTTCATCTCGCAGACGGCGCTGGAAACCTCTTTGTCCAACCTGCAGGTCGCGCAGGCCAATCACAGGGCTGCGCTGGCCGCTGCTGATGTGGCGCGCAAGAGCCTCGATGACACGGCGCTTGTGGCCCCACTGTCGGGGCGCGTGGCCCAGCGTCTGGCGCAGCCGGGCGAACGTCTGGCCATTGACGCACGCGTGCTCGAGATCGTCGATACCCGTCGACTGGAACTCGAAGCCAGCGTATCGGCCGCCGAATCACTGCAACTGAAGATGGGTCAGACCGCGCAATTGCGCATTGAGGGCAGCGACCAAATTCTGCGCGGTCAATTGGTGCGCATCAACCCGAGCGCGCAAACGGCCAGCCGCAGCGTGCTGGCCTACCTGAGTGTCGACAATCGGGCGGGCCTGCTGCGCCAGGGTCTGTATGTTCAGGGTCAGCTCGAGACGGGGAGTAAACGCACCCCGGCCGTACCCTTGTCTGCCGTGCGAACCGACCAGGCTCAACCCTATGTGCAAGTCCTGCGCGAGGGCAAGGTGGCGCATCAGAGCGTGCGGCTCGGCCCGCGCGGCACGGTCCAGGACGAGGAGATGGTCACGGTCGACCTGCCCGAAGGTGCTCTGGTGCTTCGCGCCTCGGTCGGTCCACTGCGCGAAGGACTGTCTGCGCGCATCACCTCCCTGCCGCAGCCCTCGGGCGACAAGCGCTGATCCGGCGCACCCTGCCCCACCATGTGGTTCACCCGCGTCAGCCTGAGCAACCCGGTTTTTGCCACCATGGTGATGCTGGCCATCGTGGTGCTCGGGCTTTTTTCCTATCAGCGACTGCGTATCGACCAGTTCCCCAACATCGATTTTCCGGTGGTGGTGATCACCACGGAATACCCAGGCGCATCGCCCGAGATCGTTGAAAGCGAGGTCACACGCAAGGTTGAGGAAGGGGTCAACTCAATCGCTGGCATCAACACCCTGACCTCCCGAAGCTATGAGGGCACTTCGGTGGTGGTGGTGGAGTTCCAACTGCACATTGAAGGACGCAAGGCCGCCGAAGATGTACGCGAAAAAGTCGCATCCCTGCGGCCTAGCTTGCGCGCCGAAGTCAAAGAACCGCGCGTGCTGCGCTTTGATCCGGCCAGCCGTGCCATCTGGGCAGTGGCCGTCTTGCCGGCCGACGTCCAGACGGCTGATGGCCGGGCCAACGCCTACAGCAATCCAGTGGCCTTGACCACCTGGGCCGACCAAGTGCTCAAGAAGCGGCTAGAGAATGTGCGCGGTGTGGGTTCGGTCACCCTGGTCGGCGCAACGCGACGGGAAATCAACATCTACCTCAAGCCGCAGGCCATGGAGGCGCTGGGCGTCTCGGTCGATCAGGTGGCCAATGCGGTGCGCAGCGAAAATCAGGATTTACCTCTGGGCGCTGTTCGCTCCCTGACGCAAGAGCGAACCGTCCGGGTCGAGGCGCGGGTCCAGCGGCCCGAGGACTTCGGCCGTCTGATCGTGGCCCGACGCACCGGCGTTCCCATCACCTTGTCCCAGGTGGCCGACATCCAGGACGGTGCGCAAGAAACCGAGAGCCTGGCCCTGCTCAATGGGCAGCGCACCTTGTTGCTCAACGTGCAGAAAGCCCAGGACGAAAACACCCTGGACGTGATCGACGGGCTAGGCCGGACCTTGCAGGAGCTGCGAGCACAGGTCCCCGCCGGCGTTCGCCTGGAGCCGGTGATCGACACATCCCGGCCGATACGGGTGGCGGTGGACAACGTCAGCCGAACCCTGATCGAGGGTGCGGTCCTGACTGTGCTGATCGTCTTCCTGTTCCTCAATTCCTGGCGCTCAACCGTCATCACGGGACTGACCCTGCCCATTTCGATCATCGGTACCTTCCTCTTCATGTACGCCTTCGGCTTCACGATCAATATGATCACGCTGATGGCCTTGAGCCTGTGCGTCGGGCTGCTGATTGATGACGCCATCGTGGTGCGTGAAAACATCGTGCGCCATGTGCAAATGGGCAAGAGCCCCTACCAGGCCTCGCTGGAAGGCACGCAAGAAATCGGCCTGGCGGTGCTGGCCACCACGTTTTCCATCGTGGCGGTGTTCCTCCCCATCGGCTTTATGGGCGGCATCATCGGCAAGTTTTTCCACGAATTTGGCATCACCATCGTGGCAGCGGTGCTGATCTCGATGTTCGTCAGCTTCACCCTCGATCCGATGCTCTCTTCGGTCTGGCATGACCCAGCCATCCATGCCCACGGCAAGCCGCCAGGCCGATCACTCTATGACCGCAGCATCGGTCGCATCACTGGCTGGTTCGATCGAGCCACCGAGCGTATGGCCGACGGCTATCAGGCCATCCTGCGCTGGTCGCTTGCCCACAGACTCTCCACCCTGGGACTGGCCCTGCTCATCTTTGTCAGCAGCCTCTTCATGGTGCCCCTGCTGGGTACCGAATTCGTGCCCAAAGCCGATTTCTCGGAAACCACGGTGAACTTCCACACGCCGGTGGGTTCGTCGCTGGAGGCGACCGAGGCCAAGGCCCGGCAGGTTGATGCGATCGTGCGCGAATTCCCGGAAGTTCGCTACACGGTGACCACCCTCAACAGCGGCAACGCGCAGGGCAAGATGTACGCCAGCATGTATGTGCGCCTGGTCAACCGCGATCAACGCTCGCGCAACGCGGAGGACATGGCGGCCGCCTTGCGCCAGCGGCTGGCCCAGGTCCCCGGCATCACAGTGACGCAGGCGGGCCTGACAGAGGCGGTCGGCGGCAACAAGCAAATCGAGTTTTCACTGCGGGGGCCCGATGTGCAGGAACTCGAGCGCCTGGCCGAGCGGGTGCGAACCCAAATCAAGACCATCGATGGACTGGTGGACCTGGATTCAAGCGCCAAACCCAACAAGCCCACCCTCAGCGTAGCCGTCCAGCGTGAGGCCGCTTCCGACCTGGGGCTGTCGGTCGGACAGATTGCCAGCTCGCTTCGTCAACTGCTGGCCGGTCAAACGGTGGGAACCTGGCGCGCCCCGGACGATCAGACCTATGACGTCAATGTGCGACTCTCGCCCCAAGCCAGGGACGCGGTCGCGGACCTGCAACGCTTGCCCCTGTTCAGTGCCGGGTCAGGCGGCGAAGCGCGGCTGATCCGGCTCAATCAGGTGGCCACCCTGGACGCATCGACTGGCCCCAATCAGATCAACCGCCGCGATCTGGCCCGCGAAGTGGCCCTCAGCGGTAACGTCTATGGGCGATCCGTCGGCGAAGTGTCGGCCGACCTGACGGCCGTCCTGGCCCGCACCGAATTCCCGCCCGGATACAGCTATCGCTTTGGCGGATCGACCAAGAATATGCAGGAATCCTTCGGCTATGCGCTGTCCTCCCTGATGCTGGCGATCCTGTTCATCTACATGATTCTGGCCAGCCAGTTCAAGAGCTTCCTGCAGCCGCTGGCGCTGATGACCGCGCTGCCACTGACCCTGATCGGCGTGGTGCTGGCGCTGATGATGTTTGGCTCCACGCTGTCGATGTTTTCCATCATTGGTGTCGTGATGCTCATGGGCCTGGTCACCAAGAATGCCATCTTGCTGGTGGACTTTGCGATCCGGGCCCGCGAGGACGGCCATGACCGCGAGCAGGCGCTGCTGATGGCCGCCAGGGTGAGGCTGCGGCCGATCCTGATGACCACGCTGGCCATGATTTTCGGCATGGTGCCGCTGGCCTTCGCCTTGACTGAGGGGTCCGAACAGCGAGCCCCGATGGGCCAGGCGGTGATCGGGGGGGTGATCACCTCCTCATTGCTGACCCTGGTGGTGGTCCCCGTGGTGTACGGCTATCTGGACGATCTGGCGCAATGGCTGCGCCGCCGGGCAGGACTGGACGGCTCCACCGGCAGGGCCAGCGCAAAGCCCGACAGCGACCGCTAAAATCATTTTTTTACCCTTCCCAACCCCTCCTTCCATAAAAGCCGGAAAACGCGACCATGAATTTTGAGCAAGCGCGCTTCAACATGATCGAGCAACAGATCAGGCCGTGGGAAGTTCTCGACGCGCAGGTGCTGTCTCTGCTGGCCACAGTCAAGCGCGAAGACTTCGTGCCCAAGCCCTATCAGGGCCTGGCCTTCGCCGACCTGGAAATTCCACTGCCTCCGCAGCGCCATCCCAGCCAATGCATGTTGTCGCCCAAGGTGGAAGCGCGCCTGCTGCAGGATTTGGCGGTGCACAAGCATGAGAAGGTGCTGGAGATCGGTGCGGGCAGCGGCTATATGGCAGCCCTCTTAGCCCATCGGGCCCAACACGTCACCACGCTGGAGATCGAGCCTGAGCTGGTTCGGCTGGCCAGCGAAAACTTGCGCAGGGCCGGGGTGCACAACGCCGTGGTGATGGAGCAGGATGCGGCGCAAGCCCTATCGGGCGGGGGACTCTCCGGCCCCTTCGATGTCATCCTGATCAGCGGATCGGTCGCTGAAGTTCCCGAGGCACTCAAGCATGGGCTCAAGCCTGGCGGGCGTCTGATGGCCATCGTCGGCAGCGAGCCTGTCATGAGTGCGACCCTGGTCACCCGCGTCAGCGAGCAGACTTGGCGAACCGAGGATAGATGGGAAACCGTGGCCCCCAGGCTGCGTAACTTCCCCGAGCCCTCAGCCTTTCGCTTCTGAATTCATGGTGCCTCAGCTCCCCGCTCAACAGTTTCAGGCCTGGTGCGCTTCCCAGACGGATCGCCTGCCCGTGCTGCTCGACGTGCGCGAGGCCTGGGAAGTTGAGTCGGCCAGCGTTCGGGCCCAAGGTTTCGAACTGCAATGGATCGCTATGGGCGAGATCGTCCAGCGGCTCGACGAGCTGCCGCGCGACCGCCCCATTGCCTGTCTGTGTCATCATGGCATGCGCAGCATGCAAGTGGCACGCTTTCTTCAACAGCAGGGTTTCGATACAGTGGTCAATCTGCAAGGCGGGATTGACGCCTGGTCCTCAAGCGTCGACCCGACCGTGCCGCGTTACTGATCCCTCCCCTTCAGGACTGCCATGAAAGCCCACCCCTTCAAGACCGGCACCTCAGGCCTGAGCCTGGGCTTGACCCTTTGGCTGGGCTGTTTCGGTGCCAGCCAAGCACAGTCCCTGGTGGAGATGTACGAGGCGGCACGCGATTTCGACGCCGCCTTCCAATCGGCCCGCCTGCAGTACGAGGCCAACCTGGCCCGGGCCGAACAAGGCAAGGCGGGCATGCGCACCACGGCCAATCTGGCCGCCGGATTGAATTACACAGAGCAAGACGGAAGTCCGCGCAGCGTCAGACGGCAATTTGACACGCGCAGCGTGACCGCCACCGCCAGCCACCCGATTTATCGACCCGCCAATCAGGCTGCCTACGATCAGGCCCTCAAGCAGGTCGAAGCGGCCAAGGCCCAACTGGAAGTGGCTGAGCAAGAGTTGATCCTGCGCACCAGCCAGGCCTATTTCGATGTTCTGGCCGCGCAGGACAGCCTGATAGCCGTGCAGGCTCAACGCACCGCAGTGGCCGAACAGTTGGCATCGGCCAAACGCCGCTTTGAGGTGGGCACCGCCACCATCGTCGATACCCGGCAGGCGCAGGCAAGCTTTGACCGGATTGAAGCGTCCCGGATTCAGGCCGAGAACGATCTGGCGGTGCGCCGCCTGGCCTTGGACCAATTGGTCGGCCGCACCGGAACCCAACCCCTGTCGCTGGCGGCGCCGGTGCGCCTGGTCCCGGTAGACGGTGACGTCAACCGCTGGGTTGAAAGCGCGCAAACCCGTCACCCCAATGTGCGCAGCGCCCAAACCAATCTGGAGATCGCCGAGCTGGAGGTGTTGCGCGCCCAGGCCGGTCACAGGCCCACCCTGGATGCGACGGCCAGCCAGACTCTGACCCACACACCCCGGGGGAACGCTTCGAGCGGTGTGGTCAATCGTGTGAACTCGACGGCCGTCGGACTGAGTTTCAACCTGCCCCTTTTTGCCGGCTATGCCACGCAGAACCGCATCAAGGAGACGCTGGCCCTCAACGAAAAGGCTCGCAGTGACCTCGAAGGGTCCAAGCGTACGGTAGCCCAAAGCACTCGCTCGGCCTACTTCAGCCTGGTCTCGGGCTTCAGCCGCGTGCAAGCCCTGCAAGCCGCAGAGACTTCAGCGCAAAGCCTGGTCGATTCGACCCGCCTGGGCTATCAAGTGGGTGTGACGATCAACCTCGATGTACTCGATGCGCAAAGTCAACTTTTCCAGACCCGTCGTGATCTGGCCGTGGCCCGTTACGAGGTTCTCGTCGGCGGTCTGCGCTTGAGACAGGCCAGCGGCGTTCTCAGTCCCGACGACCTGCAGCCCATCAACAAGCTGCTGGCCAGACCCTGAAGCCGTCTCGATCGCATCAAACGATTGACAGCAAGCGCTCGGCAGTGGCGCGGGCCGAGCCCTTGTGGCGCTGGGCAAAACCCCTGGCCGACTCAGACCGCTGCGCGGTGCTGCCATCGTGCATCCAGGCGGCAGCCCGCTGCAAAGCCTGGGCCATATCGGGTACCCGGCAGGCGGCGCCCTCGCGCACCGCCTGCTCAGCCGCTTCGCTGAAATTGAAAGTGTGCGGCCCCAGGATCACCGGACAGCCGCAGGCCGCAGCCTCGATCAGGTTCTGCCCCCCAAAAGGCATGAAGCTTCCGCCCAGCAAGGCCGCCTCTGCAAGCCCATAGTACAGAGCCATCTCCCCCAGCGAATCGCCCAGAGCGATCGATCCGGGCTCGGGCGGCCAGGCCGACAGATCAGCGCCCCAGGCCGAACGGCGAGACACACGATAGCCATGGCCTTCAATCAGCGCGGCGACCTCCTCAAACCGCTGCGGATGACGCGGCACGACCAGCAGGTCAAAGGATCGCAGCGAAAATCCGTCTGCCAGAGCCCTGAGCAGCAAGACCTCTTCACCCTCGCGCGAGCTGGCCAACATCAGCAGCGGGCGCTGCAAGCGCGTCCTGCGCTGTGCGGCCAAAGCAAGTTGCGCCACATCTGGCAGCGCATCGAACTTGAGGTTACCCAGAATCGCCCGCACCGGTGCGCCGATTTCGCGCAAACGCCGGGCGTCCTCCTCAGTTTGAGCCCATGCCGCGCTGAGCGCGCCATACGCGGGACGGGCCAGGCTGGACCAGCGCAGCGCCCGCCGCAACGACTTTTCCGAAAGCCGTGCATTGGCCAAGACCAAGGGCACCGCGCCAGCGGCAGCGGCGCCCACCAGATTGGGCCAGACCTCCGTTTCCATCAGCACGCCCAGGCGGGGCTTGAAATGTTCGATGAATCGCCTTGTGGCCTCGGGCGTATCCCAAGGCTGCCAGACTTGCAGGTCGCCCTCCCGCAATAAAGTCATGCCCTCTGCGCGACCGGTGGCGGTGCCATGCGTGAGCAAGAAGCGCAAGCCGGGCTGCAATTGACGCAGGGCCCGCATCAATACCGCCGCAGCCCGCGTCTCGCCGAGCGAGACCGCATGGATCCAGATCAGATCCCGGCCCAGCTCAGGCGGCTGCCGGTAATGGCCAAACCGCTCAGGCACCGCCTGTCCGTAGCCAGGCTCAGTGCGCGCACGACGGGAAAGTTTGACCCGCAGCAGGGGCACAAGCAGCCGAGTCAACAAGCTGTAGCTGGATCGAATCAAGGCTTGCTTGGCCATCGAGATGTCCCCCTCACGGCCGGGTCAATACCGTCATCTCGGGCTCGGCAGCCAAGCATTCAGCCCAGGCCAGCCAGACCTCATCAACCGTGGGCATGCGCTGTCCACCGACTGCCTTCTGATGAGGCCGCCCCACCGGACCTGCACGGCGGATCCGATCTTGGCTGAACAACTGAACCGTTGGCAAATCCAAACCAACCGCCAGATGCCCCAATCCCGAGTCCACTGAAATCACGCCCCTGGCCTTTGCCATGAGTGGCCACAAAGCGCCTAACTCAAGTCTTGGGAGCACTTCCACCCCATCACCCAACTCGACGGCCAGCCCCTCAGCCCAGGCCCGCTCCGATGCACTGGCTTGCGGCACGATCAGCCGCTCGCCAGATTCCAGCAGACGCCGTCCAAGGCCGATCCAATGCGAGAGCGGCCAACGGTTGTCGTCTCGCGTCGTGCCGTGTGAGAGCCAAACGCCGACGCGCTGCTCCCGCGAGGCCTTCGGACCAAAGGGATAAGAGGCAGGCTGGGACAGAAATGTCTCTGGAGGATACGCCAGGGCCGCTGCAACCAGGCGCCGGGTACGCTCGACCGCGTGAACCTGCCAAGGCATCGCCACGGTGCGATCCAGCATAAAACGCACCGGCCATTCATAGCTACACAGCTCGCTGCCGTTACCGAAGGTCACACTGAATCCACCCTGGCTCAATCGCGCTTGCCGCGCGACCCAAGCCGACTTGATCAGCCCCTGGCAATCGATGACCACATCGTAATCCTGCTCTTGCAATCGATGACGGAAAGCCCGGTACTCCTGCCGAACCTGTCGATTAAAGGGGTGCTTTCGCCAGCGCCTCTGTGCACACACCATGACTCGATCGAGCGCCGGGAGGCTCTGAAGCAGGCTGGCAAATGATTCTTCTACAACCCAATCGGTACGGGCTTGTGGGAGGACACGTGCGATGTCCTGCAGCACCGGGAGGGTTTGCACCACATCCCCCAGCGAAGAGAGCTTGACGATGAGAACGCGCATGCGCTGTGGCGGCTCAGTGCGCCGCCCCTTGCACCTGAGCCTCGGGCTTGACCTGGCGCAAAAGCGCCAGCATCTGCGCCTCGATCCGGTGCAGGGCCGCTTCGGTCTGGCCTTCAAAACGCAGCACCAGCACCGGCGTGGTGTTGGAGGCCCGGATCAGGCCGAATCCGTCGGGCCAATCGACGCGCAGGCCATCGATCGTGGACAAGCGGGCGGAGGCTGCAAATTGCTCAGTACCCAAAGCCACCAGCTCGGTCATCAGCCGGTGTGCTTGGCCCTCAGCACAGCCCACATTGAGTTCGGGCGTACTGTGACTGCTCGGCAAGGCATTGAGCACCGCCGAAGCATCGCCACTGCGGCTGAGGATCTCGAGCATTCGGGCCCCTGCATAGGTGCCATCGTCAAAACCGTACCAACGCTCCTTGAAGAAGATGTGGCCGCTCATCTCCCCGCCCAAGGGGGAGTCAAGTTCTCGCATACGGGCCTTGATCAGGGAGTGACCCGTCTTGTACATCACCGCCCGGCCCCCGGCCGCTTCAATGGCGGGGGTCAACTGCTGCGAGCATTTCACATCGAAGACAATGGGCGCGCCCGGCACGCGGGACAACACATCGCGGGCAAAAAGCATCAGTTGGCGGTCTGGATAGATGTTCTGTCCTTCGCGGGTGACGATGCCCAAGCGATCGCCGTCGCCATCAAAAGCCAACCCAATCTCGGCATCGCCCTGGCTGAGCGCTTGGGTGAGATCTCGCAAGTTTTCGGGCTTGCTCGGATCCGGATGGTGATTGGGAAACCGACCATCGACCGCGCTGAAAAGCTCGGTCACCTCGCAGCCCAGTGCCCTGAAAATGCCCGGTGCCGATGCACCGGCCACGCCGTTGCCACAGTCGATCACGATTTTCATCGGTCGGGCCAGTCGAACATCCTGGACGATCCGGTTGCGATAAGCCGGCAGGACATCGACGCTGCGCACTGCGCCCTTGCGCTGGGCCTGGGGCCAGGATCGGGCTTGAATCACGCGCCGCAGGTCCTGAATTTCTTCACCGTAAATGGCGCGACCGGCCAGCACCATCTTGAAACCGTTGTAATCGCGCGGGTTGTGACTGCCGGTCACCTGGATACCGCTTTGACACAAAGTGGCCGCAGCAAAATAGAGCATCGGCGTGGTGGCCAGGCCAATGTCGATCACATCGACCCCCGCCTGGCTCAAACCCTCGATCAAGGCAGCACTGAGCGAGGGGCCCGACAGTCGTCCATCGCGGCCAACCGCCACCACCGACTCACCGAGCGAGAGCGCCCGCGCACCAAAGGCCAGCCCCAGGCCGCGCGCCAGCTCTTCGTTGAGGGTTGCGGGTACCACACCCCGAATGTCATAGGCCTTGAAGATAGACGACTCTACGGACATGGGATTTTGCAAAACGGCTCCAGCGAGAAAAAGCGGTCCAAACAGTCGCCAGAGGCGACCCGTCAGCTATCGCCTGATTTTAGGTGCCAGACCTCGTCTCGGACCGACCCATCGGTAGGATGCCAACGGGGATGCGTCACGCGCCTGACAGATCGTGCGATACAAATTTTGATAGAGAAGGTCAAAAGAACATCGAGAGGCGCCGTATGATTCGGCGCTGCTACAGAGACACCCACCACCATGCCGAGCCATTCGAGTCCACGCCTGGTTCAGGCCCGCTGCCTGACGCCGCTGGGACCCGCCCGTCTGCTGGCCAGTGAGCGAGGGTTGGCTGGACTGTGGTTCGATGACCAAAAGCACAGGCCGGCCCAACTCGATGGCCTATGGCCGCACGAGCCGTCGCACCCGTGGCTGCGACAGGCTCAACAGGAGATCGACGACTACTTCGACCGAGGCCGCCGCAACTTCAGCCTGCCCCTGGATCTGAGCGCGGGCACCGCCTTCCAGCAGTCGGTCTGGAACAGCCTGCTGGGCCTGGGTCACGGACAGACCTGCAGCTACGGCCAATTGGCCCAGGGGCTGGGCCGTCCCACGGCCGCCCGGGCTGTGGGCATGGCCGTCGGCCTGAACCCTCTGTCGATCATCGTGCCCTGCCACCGGGTGCTCGGCAGCCGCGGGGAACTGACGGGCTACGCCGGTGGCCTGGACCGCAAGCGGCGGCTGCTCGAACTCGAAGGGCGGCCTTGAGTCCCGCAACTGCTGCACCGCCCGCCTGGATAGGAAGGTTCATCGCCCTGGGGGGCATCTGGGGCTCGTCCTTTCTCTTCATGCGCCTTGCGGTGCAAGAATTCGGGCCGCTGCCCACCGCCGCCCTGCGCACCGCTGTAGGTGCGCTTTTTCTCTTGCCCCTGTTGCTATGGCATGGACAGGCGATGCACCTCAGGCGATCCTGGCTGCCCATATTTTTGGTCGGCCTGCTCAATTCAGGGCTTCCCTTTGCCCTGTTTGCTTTCTCGCTGCTGAGCATCACCACCGGACTTTCGTCCATCCTCAATGCCACTGTGCCGATGTTTGGAGCTCTGGTCGCCTGGCTGTGGCTGAGCGAAAAACCCGGCCTGTGGCGCATCGTGGGGCTGGTGCTCGGCTTTGCCGGCGTGACGGCACTGGCCTGGGATCAAGCGGGCATCAAAGTCACAGGCTCCGGGATCCACCCCCTCTGGGCCATGGCAGCCTGTGTGGGGGCCTGTATCAGCTATGCGGTGGCTGCCAGCTTCACCCGCCTGTATCTGCGCGATGTACCGCCACTGGCAGCGGCCACCGGCAGCCAGATCGGCGCCACACTGGGCATGGCCTTGCCCGCCTTCTGGCTGTGGCCCGCTGCGGCACCCGGACCCTCGGCCTGGCTGTCACTGCTGGTCCTGGGCTGCCTGTGCACAGGCGTGGCCTACCTGCTCTACTTTCGCCTGCTCGGAGACGTCGGTCCCTCCAGAACATTAGCCGTGACGTATCTCATTCCCCTCTTCGCCGTCAGCTATGGCGTGGTGCTCCTGGACGAACATTTCACGCTGGAGATGGCGCTGCACGCCCTGCTCATTCTGATGGGCACCGCCATGGCCACGGGCCTGATTGATCCGGGAGCCCTCTGGCGGCGGCGGTCATTGACCGGTCGATGAGTCTCGGCTGCTTCGATACACTTTCCGCGGTCAGCGGCCTGACGGTCGAAACTCAAGACTCCACCGCAAATCCGTCAGGCTTGGGCTGGGTCACAAACCTGACGCTTGAGAGGCCTTATCGATACGATCAAAATTGCGCGTCCGAAGCCCACCCGTGACCACTGAACCTGAGATATGCATCCTCACCTTGACCGAGCTCTGAATCTGCTGGCCATTGCCGCCGGCCTGACCGCCATCAACCCCGCCTTCGCGGGCCCCCACGAACACGGGGTGGCGCACATGAACCTGGCCATTGAAGGCAACAGCCTCCAAATCTCGGTCAAGGTGCCGCTGGAAAGCCTGCTCGGCTATGAGCGGGCTCCGCGCACCGATGCCGAAAGAGCCGCGGCCACCGCCCTGCTCGAGCGCTTGAAGCAGACCCAACCGGTTTTGGCGCTGCCCGATAAGGCCCAGTGCAAGGAGTCTGCACCGGCGCAGGTGAAGGCTCCTTTGCTCGAAGGTCCATCAGGCACCGCCTCAGGCCATGGCGATCTGGAGGCTCAGTATCGGCTGCAATGCGCGCAGACCGGCGAGCTGCGCCAGATGGATGTGACCCTGTTCGATGTCGCCAAAGGCATCAGCCGTGTGAAAGCCCAGGTGGTCGGTCCCCAGGGCCAGTCACAGTCGGTGCTGCGTCGCAACAAACGCCAAATCAAACTCGGTCGCTGAGCGCCGCCATGAATCCGCCGCTGGCCCTGCAGATCCGCGAGCTGCGCTTTCGCTGGCCGGGCCAGTCCAGTGACTGCCTGCGGATCGATCGCTTGCAGCTGGCAGCTGGCGAGCGATTGCTGGTGCACGGCGACAGCGGGTGCGGCAAAAGCACCTTGCTGTCCCTGGCCGCTGGCGTGCTGCTGGCCAACAAGGGTCAGGTCCGTCTGCTAGGACAAGATTGGCGCGACCTTCGGGCCAGCCGACGCGAACAATGGCGCGCCGACCATGTGGGCTATCTGTTTCAGCAGTTCAACCTGCTGCCCTACCTCAGCCCGATCGACAACGTGGTGCTGCCCTGTCGCCTGTCGACACTGCGGGCGCAGCGCTGTCAAGGTCGGGGCACCGAACAGGCCGGGCAGTTGCTTGAGGCCCTGGGTATCGATTCGCAGCTCTGGCACCGCCCCTGCGCGCAACTGTCGGTCGGTCAGCAGCAGCGGGTGGCTGCGGCACGCGCTCTGATCGGGCAGCCCGAATTGGTGATTGCTGACGAACCCACCTCCGCGCTCGATGAGCGACGGCGTGACGAGTTCATGCAACTGCTGCTGCAGCAATGCGAACGGTCCGGCAGCGCCCTGCTCTTTGTCACCCACGATCACCGCCTGCGGTCGCACTTCGATCAGGTGCTGGACTTGCCAGCCGCCATGGAGCTGGGCACATGAGAGGGCTGTGGTCACTGGCCTGGCGCAGCGCCTGGAGCCGACGCTACGGTCTGTCATGGGTGGCACTGTCCATCGCTCTGGCGACCTTCCTGCTCCTGTCACTCGAGCAACTGCGTCATGATGTGCGTCAGCACTTTGCCCAATCCGTCTCCGGCACCGACCTGATCGTGGGCGCGCGCACCAGCAGCACCGCCCTGATGCTGTACGCCGTGTTTCGAATCGGCAATGCCACCCAGAACATCCGTTGGAGCAGCGTGCAGGCCCTCTCGAAAGATCCGGCGGTGGCCTGGGTGATTCCCATTTCCCTGGGCGATTCATTCCGGGGCTATCCGGTGGTGGCCACCAGCAGCGCCTTTTTCCAGCACTTCCGATACGGCGAGCGTCAGCCGCTGGCGCTGGCGCAGGGTCGCCCCTTCAGCGACGTCTTTGACGCCGTGGTCGGTGCCGAGGTGGCCCAGCGCCTGGGCCTGCAGGCGGGCCAGTCCATCACCCTCAGCCATGGCAGCGGAGCCTTCCAGGCCAGCGACCACGACGACAAGCCTTTTACCGTCACCGGCATCCTCAAGCGAACCGGCACGCCGGTGGACCGCTCGGTCCATATCAGCCTGCAAGGCATGGAGGCCTTACACATTGATTGGGTGGCCGGCATGCCCTCTCGGGATCGCCTCAGCGCAGAGCAGGTTCGCGACATGGAACTCAGCCCCCGATCGGTCACCGCCGCACTGGTGGGCCTCAAATCCAGGTCAGCGGTATTTTCAATGCAGCGCAGCGTCTCGGAATTTCAAGCCGAACCCTTGATGGCCGTGTTGCCCGGGGTAGCGCTCGATGAACTGTGGAGCACCCTGGCCACCGGCGAGCAGGCCCTTGAATTGATGGTTTGGATGGTGGCGGTTGTCAGCCTGCTGGGGCTGGTGGCAGCTGTCAGTGCCGGACTGGAACAACGCCGGCGCGAACTGGCGGTGCTGCGCTCTCTGGGGGCCGGACCGGCCCGCGTGTTTGCCCTGCTGCTGATCGAAGGTCTGTTCATCACCACCGCAGCCGCCCTGGCCGGCGTCGGGCTGACCGTGCTGGCCATGGTCGGTCTGGGCGATTGGATCGGGCAGCATTACGGCATCACCGTATCGCTTCAAAGCCCGCTGAACAGCCAAGTCCTGATGCTCACAGGCATCATCGCGGCGGGTCTGGTCGCCAGCGCCTTGCCCGGCTGGCGTGCTTACAGACTCTCGAGCACCGACGGTCTGCAACCGCGAGAATGAGGCCATGAATCGCCTGCGTCGTCAATGCCTCACCGTCGGCCTGCTGACGGCCTTGGGGGGTACAGCTCAAGTGCTGGCGCAAGCCCGCGGCAACTACCGCACCCTGCAGTGGGATGACCTGCTGCCGGCGGGTTGGGATCCGCGATCGGCCTTGGGGGGCATGGATGTCAGCCGCATCCCCGAAGGCAGCGCCGAAGAGCTCGAACTGCAGCGCAAGATGCGCAAGATCTGGGACAACGCGCCGGTCCGTGCTGAACTGGAAGGCCAGCGGGTGCGGCTACCCGGTTATGTCGTGCCGCTGGAATACAGCACCGGGGCAATCCGCGAGTTCTTGCTGGTGCCGTATTTCGGCGCCTGCATCCACACCCCCCCGCCACCGGCCAACCAGATCGTCATGGTCAGGCTGCAGCGCCCCACACGCATACGCACCATGGACGCCTGCTGGGTGGCGGGGGTTCTAGGCATTGAGCAAAGCACCACCGACTGGGGAGTCAGCGGCTACACCCTGAGCGGCCATCAGGTCGACGAATATCGCGGCCCGCGCAAACCCTGAAGCCCAGGGCAAGAGGCAGCGGCTTCTTCAGCCGTTCTCGCGCAACCAGACACTAAAGGGCTTGCGCTGGCACTGCAGCGGCCAGCGGCCGTCAAACACCGACACCACGAACTCGGCCACCCGGTCCAGACGGGGCACCACCTGCCCTTGCCAAGCCTTGCGGGTGTCGCGCTCGTGACCGCGCACCACATCGGCCAGGGCAAGTCCCGCGCTGGTCAAGCCTTCTGAGACCAGAAAATCAAGATCACTGGCGGCGTAGTAGACCGGATCCAGTTCAAAGGCATCAATCACCGCCTGGGCCATAGCGGTCTGACCGACCTCACCAGCGCCGTAGACATGACAAGCCCCCCTCGCCAAAGCCAGGGCGACCCGCTCCTGCTCGGCCAGAAGGGGGCCAAAACCGGTCTGACCCAGCAGCAGGCGAACCCGCGCAGCCAAGGCCGCATGCACCAGTTCACCGATCACAGAACGAGACAGCTTGGACACAAAAACTCCTCAGGAGAGCTTGCCCAGCAAGCCCGAGGTGCGAAGTGTCGCCCAAATTCCGGTCTTGCAGACAATCGGTGTCTGACCTGCGGGCCGCAAGCTCGATCCGGGCCGACGCCCACCCCGGGCAACCGCCTGCGATAGACTTGCGTGATCCCTAAAGGAGACGCCATGCCCGGCCTGCTGCCCCTGATCGACCCCGACGGACTGCTTGAATTCTCGGTGGTCTACACCGACCGCTCCCTCAACCACATGTCCGTACGTTTCCAGGGCGTGATGCGCGACATATCGCGCATGCTCAGAGACGTCTACCACGCCCACCGAGTGGCCCTGGTGCCCGGTAGCGGCACCTTTGGCATGGAATCGGTGGCGCGGCAATTTGCCACCGGCAAGCATGTCATGGTCGTGCGCAATGGCTGGTTCAGCTATCGCTGGACGCAAATCTTTGACATGGGGCAAATCCCCGCCAGCCACACCGTCATGAAGGCCCGCCGCGTGGCCGAAGGCAGCCAGGCGCCCTGGGCGCCTGCGCCCATCGCCGAGGTGGTGGCCGCCATTGCTGCAGAAAAGCCTGCGGTGGTCTTCGCGCCGCATGTAGAGACATCGGCCGGCATGATGCTGCCCGATGACTACCTGCGTGCACTGGCCGATGCAGTGCATGCCCACGGGGGCCTGCTGGTCCTCGACTGCGTGGCCTCGGGTGCGATGTGGGTGGCCATGCAAGCCATCGGCGTCGATGTCTTTATTACAGCGCCACAGAAGGGCTGGAGCAGCTCGCCCTGCTGCGCCATGGTGATGTTCAGTCAGAGGGCACGCGAGGCGATCGACCAGACCCAGAGCACCACCTATTCCATGGATCTTCGCAAATGGCTGCAGGTCATGGAAACCTACGAGGGCGGCGGCCACGTGTATCACACCACCTTGCCCACCGATGCCCTGGTGCGCCTGCGCGAAGTCATGCTGGAGACCGAGGCCTACGGCTTCGCCAAAGTGCGCCAGGAGCAAATTGAACTGGGGCGCCAGGTGCGCCTGCTGCTGGCCCAGGCCGGTTATCCCAGCGTCGCAGCCCCCGGCTTTGAAGCGCCGGGCGTCGTGGTCAGCTACACCACCGACCCCGACATCCAGTCGAGCAAAAAATTCCTGGCCGCCGGCCTGCAAACGGCCGCTGGCGTGCCCCTGCAGTGCGACGAGCCGGCTGATTTCCGAACCTTCCGCATCGGTCTGTTCGGCTTGGAGAAATGGCACCATGTCGACCGAACCATCGGTCATCTCAGAGCCGCGCTGTCCAAACTGCACTGAGAAGGTGCGGCGGGCCCTGCGGGCCGGCCAGTTGACACCGTGCGTCGACAAGTGATCGCGACAGAGCATACCCTATGGCGCCGATGCCCCGATCACGGTAGAGTTATATCTCGAGGAACCCGCATAACGAGAGCGCCGGACCGACCATCGATCCGAGACGCCAAACAAGGGCAGGAGCAGTGGCATGCCGGCAGAACGGCTACCCGCACATATCAAAGAGGCTTTGCTTCGCGTTTTGCGTGCGCCCGACGAACGGGTGCCGAGGTACACCATCGTCTGGAGTGAAGGCGATGTGCATCTGGAAGTTGCCTACCTCACCGACGAGCAGCAACAGCAGCGCTTGCTGGCCCAGTTGACCGAACTGCGCGAGCGGGTGGAAGACGGCGAATTCATCGACGGCGTGAAGTGGACCGTGTTTTTCCCGGAACGGGCCGACGGCAGCTACGGCGAGCCCCTGGTGCTGGGCAATCCCAGCCCTGAGGAACTGCGCCGGGCGCTGGACAAGGCCCAGGCCCAGCGCGAAGGTCTGGCCTCGGTCGAACGTGCACGCATGTCCTCCAGAAACGAGGACTGACAAGCCCCAACCCCGCGCGTCCAGTCCAGCACGGCCGCAGGTACGGGCCGGCGCAAACCCTGGGCGCTAAGATCACGGCTCTCAGAGGTCCTTGCTGTGTTGTCCTATCTCACCATCCCCGTTACCGCGTTTGCACAAAACTGCTCCCTGATCTGGGATGAACAAACGCGGCAGGCGGCCGTGATTGATCCGGGCGGCGATCTCGATCATCTGCTGGCGCAGGTCGAGCGGCTCGATCTCAAGCTCGAACAGATCTGGCTCACCCATGCCCATATCGATCACGCCGGTGGCACTGGCGAACTGGCGCGCAGGCAGAACCTGCCCATCATCGGCCCCCACCCTGGCGATCAGTTCTGGATCGACGCCCTGCCCCAGCAAAGCGTGATGTTCGGCTTTCCACGCGCCGAGGCCTTCAGCCCCACACGCTGGCTGCACGAGGGCGATCGCGTCTGCATCGGCGCCTACACCTTGCAGGTGCACCACTGCCCCGGACACACGCCTGGCCATGTGGTTTTCTATTCGCCCGAGCTCAAGCGCGCTTTTGTGGGCGACGTGCTCTTTGCCGGCAGCATTGGCCGTACCGATTTTCCGCAGGGCAATTTCGATCAATTGATCGACAGCATCCGAAGCAAGCTCTGGCCCTTGGGCGATGAGACCATCTTCATCCCGGGGCACGGTCCCGAAAGCAGCTTTGGCCAGGAAAGACGCAGCAATCCGTTTGTCGCCGATCCGGCTTGAACGGAGGGCTGGAAATTTCTACTGTTGAGCGGTAAGGAATCGGGGTCAGGGTCAGTCAGATCAGACGCCGCTCACCGCATGGCGTGGATCAGCAAATTGCCACTAGACACACGCGATAGGAGCACGCGATAAAACTAGACCAGTCGAAAATGAAAAAACCCTTGCAAATCGTTGACTTGCAAGGGTTTTTATTTTTTGGCGGAGTGGACGGGGCTCGAACCCGCGACCCCCGGCGTGACAGGCCGGTATTCTAACCAACT
>CAYPSU010000006.1:22447-44060 GCA_964413475.1 uncultured Polaromonas sp. | reverse complement strand
AATTTCATGGAGAGCTCCTGCAAAGTCAACGAATAGACTTTGTCCTTACGCAGAAGCCGTGCCAACTGTTTCACCGGCTTAAAGCCCCAAAACAGGCAGGGAAATGCACGGTGATGGTGCGGCCGGGCTGGGCTCGCACCAGCAGGTGACATAACCGGCGGGATCGGAGGAACTACCGCGCCGAGGACGGCGCTCGCAACCGCCCCGGGCCTGCCGAAAGCTCGCGGGAGCCGCGTCCTCGAGGGGACGGCGCGCCCTGATCAGTTGAGCATCATGCTGAGCTTGCGCCGATAGCTCGAAACCAGCGCGGCCTGCGGGTCTTCCTGTACCGCGTTGGCGCCGACCAGTTCGATGCCGGCGGCCGTCTTGCCCGGGGTGCCAGCGGCGGGCTTGGGTTTGGGCGGACTGAGCAGCTCCAGGATGGCCACAAAGGTCTTGCGCGGCAACTCATCGGCCCATTTTTTGTCGCGCATGATGATCTCAAGCAACTCGTCCATGGCCTCGGTCCACTGGCCGGCAGCCATCAGCACCCGGGCTTTGGCCAGGCGGGTGTCGAAGTCCCGCTTGTTTTGGGCGATAGCCGCGTCAAACTGCTCCAGGCTCCACTGGCCGCGCGGGTCGGTGGTGACGAATTCAAACGCAGCCAGCCACTGTTTGAGCGCCTCAAAACGCATCGGTACCGGAATGCGCGAGAGGGCAGGCGCCAAGGCCTGAGCAGCCTGCGGCAGCTGCCCGGTGCCGATGAGCAACTTGACATAGTCAAAGCGGGCGTCGTCGTTGCCCGGGTCGGCAGCCAGCGCCTCGGCCAGTTTGTCGATAGCGCTTTGCAGGTCGCCTTCTTCCATCAGGTCCTGCGCCTGCTCGGCGTCGGCCTGGGCTTGCATTTCGTCGTCACTGGGCAGATGCTTGTCCAGGAATTCGCGCACCCGCCCTTCTGGCAGGGCGCCGGCAAAACCGTCCACGGGCCGGCCCCCGATGAGCAACACACAGGTGGGAATGCTTCGTATGCCAAAGGCGCCCGCCAGTTGCTGCTCGTCGTCCGAATTGATCTTGACCAGTTTGAAACGGCCGCCATAGTCGAGTTCGAGCTTCTCAAGGATGGGGCCGAGTGATTTGCAGGGGCCGCACCAGGGGGCCCAGAAATCAACCAGCACCGGGGTATTCATGGAAGCGGCGATGACTTCCTGTTCAAAATTCGCCATGGTCACATCAATCATGCGGGTATGGTACCTGCTGGTTATGCCCCCAGCCAAACCCAGGGCCCTTCCCAAAGAACAGCGGCACCGCACGGGCGGTCCGGGATCTGGGCGGTGGCCGATTCCTGCTTGCAGGATGAGGCCGTCGCGCCCGCCCCTCACTCTGCTCGGAGGCACGCTCAGAACAGCGCAAGTACCACCGGGCGGGCGGCGCACCACCGCAGCCGCATAAAATTGCATCTTCCTTCAAGCCCCGGCTCAGACCACCAGGGCCGCGTCTGATTCAACCCCAACCCCGAACCGCCTTTGAAGGCCTCCCCAGGATGAGCAGCAGCACCCCCCTCCAAGTCGGCGTGGTCATGGGCTCCAGCAGTGACTGGGAGACCCTGCAGCCGGCCGTGCAGATCCTGCAGGACTTTGGCATTGGCCACGAGACCAAGGTGGTGTCAGCCCACCGCATGCCCGATGAGATGTTTGCTTATGCACAGTCAGCTCAGGGGCGGGGCTTGCAGGCCATCATCGCCGGGGCCGGGGGCGCAGCCCACCTGCCGGGCATGCTGGCGGCCAAAACCCCCGTGCCGGTGCTGGGCGTACCTGTACCGAGTCGCCATCTGCAGGGGGTGGATTCCCTGCACAGCATCGTGCAGATGCCCAAGGGCATTCCGGTGGCCACTTTCGCCATCGGGCAGGCCGGCGCAGCCAATGCAGCGCTGTTCGCAGTGGCCATGCTCGCCTTGCGCGATACCGCCTTGGCCGAAAAACTCAGCGCCTACCGGGCCGAGCAGACGCGCGCGGCGCAGGCCATGACGCTGCCGCCGGCATGAGCCGCACCGCGACTCGGGCAGACGGCCCGGCCCGGGATCAAGCTGCGCCCGAGAGAAGCCCCATCCTGCCCGGTGCCACACTAGGCGTCATGGGCGGCGGCCAGCTCGGCCGCATGTTTGTGCACGCCGCCCAGAAGCTGGGCTATTTCACGGCAGTCCTCGATCCCGACCCGCACAGCCCGGCCGGCCAGGTGAGCCACCACCACTTGCAAACCAACTACACCGACAACCAGGGCTTGGCCGAATTGGCCCGCTTGAGCGCAGCCATCACCACCGAATTTGAAAACGTACCGGCCCAAGCCCTGGAGCAGCTGGCCCGCTTGCGACCGGTGGCGCCAGACGCTGCCTGTGTGGCCATTGCCCAGGACCGCATCGCCGAAAAAACCCGTTTCAACGCCTGCGCTGGCCGCTCAGGCGTGGCCTGCGCACCTCACGCAGTTATCCGCGAAGAGGGCGATCTGCCCTCGGTCAGCGTCGACTTGCTGCCGGGCATCCTCAAGACAGCGCGACTGGGCTATGACGGCAAGGGGCAGGTGCGGGTGAAAACACAGGCAGAGCTGGCCCAGGCCTGGGTGCAGCTCGGCCGGGTGGCTTGCGTGCTGGAAAAGATGCTGCCGCTACGGGCCGAGTGTTCGGTGCTGGTCGCCCGCGGGAACAACGGACAGGCAGTGGTCTATCCGGCGCAGCGCAATGTGCATGTTGACGGCATCTTGGCCGTCACCCACGCCTACCCGGGCTGCCTGCCCGAGGCGCTGGCCGAGCAGGCCCAGGCCGCCGCTTTGACCCTTGCGCAGGAGCTGGGCTATGTGGGCCTGCTGTGCATCGAGTTTTTTGTGGTGGACAGTCCGAAGGGGCCGCATCTGGTGGTCAACGAGATGGCACCGCGCCCCCACAACAGCGGGCACCACACCCTTGACGCCTTCGACCAATCTCAGTTTGATCTTCAGGTGCGCACCCTGGCTGGCCTGCCTTTGCCGTCGCCTCGGCAGCACAGCCCGGCCCTGATGCTCAACCTGCTGGGTGATATCTGGTTCAACGCAGAGGGGCGCGAGCGTACCCCCGACTGGGCCAGCGTTCTGGCCGTGCCCGGAGCCCATCTGCATCTGTACGGCAAAACCGAAGCCCGGCGCGGTCGAAAGATGGGCCACCTGACCGTCACCGGCCCAAGCCTGCAGCAGATACAAGCCCGCGCGACTCAGTGCGCGCAGCTGCTGGGGCTGCCGGTGCTCGAGGCGCTTGAACCGTTGGTATGAAGCTGCAGGCCCAAGCCCCGGGCGCAATCGCCCTGGCCGTCGATCAACTGCGAGCCGGCGCGCTGGTGGCCCTGCCCACCGAAACGGTCTATGGGCTGGCCGCCGACGCCCTCAACGATGTGGCCGTGGGCCGAATCTACGCAGCCAAGGGACGGCCAGCGGACCACCCGCTGATCGTGCATCTGGCCACCAGCGCCCAGGTGCAAGATTACGCAGCCGAAGTGCCTGACTTTGCACAGCGCCTGATCGATGCCTTCTGGCCGGGACCTTTGACCCTGATCCTGCCGCGTCGCGCAGGCGTGGCCGCGCAGGCGGCCGGCGGGCAAGCCTCTATTGGTCTGCGCTGCCCCTCTCACCCGGTGGCGCAAGCGGTGCTGCAGGCCTTCGGCAGCGGCCTGGCGGCGCCCAGCGCCAACCGCTTCGGACGCGTAAGCCCAACCACGGCGGCCCATGTACAGGACGAGTTCGGGCCTGAGCTGTTGGTCCTCGACGGCGGCCCCTGCGAAGTGGGGATCGAGTCGACCATCGTGGACTGCACCCGCGGCGCACCGGTGCTGCTGCGGCCAGGGGTCATCACGACCACGCAAATCGAAGCCGCCTGCGGTCAGTCGATGGCCACTTCCCTGAGGCAGGCCGCACCGCGCGCCTCGGGCACGCTGGAGTCGCACTATGCCCCACGCGCACGGGTGCGGCTGCTCAATGCAGCGGAGTTGGCTCTGCGCCTGAAAGCTCTCAGCGATGAAGCCCCGCCAAAGAGTCTCGCCATTGGCCTTTGGAGCGCACAAGAGCCCAAGACACCCCCCCCGAACTTGCTCTGGCGCCAACAAGCCAGCGACGCTGGCGATGCGGCGCACCAGCTGTTTGCAGTGCTGCGGGAGCTCGATGCCAGGCAAGTGACAGAGATCTGGGTGGAGCGGCCACCAGCAGGTGCCGAGTGGGACGGCGTGCGCGACCGTCTGCAACGCGCCGCGGCCTGAGCCCACGATCACCGCGCGGGCTCAATGGCCCAGGCGCCAAGCCCAAGCTTTGGGTTATGAGAGCGCGGCCTGCGGCGCGATGATCTGCTTGTGGCAGCGCCGCCCCCCAGGGGCCCGGGTGGCCGCTTTTCAGGCGGCCAACGCCTCGCGCGCGGCGTGCATCGCCATCGCGTAGGAATGCAAGCGGGCCTGGTGATCAAAAATCTGTCCGGCGATCATCAGTTCGTCGGCACCTGTGCGCTCGACAAACGCCTGCATCTGCTGGGCCACCGTCTCTGGCGAGCCGATGGCCGAACAGGTGAGAAGATTGCGCAACACCGCCTGTTCGGACGCACCGAGTTGCTGCAGGTACCCTGGATGCGGTGGCGGCAGCTGGCCCGGCCGGCCGCTGCGCAGGTTGACGAAGGCCTGTTGGGCCGAAGTGGCAATGACTTGGGCCTGCGCATCGGTATCGGCCGCAAACACATTAAAGCCCAGCATCACATAGGGCCGATCCTGCTGCGCAGAAGGCGTGAACCGCTCGCGATAGATCGCAATCGCATCCATCATCTGCGCCGGCGCGAAATGCGAGGCAAAAGCGAAAGGCAATCCAAACAGCGCCGCCAGCTGCGCGCCATACAGACTCGAGCCCAGAATCCAGATCGGCATCCGCAGCCCCGTCCCCGGCACCGCCCGCACCGGCTGACGCGGCGCATCGGAGAGGTAGTCCATCAACTCCAGCACATCCTGCGGAAATTCATCAGCGTCGGACTGCAGATTGCGGCGCAAGGCCCGCGCGGTTTGCAGGTCCGAGCCGGGCGCACGCCCCAAACCCAGGTCGATGCGGCCCGGAAAGAGTGATTCCAGCGTGCCAAACTGCTCGGCAATCACCAGGGGTGAATGGTTGGGCAGCATGATGCCGCCGGCGCCTATGCGTATGCGGTTGGTGCCACTGCCGATATAAGACAGCAGCACAGAGGTGGCTGCACTGGCAATCCCGGGCATGCCATGATGCTCGGCCAGCCAGTAACGCTCATAGCCCAACTGCTCTGCATGACGGGCGAGCGACAGAGAGTTACGAAACGAATGCGCCGGGGTTGAACCCTGGGCAATGGGCGACAGATCAAGGACAGAGAGGCGGACCATGATTTGAGTGTAGGGCAGGGCGCTGTTTGATGCTGCGGTCAGGCACGATCGGGGCCTGCTCAGCGCGCCGCCCTCGGCGCGCTGCGTCGGCCGATCAGGCACAGCGCCTCAAGCCAAGCCCATCGCTGCGGGGACGCCCATCGCTCAGGGCGAATCCTGTTGCACCACCCACTGAACCAGCGCATCAAGGGCTGCGCGAGCCGGCCCCGCGTTGTCATGATTGATGATACCCACCACGGCGTAACGGCGACCCGAGACCGACTGGGCATACCCGGCGATCGAACTGACATCACGCAGCGATCCGGTCTTGAGCCAGGCCTGCCCAGCCACGGCCCGAGCGCGGTTGCGCATGGTGGCATCCACACCGGCGACCGGCAATGAAGCCAGCAAATCATCGGCCACAGCGCTGCGGGCCATGCGCCCGAGCAAGTCAGAGAGCGCCTGCGCACTGATGCGTTCCACGCGGCTTAAACCCGAACCGTTGTCCAACACCGGCAGTGCACTGGCTGGAAGGCGCTGACGCCACCAATCCAGCACCACCGACCGCGCCCCTGCCAGAGTACCGGCCGCTGCAGGCTCGGCCCGCAGGCCCAGGGTGTAGAAGACCTGCTGGGCCATGACGTTGTTAGAGAACTTGTTGATATCCTGCACGATATCGCTCAGGGGCAGCGAGGGCGCGTCCAGCCGCAGTGCTGGCCGCTGCCCCGAGATCGAGCGGCCCTGCGCCAGGGCCGCTTGCTCCTGCACAGTGGCATCGCGCACCCGGCCTGACAGGCCACCGCCCTGAGACCGCCAAGCCGCCTCAATGACGCGGGCGGCAAAGCTCTCCGGCTCGATATAGGCGGTGGGCCAACTGCGCTCGCCGCAGGCGGCCGGATAGCGCCCGCGAAACTGCAGGCGCTGTGGCTGATCGAGCACTGGCTGCAAGGCAGCGCGCCAGTCTTCGCAACGCTGGCCCGTCGTCAAGGGCACGCTGCTTTCGACCTCCACGCCCGCCAGGGCGGGCTCCATCTTGATGACCGCTCTGCGCTGGGTCGGCTCGGGCGTGAAGGTCAACACCACCGACTTGAAGTTGATCAGCAGGGCATCGGGCTGGGCGTTGTAGGGCTTGAGCGGCTCACCATCAAAGTCGCCCGGTCGCACCGAGGCAGGCTTGAACAGCTGGCGGTCCAGCACGATGTCCCCCTCAATGGCCCTGACCCCACTGGCCTGCACTTGCGCCAGCAGGGCTTGCAGCCGCTCTATCACCAGCTTGGGGTCGCCCCCGCCGCGCAAGACCAGATGCCCCTTGAGCACCTCACCCTGCAAGGAACCCTCGGCCAGCACCGTGGTGATCCACCTGTGACCCGGCCCCAATAAATCCAGTGCAGCCGAGGTGGTCACCAGCTTGGTGACCGAGGCGGGGTTCATGGCCGCTGCCGCGCGATGGCTCAGTCGCACCCGACCGCTGGCCAGATCCGTCACCACGAAAGCCGCCGATTCGGGCGGCACCTGCGACCTTGCGAGAGCCGCCTGCACGGCGCGGGGCAGCTCTGCTTGGGCAGCGGCAGAACCGGCCAACAGCAGGGCTGCCATCGTCGTGACCCTCAAGTGCATTGCGCCCATAGGGACAAATCATACGTTCAGCCCCTGGGCCCCAAGGCTGCCGTCGCCCTGATGCAAATTCGATCGCAGATCGGGCTTGCCCGGATAATCGATGGGGCTTGGCCCGCCGATCCGACGACCCTGACCCCCGTGACGACCAACAACCCCAGCCGCTTTCTGGCCTTTGACACCAGCACCGACATCCTGTCGGTTGGCGTCAGCGTTGGAGCGCAACGCTGGCTGCACCAGGGGCCAGGCGCCGCGAAGGCCTCCTCCACCCTGATTCCCATCGCCCTGGACTTGCTGGTCCAGGCCGGTTTGCGCCTGCGAGAACTCGATGCCATCGTCTTCGGACGCGGGCCCGGCTCTTTCACGGGTCTGCGGACCTCCTGCGCGGTGGCGCAGGGTTTGGCCGCTGGCAGCGAGCGACTCGTATTGCCGATAGACACGCTGATGGCGGTGGCCGAAGAAGCCCGCTTGGCCAGGCCCGATGCGCAGTTCATCAGCGCGGTGCTCGATGCACGCATGGATGAGGTCTACCTGCAGCACTTTTCAGTCAAGCACGATCGCCTGCAAGCGCTAGCGCCCTGCCAGTTGTGCGCGCCGCAGGAACTGTCTTGGCCAGTGCGCGACGGGAATGCCGCGCTGCACCTTGCGGCAGGCAATGCAATGGGGCCTTACGCGCAGCGTCTGCCTCGGCTGCCGCTGGGCAGCCTGTGGGTCGAGGCCCTGCCCACAGCAGCAGCGCTGCTGAGCCTGGCGCCCCGCATGCTGGAAGGCTTGGTGCCGGCCGAGCACGCCCTGCCTTTGTACATTCGCGACAAGGTGGCCCTGACCACCGAGGAACGCCTGGCGGCCAAAGCCGCCGGCCAGGTGGCCGCATGAGCGCCCTGGCTTCTTCAAGCCCTGTGGCTCATCTGCAACTTCTGGCCATGACTGAAAGCTGGCTCGATGCAGTGAGCTCGATCGAACGCCAGGCCTACACCCACCCCTGGTCGCGCGGTAATTTTTCGGACTCGCTGCGCGCGGGCTACCACGCGCAGGTCCTGATCGAGGACCAGCAGCTGATAGGCTACCTGGTGCTGATGCTGGGCGCCCAAGAGGCGCACCTGCTCAACATCACGATAACGCCGAGCAGACAGGGACAAGGCCTGGGCCTGCATCTGTTACAGCAGGGGGTGCAGTGGACGCAGCTGCAAGGCGCCCAGTCGCTGTGGCTGGAGGTACGGGTCAGCAATGTACGGGCCCGTCAAATTTATGCCCGCTACGGATTCAAGGCGGTCGGCGTTCGTCGCAACTATTACCCGCTGGCGCCGTTCAAGCGCGAAGACGCTGTCGTCATGAGCTTGAACCTACTGCCGGAGGATGCATGAAGCTTGATGCGCGCCAACGCGCGCTGCTGCGCGAAATCGGCGTGAGGGTCTGGTGGCCCACCGCTGCCCCCGATGCTGCCAGTCCAGAGCCCTCGGCAGCGGGCTCCCGGTCGCCTCAGCCAGCGGCCTCTGGAGCGCAAGCGCGCAGGCAAGGAGCCCCTGAAGAGGCCGTCGGCAAGGCAACCGCCCCGACCCCCCCGCCGGCAGCGCCTGCAAAAGAGCCCGCGGTTGCCGCCAGCGGCTGGCAGCTGGGTCCCTTGCAGGCTTTGTATGGCGCGGCCGACTCAACCCTTGCCCAAGGTCCGCGCTGGTTGCTGCTGGCCGAGCAGCGCAACGAAAGGGGCAGCACCGAGATCGAGCAGCTGTTGCTGGCGATGCTGCGAGCCGCCGGCCTGCACCAGGGACACACGGTGTATCTGGCACCCTTGCTAAGAACGCAGGCGCCCGCCGGCGTGGCCGGTCTGGAAGATGCGCTGGCCCAAAGCGCGCCCGATCTGGTATTCATCATGGGGCGCCTGGGCGCTCAAGCCCTGCTGGAGAGCACCGAGCCCCTCGGTCAGCTGCGCGGGCAGATTCACGAGCTCTGGGGCCTGCCCGCCGTGGCAAGCTACGACAGCGCCACCTTGCTGCGACACCCGGTCGACAAGGCCAAAGCCTGGGACGATCTGTGCCTGGCCCTGCAGGTGGCGCGCAGCCAGCTGGCCGAACGGACGCAAAGCGAAGAGCCCTGAGCGGGCCCGCCGGTACCTCAGCGGTCAGCGTGCCCTCAGTCCGTTGAAGCAGGTGCCTGTCACCCACTCAACGATGGCTTCATCATCAAACTGGCCGCCGGCTTTCATGAACTCCAGCACCGGGTCGCAGGCACGGGAGTAGACCGTGTAGAGCACCAGGATGGGCGGCAAAGTGGCATCAATGCTGCCTTCGGCCTGGGCGGCTTCAATCCAGGCCCCGAGCCGATCGCTGACATGCATGAGCAGGTCCAGATAAGCAGTATTGGCCATCAACCGTGCCCGCAAACTCGAATTCTGGCTAGGCAGCGTGGGCATCTGACCGGCCAGTTGCAAGCGCATCATCCAGCGCACCACCGACTTGAGCTGCTCAATAGGCGCGGCCTGCTGGGGCAGCTGATCGAGGAAGTCTTCGGCCTGCGTCAACACACGCACCATGGCGGCAGCGGCCAGATCCTCCTTGCTGGGGAAATGCTTGTAAAGACTGGCCTTGGCAATGCCGACCTCTGCGGCCACCTCGTCGACCGTCATCAAGTCGAAGCCTTTTTCCGCCAGCAGGCGGTTGACTGCCTGAACGATGGCATCTTCACGGGCCTGCAGCATCTGGGCCTTGAAGGAAGATCGGCGCGAGCCACGGGCTGCCTCCGACGTGGATTCGCCAGCATCTGAGCCGCTGGCGCTGCGATCTTCGTCCCGCATGGTCATACTCCCTCTTGCACCCGCGAGTGAGCGCCTTTGGCCTCACCCAGGGTGAAATAAATGCTTGTGCCTTGGCCCGGTTGAGATTGCGCCCACACCTGCCCGCCATGGCGCGCCACGATGCGCCGGACGATCGCCAAACCCAGCCCCAGCCCGACAAACTCATCGTGACCATGCAGTCGCTGATAGGGCTGAAACAGTCGACTGGCCTGCGCCATGTCAAAACCAACCCCTCGATCGCGAAGGAAATATGCACCCACCGGGGCCTGAGAACCATCGGGCTGGGCCAGGCGTCCAAATTCAATCTGTACTTGTTGCCCGCGCGCGCTGAACTTGCGGGCGTTATCCATCAGGTTCTCCAGCAGTTGCCGCAACAGACGCCGGTCGCCGACATGCTCGAGCCGCGGTTGCACCACCGCATCAATCGGCGGCGCAGGATGGCGCTGCGCCAGCGCAGCCAGAACCTGCTCGGCCAGTTCGCTCAGATTGACCGAGTCGCACTTGAGGGGCGAGCGCGAGAGCTGGGCCAGCGCCTGCAAGCCTTCGATCAAATCTCCCATAAGCTGCGCAGATGCGCGCACGCGGGCAGCCCAATGTCGCGCCTGCGCCACCTGCTGCGGGGGCAGATCCCCCAGCGACTCCTCCAGCAGAGTAGAAAACCCATCAAGGGCGCTCAGGGGAGAACGCAGGTCGTGAGCGACCGCATGAGCAAAACCATCGAGGTCCTCGCAGCGCCGGCGCAGCTGCTCAACTTCATGCTCGAGCTCTGCGATTCGCGCAGGCGCAGCCCGCGACTCCGCGATCCGCTTGGGTGCGACCGGACGGGCGTCTGCCGAGCACGCCGCCTCTTGCCCAGGGTCGCTGCGCCTGACCGTTCCCTGATGCATCGCGCAATTGTCGTCGGCCAAGCTGACCTGTGGCGTTACTCGGGAATGAAGACCCTTGGCCGCAAGGTCATGTGAACCCCCGAGCCAGGGCAAGTGGCCTTTAGCCGGCCCGGCCCGGAAGACGGCTGTCGCGCAAAGCCTGGCCAAGATCGGGCTTTCTGATATTTTGTTTTAAAAATCGTAAATGCTTCAGAGCTTCTGTGACGTCGAAAGGGCGGGCGCGATAGCGTCGGCCACCTGGGTGTGATGCAATCCCCCCAGAATCAAGACGCCAGGAGATGTTGCATGCACCCCGAAAACGCCCGCGCCCTGCAAGAGCTGACCCCCAAAGGTGTACTGCGGGTAGGCCTGAATCTGTCAAATTTCCTGTTGATCAAGCCAGGAAGCGCGCCGACCGATCCGCAGGGCATCGTGCCGGATCTGGCGCGCAGTCTGGCCGCGGAGCTGGGCGCGCCACTGCAGTTTGTGCCCTATCCCTCACCCGGCCCGCTGGGCGATGCCGCCGAAGCAGACGCCTGGGATGTGGCTTTCCTGGCTGATGAGCCCGCCCGCGCGACCAAGATTGCTTTCTCGCCAGCCTATCTGGAAATCCCTGCGGGCTACCTGGTGCCGGCCGGCTCAGCTTTGAACAGCCTCGAGGAGGTCGACCGGCCCGAGGTGCGCATCGCCACCATGGACACCGGCGCCTACACCCTGTATCTGCAGCGGACCCTAAAGCGCGCCCAGCTGGTGCTTGCGCGCAGCATGGATGAATCATGGGCCCTGTTCGTGGAGCAAGGTCTGGATGCCTTGGCTGGCCTGCAACCGCGGCTGCTGAGCGATCAGGCCCGACTGCCGGGCAGCCGCATCCTGCCGGGTCACTTCACTGCAGTGCAACAAGCCATCGGCACGCCCAGACCCAATCTGTGCGCCGCGCGTTTTCTCGCCGACTTTGCCGAACGGGCCAAAGCCGGGGGGCTGGTGCAGCAAGCGATCGACCGGCACCAGGTCGCGGGCGTGAATGTGGCGCCGGCAAGAAGCTGAATCGCGTTTGCGATCACACGCAAAATCACACGCCCGATCAAGGCCGGATAAACGGCCCCCCCCCTGGGTCCAGGGTCGGCCCAGCCGATCAGGGACAATCGGCGTTTTGCCTTGCCCTGCCAGCCTGCATTTCTTGGTCCGGCCATGTCTATCGCCCAGCCCGCGCACGACCCCTGGGTCGCCCCTCTTTCAGAACTCCATCTGCGCCAGACCCTGGGGCTGTTCGTCACCGGCGTGACGGTGGTCACAGCCTGCCTGCCCGACGGGCAACGCGCCGGGCTGACCGTCAGCTCCTTCAATTCGGTGTCCCTGCAGCCCCCGTTGGTGCTGTGGAGCCTGAGCCGCAATTCCCAGTCGATGCCCATCTTCGAGTCGGTCAGCCACTATGCCATTCACGTCCTCAGCGCCGATCAGTTGGCCCTGGGCGAGCGCTTTGCAGGACCGCGGGAACAACGCTGGGCAGGCCTGCAGCACGGCTGGAGCCCGCACGGCTGTCCCTTGCTGGAAGGTTGCCTGGCGGTATTCGAGTGCAGTCAGCACAGCCGTCACCCCGAAGGCGACCATGTGATCTTTGTCGGCCGGGTTGAGCATTGCAGCAGCGGGCCGAGCTCGCTGCCCTTGCTCTACCACCGGGGACGGATGTTCCCGCAGCAGGCCTGAAAGCCACCGGAAGACGCTGGCCCGTGCTTCACCGCCGCTCATGAATAGCCCCACACGCCAGAACCGGCTGGACGGTCTGGCCGTGAGCCTGCTACTGGGCTGTTGCCTGCTCTGGGGCATGCAGCAGGTGCTGATCAAGGTCACGCTGTCGGAAATGCCCCCAGTGTTCCAGGCTTGGATGCGCATGCTGGGGGCCACCGTCTTGCTATTGCTGTGGTGCCAGCTGCGCGGCATCGTCTGGTGGCGGGGGGACGGCACCCTTCGTGCGGGGCTGCTTGCCGGCTTGCTGTTCGCTGCCGAATTCGTCTGCATTTATGTGGGCATGCAGTACACCGGGTCCTCGCGCCTGACCGTTTTTCTCTACACCTCGCCTTTCTGGGTCGCTCTGCTGGTGCCTCTCTGGAGCCGTTCAGAACGCCTGCATGCCAGTCAGTGGGCTGGCCTGGCACTGGCTTTTTTTGCAGTGGTCTTCGCACTGCGCGAGGGTTTGACGCAGGCCGCCGGCCCCACCTTGACCGGCGACCTGTTCGGGCTGGCGGCCGGGCTGTTCTGGGGCCTGACCACCGTGGTGATCCGAAGCTCGACCCTGACCCAGATTCGGCCAGAAAAACTGCTGCTTTATCAGGTCAGCGTGAGCGCCGTTCTTTTACCCAGCCTTTCGCTGGCTCTGGGCGAGACTTGGCGCTGGGACTACAGCGCCTGGGCCTGGGGGGCGGCCGCTGCCCAGGCTTCGCTCGGTGGCTTCTTTAGTTTTTTGATCTGGATGTGGCTGCTCGGCCGCTACCCAGTGACGCGGGTAACCAGCTTTTCCTTTTTTACGCCGCTCTTTACCCTGATTTTCGGTGCGCTATGGTTGGGCGAGGCCGTCACCATCGGCGTGGTGTTGGCGATTGCGGCCGTGGCTGTGGGCATGGTGCTGATGAATCGCCCCGCCCGCCCGCCCCACTGAGCCTCAAACACGGCGCAAGCTCTTAACCCCTCTCATTTGGCGAAATCATGGATCTCCTGGCTACCGGCGCTGCCTTGGCCCTGATCATCTGGTCGATGCAATCGCGAGCCACGCGCAGCCGCGTCAGACTGCTGGCCCTGCATCTGCAACCCTATGAAATCGAAAAACTGATGCAAACCCTCAGCGAGGGTTACCAGCGCGCATTGAATGAGGACGATGCACAAAGACGGCTGGCGATCTGGCAGCTGCTCGAGGGCAGCCAGGCGCGGCTGGCCGATCAGGTGGCCCGGCTGGCCGCCGACCTGGGCAGGCTGCCGGCCGATCAGGTGCGCCTGGTCAAGCTGCCGATGCGCGGCCTGTCGGAACCGCTGCTGCGGCTGATGCCGGCCCTGCAACTGCGCCACGCGGTCGACCTGCAGACACTGATGAACCTGCACGCCAGCGCCTTGGCCAGGGCGGCCGCACAAAACCAAGGCCTCGGCCCGTCCCGGCGTGCCCGCACCTTCCTGGCTGAAATGCTGCTGATGCAACACAGTTGCCACTGGTTCTGCCGCTCCCGCGCACTGGCCTCGGCCCGCCTGCTTGCACACCACCGCAGTTCTTACGAACAGGTGCTGGCATCGGTGGACGAAGCCACCCGAGATGACTACCTGCGATTGGTGGCCAGCCGTTGATGGCTGACCAGCCGGCCATCTACCAGATCAATGCAGCGATCACAGCGCTGCGCCAGCAGAGCATCATGCGTCACGATCATGCACGCGCTGCCGTGTTCTCGGTTAAAGCGCCGCAGCAATGCAAACACCTCTTCAGCACTGGCGCTGTCTAAGTTGCCGGTGGGTTCGTCGGCCAGGATCAACCGCGGGCGGCGCGCCAGGGCGCGGGCCAAAGCCACCCGCTGCTGCATACCACCAGAAAGCTCGCCCGGGCGCTTGGCCATGGCATCGGCCAGACCCACGCTGGCCAGCAAATCACGCCCCAGCGCCTCGTCCTCAGCCCGCAAGACACCGTGGGCAATCATCAGGGGCAGCAGGACATTCTCCAGCGCGGTGAAAGCAGGCAGCAAATGGTGGAACTGGAAAACAAAGCCGATGGCTTGCCCGCGCAAATCGGTCAGGCGGGCATCGTCAAGTTCGGCGGTGCTATGGCCGGCCAGGATCAAGCGGCCGGAGGTCGGCGGCTCAAGCAGCCCGATGATATTGAGCAGCGTACTCTTGCCTGAGCCCGAAGGCCCTCGCAGCGCCACAAATTCGGCCGGCTGCAGCGTCAAAGTGATGCCATGCAGCACCTGCGCCTGAACCGCTGTGCCCAATCCGTAGCTTTTGCAAACATCAAGCAACTTGAGAATGGGCTCGGAAGCTGTCATGCGCGTATGGCCTGAACCGGGTCCATGCGCGCGGCCCGCCGCGCCGGCAGAAGCGCCGACAGCAGACCCACCGCACAGGCCAGAACGCTGGCGATCAGCGCCAGCCAGGGATCCAATTCGACTCGGTACATTGGGCTGCCATCGGGACTCTGGTAGACGTGCGAGAACAGAGCTAGCAGCCCGAAGGCAAGAATCACTCCCAGCGCCGAGCCCAGCAGGCCCATCAAGGCCCCCTGAAACAGAAACACCCGCATGATGCGATGACGGGCCGCACCCATGGCCCGCAAGATGCCGATTTCACGCTGCTTCTGAACCACGCTGACCACCAGCACGCTGGAAATGCCCAAAGCCACAATGGCCACCACAAAGCCGCGGATCAGATGATTGGAGACATCCTGGTTGGACAATGCGTTGAGCAACCCCGCATTGGTCTGCATCCAGCTCTCCACCCGCAAGCCGGTCTGGCGCCTTAGCGGATCGGCTACCGCATCGGCCCCAAACAGGTCGGCCACACTCAGGTCCATCGCAGTGACGCGACCTTGCAGGTCTAGCAGAGCCTGCGCCATCCGCAAGCTGGTGAAGATGCGGCGACGGTTCATCTCGCGGCCACCCATATCGAACAAGCCAGTGACCGTCAGCATCTGGCTGCTGGTGCCGGTGGACGCCCGCAGTTTGTCGCCCATCTTCAAGCCCAGATCCTCGGCCAGCTCTCGGCCAACCAGAACGCTGTCTGCAGCCAGCTCAAAGCGGCCCGCCACCATATAGCCGTCCATGCGCACCACTCGGCTGTAGTCCTCGGACCGCACACCCAGCAGGGTGACGCTCTGCGATACCGCCCCTCGACTGACCAGAGCCGATCCGCTGACCACCGGCGAGACCGCCAGCACACCCGGCGTTGCCAAGGCCAGATCCAGGACCTGTTGCCACTGATCCACCGCCCGCTGCCTTTGCAGCCGCGGCTGCACATGGGCCGCCGTGTCGGCGGCCTGAGGCACGCGCAGCACCTGCTCCTGCGCCGGCTGGATCACCACATGGGCTTGCGAGCCCATCACCCGGTCGATGATCAGACCCTGCAACTGATGGATCAGCTGCGTCAGAAAAACGGTCACCGCCACGCCAGCGGTCACACCGGCCAGCACCAACGTGCTCTGGATGGGCCCCTCACGCAGGAAGCGCAATGCCAACAGGACTTCCACCGGCAGGCTAAAAGCCCAGCGGCTCAAGTCGGGCCGTGCAGAGCGAATCATGGCGAAACGGGCGCCGGCCTCAGCGCGCAAGCAGGCCGTTGTCGAGCCAGGGAAATTTCAACCCGGCGCATCTTCAGCGCAAAAAAGAAGGGGGTGATCGCAGCTGCACCGAGGTCTTCTGGGGGGCAGAACGGACCCGATCACCGGGCAACACGCCCAGGGTGGGCGCAATCACCAGGTCGCCTTCATTCAAGCCCTTGAGAATCTCACAGCGGCCCATCCCGCTCAGGCCCAGTTGCACCGGCACTCGCTGCGCTCGACCCTGCCGCAAGACCAACACCCAAGGCGTGGGTTTGTCTGCCTCTCGCAGCAGCGCCGTGGGCAGCACCAAAGTGGCCTCCCGCCGGTCGCCGATGAGCTCAGCCGAAACCGTCATCTCAGGTCTTAAAAACTCTGGCCGGTTTTGTAAGCAAAGCCGCACGCGGACGGAGCCACGATCGGCATCGATGGCCGGGGCAATCTCGCACAGATAGACCTCAAAGGGCTGATCAGGGTAGGCATCGGCAACGGCCCAAGCAGGCATGCCCAGTCGCAGCATGGACAGATGTCGCTCATCAATGCTGACCTCTATGTGCATCGCCCCTGCCTCAGCCAGTACCAGCAGCACACGCCCCGGCTGGGCCATGGCACCGGGCTCGACCTGGCGATTGAGCACCCTGGCAGAGACAGGGCTGCGGATGAGAAGCCGCTCTAGGCGGGCACGCGCCAGACGAACATTGGCCTGCGCCTGGGCCAGCCGGGCCTGAGCCAACGCCGCTTCCACCCCCGGCCCTTCCTGCGCCTGGGCCTGCAGCTCTGCCGAGGCAAGCACACTGGCGGCAACCTCGAGCGCCCGCTGGGCCTCATCGAGACGCTGGGGCGCAAAAAAGCCCTGCGCCACCAGCTCCTGGATGCGCCCATGCTCACGTTGAGCGGCCCACCAGCCGGCCTGTGCCTGCAAAACGCTCTGACGCGCCAGAGGCGCGCTGAGGCCAGCCTGTTGTCGCACGCGGCTGGCAGCCTCAGCTTCGGCCGCTTGCGCCTGCAGGAGAACTGCGCGAGCCTCGGCGTCCTGCAAGCTCAGCAGCAAATCGCCGGCGCCCACAAGTTGCCCCTCGCGCACCAGCACCTGCGCGACCGTACCCGCCAACTCGGCGGCCATCTCGATACGGGCCGGCGCCTGCAACCGCCCTGCGGCCGCCACGGACTCCAGCAAGGTCTGTCGGGTCACCGCCACCACGGGCACAGACGGACCCTGCCACCACCGCATCAGGGCAAAGGGTAGGGCCAAAAGCAACAGGGACAGGCCAAGCCAGAGGCCCCGTCTTGGCCCACCCAGAATTCTCTTGCCGACCCCGGCATCGGTCGACGTAGGCCCCGCCTGCACCATGCTTACAAGCATCGGATGCGCCAGGCCATCGGATGGCCAGCCCTGATCGCATCAGAAGGTAGGTCGGAGCGCCAGCTTTCCGACTCGTGGGGCTCTCTGGCCGAGCCCCCTAGGAGCCTGTTTGCTCCTGCAGGCGCTTGCTGTTCCAGTACACATCGTCGCCACCGTTCATCCGGTTGAGGACCCGGGCCAGCACGAACAAGAGGTCGCTGAGGCGGTTGAGGTACTGCTGCGGCGCCGGACGCAAGGTCTGCGCCGCGCCCAGGGCGACCACGGACCGCTCGGCTCTGCGGGCCACCGTGCGGCAGACATGGGCCATAGACGCGGCCCGGGTGCCAGCCGGCAGGATGAACTCCTGCAAACGCGGTAGCTGGGCGTTGTAGCCCTCCAGCGCCTGGTCCAGACGGGCGATGGCCTGCGCCTGCAACAACTCAAAACCCGGAATCGACAACTCACCCCCCAGATTGAACAGCTGGTGCTGCACCTGCACCAACAATTCGCGCACATCCCCCGGCATGTCCTCACAGAGCAACAGCCCGATCTGGGAGTTGAGCTCATCGACATCGCCCATCGCACAAACCCGCAGGTTGTCCTTGGGCACCCGCGTGTTGTCGCCCAGGCCTGTGGTGCCATCGTCTCCGGTGCGGGTGGCAATTTGGGTGAGTCGATTGGACATGGGGGGCTCCTAGGGTAACCGCTGATTATCGGCTGGGCGCCAGGGGGACCCCTCCTTTGAGGGGCTCGCATAAACTCAGGCCTTCAAGCCACGCAACACCCCAGCGTAGATTTTTCATCAGCCTGTTCACGAGACGGGCCCCGCCCTTGAGGAGTTTGACGAATGAACGCCCCCCTGCCCAGCCATATGCTGCCCGAGATTGCTCAGCGCGAAACACCGGGCGCGCTGATCGAAGCGCTCAAATCACACTTTGGGGATCGCTGCTCCACTGCAATGGCGGTCCGCGAGCAACACGGACGGGATGAATCGTCGTTCACCGTGCCGCCGCCGGCCGCCGTGGTATTTGCCCAGAGCAGCGCTGACGTGGCGCAGGTGCTGTCTCTTTGCAATGAGTACGCCGTGCCCGTGATTGCGTTTGGCGCCGGATCCTCTCTGGAAGGCCACCTGCTGGCCATCCAGGGCGGCATCAGCCTGGATGTCAGTCGCATGAACCAAGTCCTGGCCATCGATGCCGAGGACCTGACCGTCACGGTGCAGCCCGGCGTGACGCGCAAGCAGCTCAACGAGGCCATCAAACACACCGGCCTGTTTTTCCCGATCGACCCGGGCGCCGATGCCAGCATTGGCGGCATGTGTGCCACCCGAGCCAGCGGAACCAATGCGGTGCGCTACGGCACCATGCGCGAAAACGTACTGGCCCTGGAGGTGGTCACCGCCGATGGTCAGATCATGCGCACCGGTACGCGGGCGCGCAAGTCGAGTGCGGGCTACGACCTGACGCGGCTGATGGTCGGCAGTGAAGGAACCCTGGGGGTGATCACTGAAGTGACCCTGCGTATTTATCCTTTGCCAGAGGCCATCTCGGCGGCCATCTGCTTCTTCCCGAGCATCGAGGAGGCGGTTCGCACCACCATCGACATCATTCAGCTGGGCATTCCGATCGCGCGGGTCGAACTGGTCGACGGGCAAACGGTGGGCATGTTCAACCGCCACTCCAAGCTCGCGCTGCGTGAGGAGCCGATGCTGCTCATGGAGTTCCATGGCTCGCCGGCCAGCGTCCAGGAACAAGCCGAACAGGTCCAGGAGATTGCCCTGGAGCGCGGGGGACAGGCCTTCGAATGGGCCAGCACGCCGGAAGAGCGAACCCGGCTGTGGACCGCACGACACAACGCCTACTTTGCCGCGCTGCAGAGCCGCCCCGGATGCCGGGCCATCTCCACCGATGTCTGTGTGCCGATCTCCCGCCTGGCCGACTGCATCGTCGCTTCAGCCGAGGAAGCGCGTGACAGCGGCATTGCCCACTTCCTGGTCGGACATGTGGGCGATGGCAACTTCCACTTTGGCTATCTGATCGATCCGACCAGCGCGGCCGAACGAGAGCTGGCCGAGTCCCTCAATGACCGAATGGTGCGCCGCGCCCAGAGCATGGGCGGCACCTGCACCGGGGAACACGGCATCGGCATGCACAAGATGGGCTTTCTCAAGGACGAAGCCGGCACCGAGGCACTGGGCTGGATGCGTGCGATCAAACGCACGCTCGACCCCAAGAACATCCTCAACCCCGGCAAGATTTTTTATCTGTAACCTAGTCGCCCCAAACCTCTTGGGCCGTCTCGATCACCAGGCGCAATTTGTCGCGCTGCGCCTGCACCGCAATGTTGTTGCCGTGGACGGTGCTGGAAAAGCCGCACTGCGGTGACAGAGCCAACTGCTCCAGGGGCGCATAACGGGCCGCTTCGTCGATGCGCCGCTTGAGCGCGTCCTTGGTTTCAAGTTCGCCAAACTTGGTCGTGACCAAGCCCAGAACCACTGTCTTGCCCTTGGGCAGAAAACGCAGCGGCCGGAAATCACCGCTGCGATCGTCGTCGTATTCAAGGAAATACGCATCGATATCCATTTCTGACAACAGGGCCTCGGCCACCGGCTCATAGTTGCCCGCCGCCGCATGGGTGCTCTTGAAATTGCCGCGGCACAGATGCATCGCCAGCGTCATGCCCGCCGGCTTTTGCGCCACCACCTTGTTGACAAAAGCTGCATAACGATGCGGCAATTCATTCGGGTCGTCGCCCCGCTGCCGAGCCGCCTCTCGCATCTTCTCGTCGCACAGATAGGCCAGATTGGTGTCGTCCATCTGCACATAGGTACAGCCTGCTGCGGCCAAGGAGCGCAGCTCATCGCCGTAGGCGCGCGCCACATCGTCGTAAAACACCGGGTCAAGCTCAGGATAGGCCTGCCGGCTGATACCCGCACGGCCGCCACGGAAATGCAGCATCGTGGGCGAGGGGATGGTCACCTTGGGCGTCATACCGGACCCAACCTGGCTCTTGAGATACTTGAAGTCTTCAAGCTGGATGTCTTTGGGGTGGGTGACCTTGTCATTGACCCGAATGACCGGCGGGGCCAAATGGGTGGTGCCATCGGGCTGCAGGACCGACATCGGCAACTCGGTGACCACGCCGCCGAGTTGCTCCAGAAAATCGATATGGAAATAGGTGCGACGAAACTCACCATCGGTGATGGCCTTCAAACCAACGTCCTGCTGAAAACGTACGATCTCAGCGATGGCGCGGTCTTCAACCTCGCGCAACTGCTGAGCGCTGATCTGACCTTTGGCCTTTTGTTCGCGCGCCTCAATCAAATAAGCCGGGCGCAAAAAACTGCCGACATGGTCGTAGCGGGCAGGCAAGTGGGCCGTCATGGTTTTCTCCAATGTTTGAATAAGGCAGACATCGTAGCGCAGCAGGCCCCCTGTGAGCATGAGGGTGCACCCGGGTTGTGCCGGTCGGAAGCTGACCGCCCCCCGCCAGGGCCTCGGTCGCCGGCGATTCCTTCTATTTAGGTAAAAACCATCCAAGCCCTGGGGCGGGGCAATGGCCTCCAGTAAAGACACAAGCCCCACCTACAATCGCGCCGGTGTCGTAAACGTGACAACGCAGGGCCCGACACCTCACTCGCAGGAGATCACATGTCCCCCCAATCGGCCGATGACAAAAACAACAAGCGCGAGGGGCTCCGGCGTGCCGCGCTGGCCTACCACGAGCTGCCGACGCCCGGCAAGCTGGCTATTTCCGCCACCAAACAGTTGACCAATCAGCGCGACTTGGCGTTGGCCTATTCGCCCGGCGTGGCGGCGCCTTGCGAAGAAATCGTCAAGGACCCCAACAACGCGTTCAAGTACACCAGCCGGGGCAACCTGGTGGCCGTGATCAGCAATGGAACGGCGGTACTCGGTTTGGGCAATATTGGCCCCTTGGCCTCCAAACCGGTGATGGAGGGCAAGGCGGTCCTGTTCAAAAAATTCGCCGCGGTGGATGTGTTTGACATCGAGATCAATGAGCAGGATCCGGTCAAACTGGTTGAGGTGATTGCAGCGCTGGAGCCGACTTTCGGCGCCATCAACCTGGAGGACATCAAGGCGCCCGACTGCTTCTATGTCGAGCGCGAGCTGCGCAAGCGACTGAAGATCCCTGTCTTTCATGACGACCAGCACGGCACCGCCATCACGGTCGGCGCTGCCATGCTCAATGCGCTGAAGATTGCCGGCAAAAAGCCCGGGGAGGTCAAGCTGGTGACCTCCGGGGCCGGCGCAGCGGCATTGGCCTGCCTGAACCTGCTGCTGCATCTGGGGGTGCGGCGCGAGAACATCTTTGTCACCGACCTGGCTGGCGTGGTCTACGAGG
>CAYPSU010000006.1:0-22437 GCA_964413475.1 uncultured Polaromonas sp. | reverse complement strand
GAGGGCCGGACCGAACTGATGGACGAGGACAAGATCGAGTTTGCACAAAAAACCTCAGCCCGATCCTTGGGCGAGGTGATCGAGGGCGCCGATGTATTTCTCGGCCTGTCCGCTGGCGGCGTACTCAAGCCCGACATGGTGCGAAAGATGGCCGATCGACCGGTGATCTTTGCACTGGCCAACCCCAACCCGGAAATCACGCCGGAGGAGGTCAAGGCGGTGCGGCAGGACGCCATCATGGCTACCGGCCGCACAGACTACCCCAACCAGGTCAACAACGTCCTGTGCTTTCCCTACATCTTTCGGGGCGCGCTCGATTGTGGCGCCACCACCATCACACTGGAGATGGAGATCGCGGCAGTCCACGCCATTGCCGAGTTGGCACAGGCCGAGCAAAGCGAGGTGGTGGCGGCCGCCTACGCCGGGGAACAACTCGCCTTCGGGCCGGACTATTTGATTCCCAAGCCCTTTGACCCGCGGCTGATGATGAAGATAGCACCCGCCGTGGCCAAGGCCGCCATGGAAAGCGGTGTGGCCCAGCGGCCGATCGACAACCTGGAGGCTTACGTCGAGCGGCTGCAGAGCTTTGTCTACGCCTCGGGCACCACCATGAAACCGATCTTCGCGGCCGCCAAGAAGGCCTCCCGCAAGCGGGTGGCTTATGCGGAAGGCGAAGAAGAGCGGGTGCTGCGAGCCTGCCAGATCGTGGTCGACGAAGGTCTGGCACGACCGACCCTGATCGGGCGACCCGCGGTGATCGAACAGCGGGTGGAAAAGTTTGGACTGCGTCTGCGCACAGGGATCGACTACGACATCGTCAATGTGGAACAGGACGAACGCTACCGGGACTTCTGGCAGACCTATCACCGCATGATGGAGCGCCGAGGGGTTACGGTACAAATGGCCAAGATCGAGATGCGTCGCCGCCTGACGCTGATCGGCAGCATGCTGCTGCACAAGGGTGATGTTGACGGCCTGATCGTTGGCACCTGGGGCACCACCCAGATCCATCTGAACCATATCGATCAGGTCATCGGACGTCGCGCCGGTGTGAGCACTTATGCCTGCATGAACGGCCTGATGCTGCCTGGCCGGCAGGTGTTCCTGGTTGACACCCACGTCAACTACGACCCAACGGCCGAACAGCTGGCCGAAATCACCACCATGGCCGCCGAGGAAATGGTGCGGTTTGGCATCAAACCGAAGGCGGCACTGTTGTCGCACTCCAATTTTGGGTCCTCGGACCAGCCGAGCGCGCTCAAGATGCGCCGGACCCTGGAACTGCTGCAGCAGCGCGCCCCCTGGCTAGAGGTTGACGGCGAAATGCACGGGGATACCGCGCTGGACCCCAAGGGCCGACAGGCCGTCATGCCCAACAGCAGCTTGAGCGGCGAGGCCAACCTGCTGGTACTGCCCAATATCGATGCAGCCAACATCTCCTACAACCTGCTCAAGACCGCCGCTGGGGGCAATATAGCCATTGGCCCCGTACTATTGGGTGCAGCCAAACCGGTGCATATCCTGACCGCAAGCACCACGGTCAGGCGCATCGTCAATATGACCGCGCTGACGGTGGCCGACGCCAACGCGCATCGCTAGCGCCAGCCTGGACTTTTCGTCCCAATAGACGCCTCTGGCGGCGAAGGCCCCTTGTGGACTGGGTCAGGAAACTAGCTAGCACACACCAACTTGAGCAAAAACCTAGCCCCTTTGACAGGTTAATCCGGGTAAGCCCTTGCATTTTTCCGGCACATCCGTCACACTAAGGTCCGGAGATTAAGGGTTAACCCGCGGCGCAAAGTTGCTCGGATCAGCCCCTGAGGTTCAAAAAGGTTTTTCATGCTGTGCAAAGCAGGCCGACTCTGGCGCGTTGCGGTTACCGCAGTCGCCTTGAGCCTGGCAACGGCGGCCGGGCTCCCGGCTCTGGCCAAGGGTCCGAACAGCGCTGAAAAGCCGGCTGAGTCCACGATTGCGGCGGCCCAACTGCCTGTGCAGGGGCAACAGGTTTTGGCCCTGATTCACCAGGGCGGGCCTTTCCGGCATGAAAAGGACGGGACGGTATTCGGGAATCGGGAGCGATTGCTGCCCCTGCACCCGCGCGGCTACTACCGCGAATATACCGTCAGAACTCCGGGGGTAAGTCATCGCGGAGCCCGACGGATTGTCTGTGGCGGAAAGGTGAAGACTTCACCCGATGTCTGTTACTACACCGAGGATCATTACGCGAGTTTCCGGCGTATTGTTAATAAAGAGTGAATGCGATGAGCCAAGAAGATTTTGATGTGTCTTTTGAACCAGAGCCCTTCGTAGAAAGAAACACGGAGATGGATATGCCACTTCGTAGCGTCAGACCCAACATCGTGCAATCCATCCGGGCCTTCAGGGTTCAGGATCTGCAAGAAGCCGCCACCGCGCTGGGCCATCACTTCCTGTACGCCAACCTGGGTCAGGCCCAGAGCAAACAGGACGTGCTGGACATGATTGCGGCGCAGTACACCTTTCCTTCGCACTTTGGCAAGAATTTTGATGCGCTGTATGACTGCATGACCGATCTGGTGCACAAGTCCGGCCAGCAGCCGGGCTTCATCGTGGTGCTCGAGCACATTCCGGCCAACAGCAAATTCGACAAAGAAGCGCGCGAGCAACTTCTCGACATCTTCAGAGATGCGGCCGATTACTGGGCCGACCGGAAGATTCCCTTCCGATGTTTCTATTCTTTTCTGTAGCCCGTTCCCCGGAAATTGGCCAAGGGGAACGGGCTAACGAGGCCCAGCAAGCTGACGAAAACGGCGAAATCATGCCCACCGACAAACTGGTGGATGTCTCGCCGCTTGCCTTGCGCATGAGCAGCCCTTTTAACGCAGGCTACTGGTTGACCGCAGCCTGAATCCGAATAGGCCGGTGGCCGGTTCCTACAACCTGCGCCCTGAAAGCCCGCCCCCCGACGGCGGGCTTTTTTCTTGACGTCGCCCAGCCCACTGGCTTGCTTTTCAGTCACGGTTGATCTGCTGGGCCAGTGCCACGTATTCGACCACCGCCACCTCCTGGGCTCGGCGTTGCAGATCGAAAGACAGGTTACCCGGCTGCCGCTCCAACCAAGGCCCCAGGGTATGCCGCAGCAACTTGCGGCGCTGGCTGAAGGCCACCTGCACCAGTTCGGCCAACAGGCCCTGGTTCACATCAGGCACTGCATCAAGCGGACACATGCGCACCACCGCACTATCGACCCGCGGTGGCGGATCGAAGCTGCTGGGGGGGACCAGAAGTACCGTCTCCATCGCATAGCGCCATTGCAGCATGACACTGAGCCGGCCGTAGGCAGCACTGTCAGGGCGCGCGACCATCCGGTCAATGACTTCTTTCTGCAGCATGAAATGCTGGTCTTCGATCACATCCACCGCACCCAACAAATGAAACAGGATCGGGGTTGAGATGTTGTAAGGGAGATTGCCAACCACCCGCAGGCGCTGCGCGGATCGAGGCTGGCACAGCCGAACGGCCAGCGCGCGAACATCCAGCGCGAGGATGTCGGCCTCGATGACTTCAAGCTGAGGATGACTTCGCAGACGGGCGGCGAGGTCCCGGTCGAGTTCCACCACCGCCAGGCGGCCCAGCCGCTCAACCAGGGGCTGGGTCAGGGCAGCGAGTCCCGGGCCGATTTCAAGCACCCTCTGTCCGGGGCGGGGGTCAATCGCCGCCACGATGCGGTCAATGATCGACTCGTCGACCAGGAAATGCTGGCCGAATCGCTTGCGAGCTATATGCCTGACGGTCAGCGGGGGGCCTTTACTGTGGGGGCTCGCGATATTCAACATAGGCGCGGCCGCGAACATCCTGCAGCCAGGCGCGCAGGGCCTCATCGGCCTTACGCTCACGAACTTCACGGCGAGCGATTTCGCGCTTTTCCTTATCGGTCAGCGGAACCTCCCGCCGCTCCAGCACCTGAATCAGATGCACACCGAATCGAGACACCAACGGGTCGGAAATCTCACCCATTTCCAGGTCATCCATCACTTGCTCGAATTCGGGAACAAACATGCCAGGAGAGGCCCAGCCCAAGTCGCCCCCGTTTCGAGCCGATCCGTCCTCACTGAACTCGCGAGCCAACTGGGCAAAGTCATCGAGCCGCGCCTGGATACGCCGCTTGAATTCTGCCAGGCGTGCGCGCGCTGCAGCCTCAGTCAGTCGGACACTGGGTCGCAGCAGAATATGACGTGCACGCGTCTGCTGCACTTGGCTGAGTTCGTCTGCCGGCGTTCTGCGTTCAAGCACCTTGAGCAAATGAAAACCGGCGCCGCTTCGCACAGGGCCAGCCACCTGGCCGACCGTCAGCGATCGCACCGCTTCGACAAATAAAGGCGGATATCGGTCTGGACTGCGCATCCCCAGCTGTCCCCCATTGACCTTATCGGGCGCATCCGAAACTCGCATCGCCAGCTGCTGGAAATCGGCCCCCTCCATCAACTGCTTGCGCAACTGCTCGGCCCGCGCCCGCAGCTGCCGCTCCTCTTCGGGGGTGCTGTTTTCTGGAACCGCCACCAAGATCTGCGCCAAGTGAATTTGAGTCGGTTCGGCCTTTGCGGCAGCAGCCTGGCGCTCGACCAGGTGTCGGTCCACTTCCTGCTCGCTCACCCGCACCCGGGACTCCACCTCGCGATCTCGCAATCGACTGATCAAAATTTCGTCGCGAAGATCTCGCCGGTAGCGCTCAAACCCGAGGCCCTCCGTGGCCAACTGACGACGCAATTGTTCGACCGTCATCTGATTTTGACGGGCAACATCAGCCACAGCCTGATCGACCAAGGCCTCGTCGACCCGTATGCCCGAATCGAGAGCCAGTTGGACTTGTGCGCGCTCAGAAATCAAGCCCTCCAGGGCCAAACTGGGCAAATCGGCCGGGGGAGCGCCTGACCCATCACGGCCGGCCAGGCGCTGCATTCGCGCACGCACATCCTGATTGGTGATCGGCTCGGCATTGACCACAGCGACGATGTAATCGAGAGCCCGGGGCGCGGCGGCGGCCTCACGCCCAGTCTGGGCCCCGGCAAGCAGCGCCCAGAAAAGGGCCAGCAAGCCAAGGAGAACCACCAGGACCGGGCGCCGAAATGAGGAATCAGTCATAGTTGGAATAGCGGCTGGGCAGGTTCACCTGATCTCGCAAAAGTTGATAACGCGGGATGCTGTTCTTCAGAACCCCCAACGGATTGTTGCCGATGCGGGAAAAACCAATGAATTCGAGCTGCAGCATGATCTGGGTGTTGGTCCGGGTCAGCCCGCTGAACGTGCGTTGCAATACCGCTCGCCCGATCCAGCAGCAAGCATCGTATTCGATTCCGATCACCGCATCGACCAATTGCCGGTCGGTCGCGCTGTAATTGAGCCGCCCCACGCTGTAGTAACGGTTGCCCCCTTGTCCGCGGCCGGGGCCCAAATTCTGGCCGCGGTCGCCCCAAAGGTCGTTGATCGGCCACTGCCAGCCCACATCGACTTGCCGGCTGCCGCTGTCCCCGGTAGTGACCGGCTTTTGCAGACGATAGGCCAGGTTGACCAATCGATAAGGGCTGGGGGTGTAACGACCGGCCAAAGTCAGGCGCTGAGATTGATTGAGCTTGGGGTTGTACTGGGTGATAGCCGCAAGCGACCACTGTTCCGACGGACTGACCGAAGCGCCCGCCAACACATCGCTGAGGCGCTCGGCCACCACCGCCGATGGCGCGCCACTGAGTGTCACCCGCTGGTCGGCCAAGCGAAGGCGTTGGGCCAAGCTCAGCCGCATCGCCTCGGCGCCGGTCTGTGGCGAGAGAAGACGGGAAGTCAGCCCCAGGGTCAGCAAATTGGCGTCGGCGATTCGGTCATTGCCGACAAACTGGTTTTCGGTGAAAACCGTCGCGAAGGAGAAGCTGTTTTCGGCGCTGTCGTAATTGGGCAAACGGCTCTGGTCGCGGTAGGGGGTGTGAACATAAAAAGCTCTGGGCTCCAGAGTTTGCAGATAGTCACTGCCCGCCCACTGCATGGTCCGCTCAAAGATCAGGCCGGAATCCAGGCTGAAGGTCGGGACCTGGCGACTGGCCGAGCTGGCGCCGCGCCAAGTCTCCTCAAAACTGTAGTGGGTGGCATGCAGCTGCAAGCGCGGCGTCACATAGCCAGCAGGCCCGACCCAAGGGCTGGCCAATTGAAATCGCGCAAACAGGCGGTCGGCATTGGTCTGGCCGGTCAGCCGCCGCAGCGCGGTAAACCGGGTGAAGTCGGTCTCGATGGAGGCCTCCAGAGGCACGGGGCCAGCGGCCAGTCCGCGGCTGTGGCGCAAGGTCAGCTGCGGCAAACGGTCGAAAGGAGGGACGATCGGAGACAAGGGATCCTGCAGGGTTTGCCACTGCAATGCACGAAAGCCAAACTGGACCGGCCCTCTGGATCCGCTCAGATTCAAATCCAGCGGCAGCAGGCGCTGGGTCAGGGCCTGGCTCTGTCGCGGAAAGTCGCGCCAATAGGCGTCGTCACCCACACGCTGGGCATTGAGGGTGTAGGACAGCGGCCCAAAACCAGCGCCGGGTGCCAACCAGCGCCCGGTATGCTGCCAAGACGCGGCCCAGCGATCCTGTTGATTGAGCCGGTCATTGGGCAGGATATTGGTGCGCACCACCCCTTGGTCTGTAGGCTCCAGATAGCGAACTTCAAGCCCCAGATCGAGTCCACGCTTGGTCATCAAGGTCGGCGTAAGGGTGGCATCGCGGTTGGGCGCTATGTCCAAGTAGTACGGCGTGGACAAAGTGACCCCCGAGATGGAGTCAAGGACAAAAGTCGGTGGTAACAGGCCAGACTTACGCTTGTCACTGAGGGGAAAGCTCACCGAAGCGGGCCAGGCCAGGAGAGTCACATCTTGAAAACGCAAGCGGGGCTGGTGAGCCCGCCCAACTTCAGCCTCAAAGTCAAAATCAAATCGCTGCGCCACAATTTGCCAGGCCGGCTTCCAACTCTCCTCGTTGTCACGCTCACACGTGGTGTAGTTCGCCACCGTTGCGCTCATGCGCTGGTCCCCATAAAAGTCGAAGCGCTCGGCATGCCCATTGGCGCCCGAAAGAAAGCGGTAGCGCGGGTTGAGAAAATAGCCCTCGAAGCTATCGATTCGCAACTTAAGACCCTGCCCTTCGAACACATGACCCGATCGACTGACCCGCACCGGATCGGTGGCCGTGACGGTCTGGGTCGCCTCTTCCAGGTCCAGGCGCTCGGCTCGAACCACCGACTGCCCGCGGCGCACCAACGCCTTGCCCTCGATCAGGGTCCATACATCGGTCTGCCCAGAGATGCGATTGCCAGACACATAAGCTGGCGCGCTGCGCTCACTTTCGGCCGTGGGCTTTTCGATCAGCATCGAAGACGAGCGCAGCTTGAGCCCCCAGGGGCTATCGGCTTGCTGCGCGGCAGAGGGCGCGCCCCAGCCAAGCGCCAGGCCTGCGCCAGCCGCGATAAAAAACCAAGAGCCGGGGGCCAGGCGCATCGTGAATAGGGAGAAAATCCGACGGTCGATATCGACCGCAGTTCGAACAATTATCCATGACCGATCCCTCCAAAGGCCCGTCCAGGCAAGGGGCTGAAATCCAGCATTCCCCTGGGGTCGTCTGGGCAGATCCGCAGCGCCAGCGTCTCTTTGAGCATTGGTTGCACGGGCTCAGCCCTGCCCACGGCCTTGATCCGACCCGCGTGCGTGCGGCCTCAGCCGACGCTAGCTTCAGGCGCTATTTGCGGGTCGACCGGAGGACCGGGGGCAGCCTGGTGATCATGGATGCACCGCCAGAAAAAGAAGACTGCCGGCCCTTCGTCCAGGTGGCCAGTCTGATGCAGCAGGCTGGGCTGCGGGTGCCAGACATCCTCGCGTGGGAACAGAGCCAGGGTTTTTTGCTGCTGAGCGATCTGGGCGACCAAACCATGATGCAAGTACTGCAGGCCCAAGCGGCACCCGCCTTGCCCATGCGCGGACAGCCTGCCCACGACTTGTATCTGGCGGCCATCGAGGCGCTGATTCGCTGGCAATGCGCCTCCCGGCCCGATACCCTGCCGCCCTACGACGATGCTCTGCTCACGCGCGAACTGCAGCTTTTTCCGCAGTGGTATGTGCGTCAGCATCGCGCACTGGTACTGCAGACTGCGCAGGAGCAGACCCTCGAAGAGGCGTTCGAACTGATCAAGCGACACAACCTGCAGTCTCTGGCAGGCGTGCGGGTTTATGTGCATCGCGACTATATGCCGCGCAACCTGATGGCCGATGCGGCAGCCCCCGGCGCTGCTCCGGGTGTCTTGGACTTTCAGGACGCAGTCTATGGCCCCATCAGCTATGACATCGCCAGCCTGATGCGCGATGCCTTCATCAGCTGGGACGAGGAATTCGTGATCGATATCACGGCTCGCTACTGGCAGCAGGCCCGGCGAGCTGGCCTTCCCCTCGGCGATGATTTCGGCGAGTTCTATGAAGCCGTCGAATGGATGGGCCTGCAGCGCCACCTCAAGATCCTGGGCATCTTCGCCCGGCTGACGCTGCGCGATGGCAAGCCTCAATACCTGGCCGATACGCCGCGATTCATCGCCTATGTGCGACAGACTGCCTCGCGCTACCGACCCCTGGCACCGCTGCTGCGGCTGATCGAGCAGATCGAAGGCGGCAGCGTTCGCGCCGGCTACACCTTTTAAGTATGCCGCGCTTTTTTGTCGATGCGACACTGGCCCCCGGGGAACACCTGCGACTGCCGGCCGGTGCGAGCCGGCATATCCAGGTCTTGCGACTGCAGCCCGGCGAAGAGGTGACCCTCTTCAACGGCACAGGGGGACAGTGGCGGGCCCGCATCGAGCGCATCGAACGCAGCAGCGTCAGCGTCGAGCTCTTGGCCTTCGATCCGGTCGAGCGAGAACCCGAGAGACGGGTGCATCTGGCGGTGGGCGTGCCGGCCAATGAGCGCATGGACTGGCTGATCGAGAAGGCCGCCGAACTGGGCGCGGCCAGTGTGCAGCCGCTGCTGACGGCCCACAGCGTGGTGCGCCTGACGAGCGAGCGAGCCGAAAAAAAACGTCTGCACTGGCAGGCAGTATCGCTTGCGGCCTGCGAGCAATGTGGAGGCAACCGCCCCCCGAAAATCGAGGCCCTGTGTGAATTGACGGCCTGGCTGCTCGCGCCGAACATCCAGCGGCAGCGCTACGTTCTGTCACTTCAGGCCGATGCCAGACCCTTGATGCAACTGCTCACTGCATCGGACCCAGAGTCCGAATTGCTGCTGCTCAGCGGCCCTGAAGGGGGCCTGTCCAGAGAAGAAGAGGCGGCCGCGCGCACCAGCGGCTTCCTGCCGGCGAGCCTTGGGCCTCGGGTGCTGCGCGCCGAAACGGCGGCCCTGACAGGGCTGAGCCTGGCCTTGCAAATGCGGTCGCGATAGGCCCGGGCCTGTCAGGCGCGGCCGGTGGAGTCGCTGCCACCGAGGGAGGCTTGCCCCGACGGCTGTATAAACGAGTCCTTATGAATGCAAATCTCTGGCTGCTGGTGGCCTGCCAAGGCTTGTTCTTCACCAACAACGTGACCTTCATTGCCATCAATGGGCTGGTCGGGCTGAGTCTGGCGCCCTTGGGCTGGATGGCTACCCTGCCCGTGATGGGCTATGTTGTCGGGGGCGCCCTCTCTACCGGGCTGGTGGCCCGGACCCAGAAGCAGTACGGGCGCAAGACATCGTTCCAGATCGGGATGGCGGTGGGCGTGCTGTCCTCGCTGCTTTGCGCCTGGGCCACCTATCTGGGCAATTTCTGGCTGCTGGTGGCTGCCACCGTGGTGGCCGGCTACTACAACGCCAACGCACAGCTCTACCGGTTTGCGGCTGCAGAGCTGGCCGAGCCCTCTGCACGCGAAAAAGCCGTCTCTCTGGTGATGGCCGGTGGCCTGATCGGTGCGATTGCCGGGCCCAATCTGGCTGCGGCCACGCGGTCTATGACTGCCGTGCCCTTTGCGGGCGCCTATCTATCGCTGGCCGCTGTGGCCCTGCTCGGTGTGTTGCTGCTGGCCTTCATCCGGTTTCCTGCGCCTGTTCTGAAGTCCGACGCGGGGGGTGGTCGCCCCCTTTCAGAAATTGCGCGCCAGCCGACCTTCATCGTAGCGGCGCTGGCTGGGGCGATCGGCTATGGCGTCATGAACCTGCTGATGGCCGCCACCCCATTGGCTATGCAGACCTGCGGCCTGCCTTTTTCCGATGCGGCGCTGGTCCTTCAATGGCATGTGATCGGCATGTTCGCCCCTGGCTTCTTCACCGGCCATTTGATCAAGCGCTTTGGAGCCCTTCAGATCATGAGCGTCGGCCTGCTGCTCAACCTGGCCTGCGTACTTGTTGCAGTGGCCGGGGTCGAACTGCACCATTTTGAAATCGCACTTTTCCTATTGGGCGTGGGCTGGAATTTTCTGTTCACAGCCAGCACCTCCCTGTCGCTGAGCACCTACCGGCCGGAAGAGCGAGACAAGGCGCAGGGGGCCCTGAATTTCTGCGTCTTTGCGGTGATGGCGGTTTCTTCTTTTGCCTCAGGGGTGCTGGTGACCACCCAAGGCTGGACTTGGCTGAACCTGGGCTCGCTGCTGCCTCTGGCGCTGACCGGTGCTGGCCTGCTGTGGCTGGCGCTCAAGCAACGAACAGGAGGCCCGGCACGAGCGGCCTGAACAACGCCAGCGGCCGGCGTGCGCAGGCCCTCAGGGCATGCGAGCGATCACGTGCGCCACCGCTGCCGTCAGCTTCTTGGCAAAGGGCACATGAAGGAACTCATTGGGTCCATGCGCATTGCTGCGCGGACCCAACACACCGCAAACCATCATTTGCGCCTGCGGAAAACCCCGGCTGAGCATGTTCATCAAGGGGATGGTGCCCCCCTGACCCAGAGTGGCACAGCCGGCGCCGAAGCAGGCTTGCGAGGCCTCCTGCAAAGCACGGGCAAACCAGTCGGCGGTATGCGGCGCATTCCAGCCAGAAGCCCCGCCGGCCCCCTCGAAGGTTACCTTGGCCTGATAAGGCGCGTTATCTTCGAGCAGGGCCTTGAGATCCCCAACGGCCTGAGCCGCATCCACCAGAGGGGGCAGGCGCAGCGAAAGCTTGAAGGCGGTGTAGGGCCTCAGCACATTACCGGCATCGCCGATAGCCGGCAGACCTGCAGCGCCGGTCACGCTCAGCGTTGGACGCCAAGTCCGGTTGAGCAGCGCCTCCACCGGGTCAGAAGTGACCGGAAGGGTGAGCCGGCTCGAGCCGCTACAGTCGTGATGGGCCCAGGGAAAGCGTCGGAACAATTCATCGCCCAGGATGCGTGCCGTTTCACGGGCCTGCGCCATGCGCTCTGCGGGCACCTCGCAGTGGAACTGGGCCGGCAGCAATCGGCCTGTTGCGCTGTCTTCGAGCCGATCGAGCAGCTGGCGCATGATACGAAAGCTCGAGGGCACCAAGCCGCTGGCATCTCCCGAATGCACCCCCTCGGTCAGCACCTCAACGCGCAAGGTGCCGGTGATGTTGCCGCGCAGGCTGGTGGTCAGCCATAGCTGATCGTAGTTGCCAGCCCCGGAGTCCAGACACACCACCAGCTCTACACGGCCCAAGCGCGAGTGGAGCGCCTCCACATAAGGCAGCAGGTCCGGCGAGCCGCTTTCTTCGCTGGTTTCAATCAGCCCAACGATACGGGGGTGCTCGATGTTCTGGCTCTTCAGAGCCGCGATGGCGGCCATGCTGGCATAGAGGGCATAACCATCATCGGCGCCGCCACGGCCATACAGGCGGCCGTCCTGATAACGCGGGGTCCAGGGCCCCAGATCGCTGCGCCAGCCTTCGAACTCGGGTTGCTTGTCGAGATGCCCATACATCAGCACAGTAGGGCTGTCGGCCGCCGTCTGGCCGGGGGCCAAAGGCCGGGTGCCTGCCACCTCGAAAAAGATCACCGGGGTTCGGCCTGGCAAGCGCACCACTTCCAGATTCAGGCCGGGAATCTTTTGCGCCAGTACCCAATCGGCCGCCTGACGGACCACCGTCTCAATAAAGCCGTGCTTGGCCCAGAGCGGGTCAAACAGGGGTGACTTGGCGGGGACGGCAATGTATTGGCTCAACTGTGGAACGATCTCTCGGTCCCATTGATCGGCAATCTGGGACAAGGCTTGGGCATCATCGAGCGCAGCAGCAGGCAGACGGGCATTCATTGGAAAACTCCCTGAAAGTCAGACGGGGCGGGCATTCCGAGAAAGCGGTAATACGGCCGCCGCAGCCAGGCGCTTATGACCACAGCCGAGCCCGGCCCGAATCAAGACACCCTTGACGAGGGAGTCTATCGCGCTACGGGCCGTCAGCCGCGCACCGCCGAGACCAGCAGCCCCAGCACAGCACCGGCAGCCAGCAACTGCACCACCGTCCAGCGCCAGCGCAGCAAGGCCCACAGGCCCGCTGCAACCATCAGCAGGGCGGTGACATCCCAAATGCCGCGCGAAGGTGCCCCGGCCACCGCCAGGAGAAAGGTCCAGGCCAGATGCGCCATCACGCCGATGACCACGCAGTAAACCGCCTGCAAAGGCAAGGTCCAGCCCGGCCGCCCCCGCGCCGCCTCCACCCACGGGCCACCAGCCAGAATGAAAATGAAGGATGGCAGGAAGGTGAACCAGCAAGCCACCAAGGCCGCCAAAGCCGCGCCGGCCGGCAGCGCCTGCGGACCCAGCACCTGGTGCGTCCAGCCGCCGACATAAGCTACAAAGGCCACCACCATGATCAAGGGGCCTGGCGTACTTTCACCCAGAGCCAGTCCATCCATCATCTGCGCCGTGGTGAGCCACTGGTATTGATCCACAGCCGCATGCTGCACATAGGGCAGCACCGCATAAGCACCGCCGAAAGTCAACAAGGCCGCCCGGGTAAAGAAGGTACCCATCTGAGTCAAAGTGCCCTGCCAGCCCCAAAGGGCCACCAGCGCAGCCATGGGCAGGCCCCACAGAAGCAGCCCCACGGCCAACACCACGAGCAGTCGTCCACGATGCGGCCGTGTATGCGGCGGTGCCGGTGTATCCACATCCAGCAAGGCCCTGCGCCCACTGACCAAGGAGCGCGGCGCCTGAGCTTGCGGCCCGCTCAAGGCCAGCGGAGCACGCCGCGCCAGAAACAAACCCAGCAGCACCGCACCCGAAATCAGCCAAACAAAAGACAACTCCAGCACCGCCAACCAGACGAAGCCCATCAGGGCCAGCAGCCAAGGCCAGGGCCGCTGCCGCGGATCCATCAGACAGCGCTGCGCCAATCGATAAACCGCGTGCAGCACGATCGCGGCCACCACCGGCTTGATCCCAAAGAGAAGCGCGCCCACCACCGGCTGCTCACCATAGGCCATGTACAGATAGCTCAGGCCGATCAGAAGCAGCAGGGAGGGCAGGATGAACAACAGGCCCGCGACCACGCCCCCCAAAGTGCGGTGCATCAACCAGCCCAGATAGGTGGCCAGCTGCTGCGCCTCCGGCCCCGGCAGCATCATGCAATAGTTCAGCGCATGGGCAAACCGCTCCTGGCTGATCCAGCCGCGCTGCTCAACCAGCTCCCGCTGCATGATCGCGATTTGCCCAGCCGGCCCCCCAAAACTGATAAAGCCCAGCCGCAACCAAAACGCGAAGGCCCGCAGCCTGGGCACCGCACCCCCCGGCAAAGGCGGTGGCGGCTCCTGGGTCATTGGCGCTGCAGCTTGAAGACGGCGCGGCTGGCCCGCGCATTGGGCCACCAGCGCACGGCACGCCCCTCCTGCAAGCCAAACTCATCGAGGATGCGCAACTGATTCCTCAGGGCCAGCGCTCTAAAGTCGCGCAGGGTCCCGACCCGAATATTGGGCGTGTCGTACCACTGGTAGGGCAAGACCTTGGTCACCGGCATGCGGCCAGACAATACCGCCAAACGGTTGGGCCAGTGCGCAAAATTCGGGAACGCCACGATGGCCGTGCGACCCACTCGGGCAGTCTCTCGCAGCATCACCTCGGTATTGCGCAGGTGTTGCAAAGTATCGATCTGCAGCACCACATCAAAGGAGCTGTCGGCAAACAGGGCCAGGCCCTCCTCCAGATTGAGCTGGATGACATTGACGCCGCGCGCCACACAAGCCTGGAGGTTGCGATCATCGATCTCCACCCCGTAGCCGGTGCAGCCGCGCGCCCGCATCAGGTACGCCAACAGCTCGCCCGTGCCGCAACCGAGGTCCAGCACACGCGATCCGGGCGGTACCAGCGCCGCCAAGGTTTGCAGATCGGCCATGGCGCTCAAATCTTTCACAGCTGAACCTGCTCAAAATAGGTCCGCACCACCGTCAGATAGCGCGGGTCGTCCAGCAAGAAAGCATCGTGGCCATGCGGCGCATCAATCTCGGCATAGCTGACCTCGCGCTGGTTATCAAGCAGCGCCTTGAGCAGTTCGCGACTGCGTCGCGGCGAGAAACGCCAGTCAGTGGTAAAGCTCACCAGCAGAAAACGGGCTCGGGCTCGGGCAAAGGCCTGCGACAGGTCCCCGCCAAATTCACGGGCCGGATCGAAATAGTCCAGAGCGCGGGTGATCAACAGATAGGTGTTGGCATCAAAGTACTCGGCAAACTTATCCCCCTGATGCCGCAGATAACTTTCGATTTCGAACTCAATATCCTGGGTAGTGAACCGATAGTGCCGGTCAGATGCGGTTTGATCCAGCCGTGCGCGCAACTGCCGGCCGAATTTCTCGTTCATCACATCGTCGCTGAGATAGGTGATGTGGCCGATCATGCGCGCAATCCGCAAGCCGCGCTTAGGCACAACGCCATGGCGATAAAAGTGGCCGCCATAAAAGTCTGGGTCCGTCACGATGGCGCGTCGCGCCACCTCATTGAATGCAATATTCTCTGCAGTCAGGTTTGGGGCGCTGGCCACCACCACCGCATGGCGCACCCGCTCCGGATATTGAAGCGTCCAGCTCAGCGCTTGCATGCCGCCCAGGCTGCCGCCGATAACCGCAGCCAAGTGCTCGATGCCCAGAGCATCGAGCAAACGCGCTTGTGCGCGCACCCAGTCTTCAACCGTCAGCACCGGAAAGTCTGCGCCATAGACCTCGCCGGTATCCGGGTTTCGGTGCATCGGACCAGTGGAGCCAAAACAGGAGCCAGGGTTGTTGACTCCAATGACAAAAAAGCGATTCGTGTCCAGTGGTTTGCCCGGACCAATCAGCGTGTCCCACCAGCCTTCGGAGCGGGGCTTGACCTGGCCCTGTTCATCAAGGTAAACCCCTGCCACATGATGCGAGGCATTGAGGGCATGACAGACCAGGACAGCATTGCTTCGGGCCGCATTGAGTTGACCGTAGGTCTCATAGCTCAAGTGGTAGTCGCGCAAATGCGCCCCGCTGGACAATTCCAGCGCAGTCGCAAAATGCATCGATTGCGGCGTGGCAACAAGGGTCACAAGCAAAGGCCAGAAAAGGCGCCAAAAAACAAGCCCGGCATCGCTAAAGGCGATCCGGGCTGCGCGCGTGTCGTCTTTAGCTGAATTTCTTGAGCGCCCGCAAGCTGAGCAAATCGGCGCTGCAGAAAGTATAGCCGCCTCAAGCCCCCAGGGCGGAGGGGGGCAGCAGGAAGGCCAGAACACCGAGCATCGCGAAAACCACGGCGCTGATTCGATGCACCAGCGAAGTCGGCAACCGTCGGGTCAATCGCTCACCGAGCCAGACAACCGGCACATTGGCCAGCATCATGCCGGCTGTGGTCCCCACCACCACCTGAGCCAGCGAGTCGTAACGGGCGGCCAGCACCACCGTGGCCACCTGGGTCTTGTCACCCATTTCGGCCAGGAAAAACACCACAATCGTCGTGGCCAACACCCCCAGAGGCGCGGCTTGAGAGGCCTCGTCGCCCTCCAGGCGATCCGGAATGAGCATCCAAACCGCCATCGCCAGGAAGGACAGGCCCAAAAACCAGCGCAGAACTTCCGGGTTCAGAAGGCTGCCCAGCCAAGCCCCCAAAGCGCCAGCGAGGGCATGATTGGCCAGTGTGGCGATCAAAATGCCCAGGGCAATCGTCAGCGGTTGTCTGAAACGGGCGGCCAGCACCAATGACAGCAACTGGGTTTTATCGCCAATTTCGGCCAGCGTCACCAGCCCCAAGGAAACAAACAGGGCCTCCATAGGGGTAAGTTTAGCCGCTAGGCCAGCGCCCAAGGCCGGCGGCGCACCAAATTGGTGCGCGGCCGGCCTTGGGCTGGTCTTGATTTTGAGTCACCGCCCCTCCATGATCAGAGCCGAGATCAGAGCCGAGAGGCAACAAGTGTTCGAAAAACCAACAAAAAGGCCTGAAAAGGCCAAATATCCCGGGTTTCGGGTAAGCCCCAGCTACATAGGCTTACCTTTTTCCGGGTGACTCGCGCATAATCCGGCCGGGTAAGGATTTAAAAAATTCCTACAGTAGGGTGATCGGTCAGTTTCGCGCGCAGTGCTTTCGGGACTCCATCGCTTTTTTCTTTGTGTTCAAGAGGAGTCCCTAGATGGGAAACAAACTGTATGTGGGCAATCTGCCCTACTCGATGCGCGATGAAGACCTTCATCAGAGCTTTTCGCAATATGGCTCGGTCACCAGCGCCAAGGTGATGATGGAACGCGACACAGGCCGCTCCAAGGGTTTTGGCTTCGTCGAAATGGGCAGTGATGCTGAGGCTCAGGCCGCCATCAATGGCATGAACGGCCAGTCTCTCGGCGGCCGCAGCGTGGTTGTCAATGAAGCACGACCGATGGAGGCGCGTCCTCCGCGCAGCTTCGGTGGCGGCGGCGGTGGTGGTGGCGGTCGCTCAGGCGGCGGTTATGGCGGCGGTGGCGGTGGCGATGGCGGTTTTCGCAGCCCCTACGGCGGCGGCCGTGGCGGCGGCGGTGGCTCCGGCGGACGCGGCGGTTACTGATCTGCCCCAGTCCCCATCGAGAGCTTGGGGTCTGATAAAAGAAGCCCTGTTGCCTTGTGCCACAGGGCTTTTTTCATGGGCGAGGCACCAAAGTGGCACGAACCCGGCCCTTGAGTTCAGCCACCCGTGTACGGTGGTCGTAAGCCAAGGTGTCGCCTGAAAACTTATTTTGGTCACTGGTGATCACCACCGGCTGAGGGGAACGGACCCATTCCTCCTGCGTGTCAACGATTAGCAGCTCACCGCGCAACTCCTGCTGCGGCGTGAGCCGACCGTCCGGGGCGCGCCAGGGCTGACGAATCACCACCGCCTGCCCCTTGAGCTCAAGCAAAGAACCATCGTCCCGAGCCCAGCCCCAACGGGCCGAGGCCGTCATGACTCGAGATTGCTCATCGCTGGCCCAGAAGCGCGGCTGATCGATTTCTAAGGACTTACTGTCACCGTAGTGTCGAATTTCCTGCCCGAACAACTGATTTTGTAGTCGGCCCTCCGGGCCAAAGCTTTTGATGGTTGCCCCGCGCATGAAGAAATCCACCTCATGCGTCGGTGGCTTGGGCGCCAAAGCAGGCTCGACAAAAGCCGGGGTTCTCTGCACCATCCAGTAGGTGACCAAGGCCAGCACACCCATCAAAGCGATGGGCAGGTAAATCGAGATGGCCTCCCAAAGGCTTAAAGAAAAGCGCCCGGCTGCGCGCAAGGCAAGGCGCAAGCTCTCTTCAACCGCTCCACGCGGCGGCTGCGCCAGCCTCATGCGATGTACTCCTGCAGCAGTCTGGCATAAGCCCCCTTGGCCGTCAGCAGCAAGTCACACCATTGACGGACCGCGCCGTACCCCGCGCCCATCTCCGTCACATAATCGACTCGCGCCCTGACTTCAAGGTGCGCGGTAGGCGGAGCGCAGCTGATCGCTGCACGCTGCAAGACCGGCAAATCGGGCCAATCGTCGCCCATGGCTGCCGCATCCGACCAATCGAGGCCCAGTTCGCGCAAGGTCTGCTCAGCCAGCGGCCGCTTGTCTTCTTGACCGAAATGCGCGTTCGTGATGCCCAAAGCATGGACCCGTGAACGCAGAGCCGGACTGTCGCGGCCACTGATGACCGCAGGCGTGATGCCGGCACGTTGCAGCATCTTCAGGCCCTGCCCGTCGAGGGTGTGAAACCGCTTGATCGTTTCACGGGCCAGGCGCCCTCCCGCGTCTTGTGCAGAGTCGCCGGCCTGTTCTCCAATATAGAGTCCTCCATCGGTGAGAACGCCGTCTACATCAAAGAACGCCACCCGAATGCCCTGGGCTCGCAACAGCAGTTGCGGATCGATCTGCAAGACCGGCATCCGGGAAAAGTCGGCAGAAGACATCAAATCACCTTGGCCCGCATCAAATCGTTGCTGTTGAGCGCGCCAATCAGGCGATCATGCGCATCCACCACCAGCACACTGGTGATCCGATACTGCTCCATGATGGCCGCCGCTTCAGCGGCCAAGGCATCTGCGCGCACCGTTCGTGGGGCAGGGTGCATCACGGCTTGCGCATTGAGGGCCCGCAAGTCCTGACCCTTCTCCACCAACCGTCGTAAATCGCCGTCCGTGAAAATACCCAACACCCGGCCTCCAGCGTCAACCACGGCCGAGGCCCCCAGCCCTTTGGCGCTCATCTCGCGCATGAGGTCGGTCAAGCTGGCCAGCGGCGATACCGCTGGCACAGACTCGCCTCTTCGCATCACATCGCTGACGTGGGTGAGCAACTGGCGCCCCAAAGCGCCCCCGGGATGCGACCGGGCAAAGTCCTCCGGCTGAAACCCTCGCGCATCAAGCAAGGCCACCGCCAGCGCGTCGCCCAGCGCCAACTGGGCCATGGTGCTGGCCGTCGGGGCCAGATTGAGCGGACAAGCCTCCTGCGCCACGCTGCTGTCTAAAACCACGTCAGCATGTCGAGCCAGGGGTGAGTCAGCGCCACCGGTCAGGGCAATCAGCGCGGTGCGCTGGCGCCGCAGGATCGGCAGCAGGCTGTTGATCTCTTCGCTTTGGCCGCTGTTAGAAATACCCAGCACCACATCAGCGCCAGTGATCATGCCCAGATCGCCGTGACTGGCTTCAGCCGGATGAACAAACATAGCCGGCGTTCCGGTGGAGGCCAGGGTAGCTGCGATCTTGCGTCCGATATGACCGCTCTTGCCCATGCCCATCACCACCACACGCCCCCTGCATTGCAAAATGATGTCCAGGGCACGCACAAACGCGGCCGGATCCAGACGACTGCCCAGGTTGGCCACCGCCGCGGCCTCGATGTCGAAGGTCTGCCGCGCCAGCGCCAGGCAATGTGCGGGATCCAGGGTCTTGGCTTGCATGCCGAGATTCTAGTGAGGCAGGCGCTCATGCGACCGCAGCTGAACAAAGGCACCGCCGTGTTCAACTTCTGTCCTTAGGCTACGATGCCTCGCATGAGTGGACTTGAGCTGACCCTCTTTTACCTGCTGGCGGCCGTGCTCGGGGTGGTGGTGTGCCGCAGCCTCAAGTTGCCACCCATGCTGGGCTATCTGGCCGTCGGCGTACTGATCGGCCCCAATGCCCTGGCGCTGGCCCAGAACGCTGAGAGCGTTCACTATCTGGGCGAGTTCGGCGTGGTGTTCCTGATGTTCGTGATCGGCCTGGAGTTCAATCTGGGTAAATTGCGCGCCATGCGTCAGCATGTGTTCGGCCTGGGTCTTCTGCAGGTCGTGCTCACCATGGCGCTCATTCTGTTCGGTGCCTTGCTTTTGGGCTGGTTGGCGCCTAGGCTCTGGGATCTGTCCTGGCAAGGTGCATTGGCCATTGCTGGAGCCGCTGCCATGAGCAGCACGGCCCTGGTGGTCAAGCTGCTGTCAGACCGGCTGGAGCTTGACAGCGAGCATGGCCGGCGGGTGATGGGCATTCTCCTGTTTCAGGATCTGGCGGTGGTGCCTTTGCTGGTGTTGATTCCCGCACTGGGCTCGCCAGCCGAGCAACTCTTCAGTGCACTGGCCCTGGCCCTGTTGAAGGCAGCTGTTTTGGTCGGCTTGTTGCTGACCGGTGGGCAGAAGGTGATGCGCTGGTGGCTGACCCTGGTGGCGCGGCGCAAAAGCGAAGAACTGTTTGTGCTCAACCTGCTGCTGGTCACACTGGCCCTGGCCTGGCTGACCGAAGTGGCCGGGCTCAGCCTGGCCCTGGGCGCGTTCATCGCCGGTATGCTGATCTCCGAGACCGAATACAAGCATCAGGTTGAAACGGACATTCGGCCCTTCCATGATGTGCTGCTGGGCCTGTTCTTCATCAGCATCGGGATGATGCTGGACTGGCGGGAGGTGGCCGAGAACTGGCCGCTGGTCTTGCTGCTGCTGACCGTGCCGGTGCTGATCAAACTGGCCCTTATCGCGGCGCTGGCGCGCAGCCTGGGGGCCACCGACGGAGTGGCCCTGCGCACCGGTCTGTACCTGGCGCAGGCCGGCGAATTCGGCTTTGTTCTGCTGACCCTGGCCCAGGACAGTCGACTGATTCCGGCGAACCTGCTGAACCCGGTGCTGGCTGCCATGGTGCTGTCGATGCTGGCGACCCCCTTCATCATCATGCAAGCCAATAACCTGGTCATGAAGCTGGTGGCCAATGAGTGGATGCAGCAGTCCTTGCAAATGACCTCGATTGCCCGCAAAGCCATCAACACCCGGCAGCATGTGATCATTTGCGGCTATGGGCGCTGTGGCCAGAATCTGGCGCGCATGCTGGACCAGGAGGGCATCGCCTATATCGCGCTAGACCTCGACCCCGACCGTGTGCGCCAAGCGGCGGCGGCGGGCAACTCGGTGGTCTTTGGCGATGCTGCGCGGGTGCAGTCACTCATGGCCGCTGGCCTGGCCAGGGCCAGCGCGGTGGTGGTGACCTATCTGGACACCCCGGGCGCCCTGAAGGTACTGGGCAGCGTGCGCGAGCATGCGCCGGCAGTGCCGATCATCGTGCGCACAGTCGATGACCACGATCTGGAAAAGCTGCAGGCTGCCGGCGCCACCGAAGTGGTGCCCGAAGCCATCGAAGGCAGCCTGATGCTGGCCAGCCATGCCTTGGCTTTGGTGGGCGTACCGATGCGGCGCGTGATTCGGAGCGTGCAAGAGCAGCGCGATGCACGCTACGGGCTGCTGCGCGGCTACTTTCATGGCGCCGACGACGATACAGTTGACGAGCTTGAACACGAACGGCTGGCCACGCTGACCTTGCCCCCAGGAGTTCGCGCCGTTGGCCAGCGCCTGGAGGAATTGGCCCTGCACGCCGTCGGCGTACGATTGGTTCACCTGCGCCGACTCGACGGGCAGATGGTTGAACCCGACGATGCACTGGTGCTGCAGGGTGGGGACACCCTGGTGCTTTCCGGGCTACCGCAAGCGCTGGCTTTGGCCGAGGAAAAACTGCTGCGCGAGCGCAGCAAGCGGGCTTAAATCATGACCAAGCCCGGCCTCTTGCATCGTCGTCAATTCGGACCGGGGCTTCTTGCGGCCATGCTTCCCGCAGGACCGAGTTGGGGCACAGAGCTGGCTGGAGCTACCGGTCTGGCGCAATGGATCCGCCCTGGCGGCTGTGTGGTGTTGATCCGCCATGCCCTGACCGAACCCGGCATGGGTGACCCGCCGGGCTTTACCTTGGACAACTGCCGCTCCCAGCGCCTGCTCAGCGCAGCAGGGCGGGCCCAGTCCCGACGCATCGGGCAATGGTTTGCCGAACAGGGGCTCAAGCCGGCCGCGGTACGCTCTAGCCTTTGGTGCCGCTGCCGCGACACGGCCGACGAAGCTTTCGGCTCGCACATCCCTTGGCCGGCCCTCAATTCAACTTTCGGCCGAGCCCAAGAGCAACCCGCCCTCACGCAGATGATGCGTCAGGCCCTGCGCCAAATGTTGCCGGGGCGTTTTGAGGTTTGGGTTACACACCAGGTCAGCATGACCGCGCTGACGGACGCTTACCCCAGCATGGGCGAAGGATTTGTGGTCGCCAGCGACAGCCGGCTGCTGGGCCGCCATCTCTGGGCCTGATGCCCTCAGAGACCAACCATCCTTGTTTTTTCACGCCGGTCGCCCCGACCTCTGCCAGGACCTCTGCGGTGGAGATCGTTCACGACCGAGCTCGCCGGCGCTCGTCTTCCGCTTGGAAAACAGATCTCCCCAAGCCGCAGAAGCAGCCTCTGGCGACTTGCGCCCCCGACGACACCGGCCGAAAGCCATTCTGGCTCGGCTCAAGACACCGTGCGTGGGTCGCCATTTTTTCCGCACCGTGCGGCACGCTCACCGCTCACACTGCTCAGCAGGGTCATTGGTAGAAACCATAGGCTTGGCGCACTTGTCCAAGCCTGCCTAGACAAGTACATTGAAAGGCGCTGCCACAACCGTCAAGAACCGCCATGACCGACTTATCTGCCATTTACCAGCCGGCTCAGCCGCGCGTCGTCCGCGCGCCTCGTGGCGCCCAGCTGCATTGCGCCAACTGGCTGATCGAAGCGGCCTACCGGATGATCCAGAACAACCTCGACC
>CAYPSU010000005.1:43414-49389 GCA_964413475.1 uncultured Polaromonas sp. | reverse complement strand
ATCACCCGCGACCGCATGTTCGTCAAGATGACCCGCGAAGACTGGGATGCGGTGAGTGACACCAACCTCAACTCGATGTTCAACGTGACCAAGCAGGTGGTGCCGGACATGGTCGAGCGGGGTTGGGGTCGCATCATCCAGATCTCGTCAGTCAATGGTGAGAAGGGACAGGCGGGTCAGACCAACTATTCGGCCGCCAAGGCGGGCATGCATGGTTTCTCGATGGCCCTGGCTCAGGAAATGGCGACCAAGGGTGTGACGGTCAATACGGTCAGTCCGGGCTATATCGGGACTGATATGGTCAAGGCCATCCGGCCGGACGTACTCGAGAAGATCGTGGCCACCGTGCCCGTCAAGCGTCTGGGCGAGCCCAGTGAGATTGCCTCGATCGTGGCCTGGCTTGCCAGCGAGGAGGGCGGTTACGCCACCGGCGCTGACTTTTCGGTCAACGGCGGTCTGCACATGGGTTAAGGGTCTGGGGCTGTCTGGAAGAGCCGGCGCCCCAAAGGGAGGCGCCTTCGCCGCGAGGGCGCGGCTCCCACAAGCGCGCGAGATGTTTTCAAGGACTACTCTCACAAGCGCGCGAGAGTCTTCCGAGGACTACTCTCACAGGCGCGTGACAAGCTCCGCAGGACCGCTGCTGCCGACTCCGATGGAGTGGGTGGGAGCGCCGCCCTCGGCGCGACAGCGGCTTTCCTGCCGACTCAGCTCAGACGGGCGAGCAGGGGTCGCAGTTTCTCTCGTACTGCCTCGCTCATGGCGGACACCGGCGTGATCAGAGAGCTGCTGAGCGCCTCGTGGGCAGCGCTGGCCGGCTTCTCAGCGTGTAGGCGGGCCACCACCTGGCCGATCAGGGTCTGGGCATTGGCTGCGTTTTCCATCAGGTTGGCCATGGCCATGTTGGCGGTGACCGCCTCCGTGCGCTCTCGCCAGCAGTCATAGTCGGTGACCAGCGCCAAGGTGGCATAAGCAATCTCGGCCTCGCGTGCCAGGCGCGCCTCGGGCAGGTTGGTCATGCCGATCACGCTGGCCCCCCACTGCCGATACATCAGGCTCTCGGCGCGGGTTGAAAACTGAGGTCCGTCGATGCACAGATAAGTACCGCCTCGATGCACCTGGCCTCGTCCAAAGCCGATGGCCTGTGCCACCTCCCAGCTCAGACGCTGCAAGGTCGGGCAGATCGGCTCGGCCAGCGAAACATGAGCCACCGCGCCGTCGCCAAAGAAACTGCGCGGCCGGCCCCGCGTGTGATCGATGAATTGGTCTGGCAAAACCAGATCAAGTGGTGCAGCATGCTCGACCAGAGAACCGACGGCCGAGACTGAAAGCAGGTATCGAGCCCCCAGCGATTTGAGGGCCCAGATGTTGGCCAGCCAAGGAATTTCGGAAGGCAGGAGCTTGTGGCCTCGGGCGTGACGGGCGAGGAAGGCCACCCGGGCCTCACCGAGGCGCCCGACTCGAATGGCGTCGGACGGGCGTCCGTAGGGAGTGGACAGGTCGATCTCCTGGATTTCTTCCAGGCCCTGCATCTCGTAGAGGCCGCTGCCTCCGATGACGGCAATTTCGACCGGGTTCATGGTTTCCTTGAAAGCGACGCCTGGGCTCGATTATGCTCGTGGCCCGCAATCTCGATCCAGTTGCCATGCACGATACCCTGCCCCTGTTACGCAAGACGGATTTTCCCGCGATACGACGCGGCGCTTTGCAGACGCTGCAGGTCAATCTGGGTTATCTGTGTAACCAGAGCTGCGTTCACTGCCATGTCAACGCGGGGCCGAATCGCACCGAGCAGATGCAGGCCGAGACTGCGGATCTGGTACTGCAGGTGCTCAAAGCTCGGGCGATTGCAACGCTCGATCTGACAGGGGGCGCCCCAGAACTCAATGGACATTTCCGCAGGCTGGTGCGTGACGCACGGGCTGTGGGGGCTCGGGTGATCGATCGCTGCAATTTGACGGTGCTTCTGGAGCCCGGACAGGACGATCTGGCTGAGTTCCTGGCCCAGCAGGAGGTCGAGGTGGTGGCGTCATTGCCCTGCTATTCGCAGGAAAACGTGGATCAGCAGCGGGGGCAGGGTGTGTTCGACAAGAGCATAAGGGCGCTTCAGAGGCTCAATGCCCTGGGCTACGGGCAGCCAGATTCGGGGCGTGTGCTCAACCTGGTCTACAACCCGCAAAAGCCGGTCTTGCCACCGCCGCAAGAGGCTCTGCAGGCTGACTATCAGCGCCTGCTGATGGCTAATTTTGGTGTGCGATTCAATCAGCTGTTCACCTTGGCCAATATGCCGATTCAGCGCTTTGGCAGCATGCTGGTGTCGAAGGGCCAGTTTGCCGCCTACCTGTCGCTGCTCAAATCCAGCCACAGAAACGAGAACCTGGCGGGCCTGATGTGTCGGTCCACCGTTTCGGTGGATTGGCAGGGCTTCCTCTACGACTGCGATTTCAACCAGATGCTGGGTATACCGGCTGACGCAGGTGGGAAGGACCGACCGCATCTGCGCGATTTGCTGACCGCCTCGACCGATGGGCGCCCGATTGCCGTGGCCGACCACTGCTACGGTTGCACCGCTGGACAAGGCTCCTCCTGTGGTGGTGCGCTGACCGCCCGATGATGCGGTCGCTTGCAGGCCGCTCCTGTCATCAAGTTGTCATCTCGAAATTCGACAATTCAAGCATTGTTGAATTATCTGGAGATGGCACAGATGAAAGTGGGTATCAACGGTATGGGGCGAATTGGCCGCTTGGCGCTTAGGGCCGCCCTGGGTGCGGCCGATCGGCCGGCTGATGATCCGCGGGCGGGCCATCGTCTGGAGGTGGTACACCTCAACGAGATCAAGGGCGGGGCAGCCGCTACCGCGCACCTGCTGGCCTTCGACAGTGTCCAGGGCCGCTGGCGAACCGAGATTGCGGCTGAGGGCGATGCTGTAATTCGCGTCGCCAACCGAAGGCTGGGCTTTAGCAGCCATGCCTTGCCAGAGGATGTGCCCTGGGGTGATCTGGGGGTGGACCTGGTTCTCGAGTGCACGGGCAAATTCCTCACGCCTGAGACGATTGCGGGGCATCTGAATCGGGGCGCCAAGCGGGTGATGGTGGCCGCGCCGGTCAAGAGCGGCGGCGTTCTCAATGTTGTGGTGGGGGTCAACGAAGACCGTTACGACCCCTCTCGCGACCGGATTGTGACGGCCGCTTCTTGCACCACCAACTGTCTGGCTCCGGTGGTCAAGGTGGTGCAGGAAAACCTGGGTATACGGCATGGGCAGATCACGACCCTTCATGATCCGACCAATACCAATGTGGTGGTCGATGCACCGCACAAGGACTTGCGTCGGGCCCGAAGTGCCATGCTCAGTTTGGCTCCTACGACCACCGGCAGCGCTACGGCGATCGGTCTGATCTATCCGGAGCTCAAGGGCAAACTCAACGGGCACGCCGTGCGCGTTCCGGTCCTCAACGCATCGCTGACCGACTGCGTGTTTGAACTGCAGCGTTCGACCACCGCCGAGGAGGTGAATGATCTTTTCAGGCGGGCCGCACAAGGGCCCCTGGCCGGCATCCTGGGCTATGAGGATCGTCCTCTGGTCAGCGCGGACTATGCCCGCGACACCCGAAGTGCCATCGTCGATGCACCTTCTACGCTGGTGACGGACGGCACTCTGTTGAAAGTCTATGCCTGGTACGACAACGAGATGGGCTATGCCTGTCGCATGGTCGATCTGGCCTGTCACATGGAGCGGGTGGGGCTCTGATGCGGGCTGCAACGGCCAACTATCTGGTGGTGACGGCCGCCTACTGGGGCTTCACTCTGACCGACGGCGCATTGCGCATGCTGGTGCTGCTGCATTTCTACAAGCTCGGCTACTCAGCGCTGACTCTGGCCTTTCTGTTCCTGCTTTACGAGGCCTCTGGCATTGCAGCCAATCTGATAGGAGGCTGGCTGGCAGCACGTCAGGGCATCACTCGCATGCTGTTGGTTGGCTTGGGCACCCAGATCACCGGCTTTTTGTTGTTATCACTTCTGCAGGAAAACTGGACTGCGGTCCTGTCGGTGGCCTGGGTTGTGGCGGCGCAAGGCATTTGCGGGATAGCCAAGGACCTGACGAAAACGGCCAGCAAGTCGGCCATCAAGCACACGCAGGCGCAGCTTCAACCGTCTGACAGCGGGCAACTTTTCAAGTGGGTGGCCTGGTTCACGGGCAGCAAGAATGCGATGAAGGGAGCCGGATTTTTTCTCGGCGGAGTGTTGCTTCAGACGCTGGGCTTTCAGCTCTCCCTGTGGGTGATGGCCGCAAGCCTGGCCCTTATCGGCTTGGGCGTGTCGAGAAGTCTGCCGGCTCTGATGGGTAAGTCCAAGGCTTCTTCTTCGGCCCGCGAACTGTTTGCCAAGAGCCTGGGTATCAATGTCCTGGCGGCTGCGCGGGTTGCCCTCTTCGCGGCCAGAGATGTCTGGTTCGTAGTCAGCTTGCCCTTGTTTCTTTATTCGGCAGGATGGACTTTCACCGGGGTCGGGACCTTTCTGGCCCTCTGGACCATAGGCTACGGTCTGGTGCAGGCGATGGCACCCCAGTGGGTGCGCCGCAGCCCCGATGGGTTCAGCACCGAGGTGCCGGCGGCACGACTGTGGTCGATGGGGCTGGCACTGATTCCAGCCGGCATGGCCTGGGCGCTGGTCATGGGCTGGGGTCCGGCGCAGGCGGTGGTTGTCGTTGGATTGACTTTGTTCGGCGCAGCCTTTGCCATCAATTCCTCGGTGCATTCTTATCTCATCCTGGCCTATGCGGGTAGCGAGAAGGCTGCCGAAGATGTCGGCTTCTATTACGCCGCCAACGCCTTGGGCCGATTTTTCGGGACCCTGCTCTCCGGGCTGCTCTATCAATGGGGTGGGCTGGTCTATGCCCTGCTGGGATCGGCGCTGATGCTGCTGGCCTGCGCCGGCCTGAGCTGGATGTTGCCCGTCACCCGGGATCGCGAGGCGGCTGTTCGATGAACTCCCTGCAATCCGTTCGAGCCCTTTCTGCCCTGGCCCAGGAGACCCGGCTGGCTGTCTTCAGAGCCCTGGTGGTGGCTGGGCAGCAGGGCTTGTGTCCGGCGGAGTTGATGGGTCGACTGCAGGTCACCCCCTCGGCTCTGTCCTTTCATCTCAAGGAACTGGTGCAGGCTCAACTGGTCTGGCAGGAAAGGGAGGGGCGGCATCTGATCTATCGCGCCGACCTGAAACGCATGAACGGTCTGCTGGACTACCTGACCGAGAACTGTTGTCAGGGCCAGCCTTGTCACGGCTGGGGCACGGGGGCGCCGGATCGGCAGCCTAGAGAAGCGGCTGTGGGCAAGGTCTACCGCGTACTTTTTTTGTGCTCGGCCAATTCGGCTCGAAGCCTCATGGCCGAGGCCTGCCTGAACAAACTCGGCGGGCCGCGCTTTCGGGCCTACAGTGCGGGCAGTCAGCCGGCTGGCGTTGTCCATCCCATGACGCTGGAGTTGCTGGAGCACCAGCAGTTCGACACCAAGGGTCTGCGCAGCAAAAGCTGGGATGAATTTTCAGGCCCCCAGGCGCCTGTGATGGACTTTGTTTTCACAGTTTGCGATCGGGCCGCCTCAGAGCCCTGCCCGAGCTGGCCGGGGCAGCCCATCAGTGCGCAATGGGGCATCCCCGACCCGGTGCAGCCCGGACGCAACCCAAGGCAGCTCCACCAGGCCTTCCTGGAGGCCTTCCTGGCCCTCAATCGGCGAATCAGTCTTCTGCTGGCCCTGCCGCTGGACAAGCTCGATTTGCTCAGCCTGCAAGCTGAGTTGCAGCATATCGGATCGAGTTGAAGCGCCCCGGGGCTGTTCGGGCAAATCCTATGCCCGACAATAGCGGTTTCGGTTCGATGCTTGACCGGTATGCTCCCAAGCTCTGATTCAATCTCTACCCAGGACATCCGGTTGTCCGTCGCGCCGATGATGGATTGGACGGATCGGCATTGCCGTTTTTTTCAT
>CAYPSU010000005.1:0-43404 GCA_964413475.1 uncultured Polaromonas sp. | reverse complement strand
TCATCGGCTGCTCTCGCGCCGCGTGCGGCTCTACACCGAGATGGTGACTACCGGCGCCCTGCTGCACGGTGACGTTCCCCGACACCTGGATTTCAACGTACAGGAGCATCCGCTAGCGCTGCAACTGGGGGGCAGCGAGGCGGCCGAGCTGGCGCAGGCCGCTCGGCTGGGCCAGCAGTGGGGCTATGACGAGATCAATCTGAACTGTGGCTGTCCCAGCCCCCGGGTCCAGCGCGGCGCCTTTGGCGCCTGCCTGATGGCCGAGCCGGGTACGGTGGCCGATGGTGTGAAGGCCATGCGCGATGCGGTCAGTTTGCCGGTGACGGTCAAGCACCGCATCGGGATCGATCGCACCGAAAGTTACGGCTTCGTGCGCGATTTCGTAGGGACCGTCAGTCAGGCCGGCTGTGATACCTTCATCGTGCACGCGCGCAATGCCTGGTTGCAGGGCCTGAGCCCGAAGGAAAACCGCGAAATCCCTCCGCTGCGATACGAGTGGGTGTATCGACTAAAGCGTGACTTCCCAGCGTTGCGCCTGATTGTCAATGGTGGCGTGACGCAGACCGAGCAGATACATGAGCACTTGGCGCAGGTCGACGGGGTGATGGTCGGGCGTCAGGCCTATCACCAGCCTGCGTGGCTTGGCAGCTGGGATACCGATTTTTTTGGAGAGCCGCCGCGCGATTGGAGTATCGATGGCGTGGAAGAGGCGATGGTTGATTACATGGAGGGACAGGCCATCCTTGGGGTCGCTTGGCCGGCCATTGCCCGTCACATGCTCGGGCTGCGCCATGGACAGATGGGGTCCAGGCGTTGGCGCCAGGTCTGGAGTGACCACCGTCTCAAAGGTTTGCCCGCGCGACAGGTGATGCTCAGGGCGCGACAGGCCTTACAGTCACTGGCGGCCTGAACAGGTCTGCGGCGGCGCCATTCACATTCAGATCGGCAGCGCAGCGCCGGTCCATGCCAGAGGCTGGAGGCTGGGCGCCGCATTATCCCGATCGTTTGGGCAGGGCCATCAAGGCGGCCAGGCACGCCACACCCAGACCTACGCAAAGCCAAAGTGATTGCGGCCCCCAGGCATCCAGCGCCCATCCGAAGGCCAGGGGCGCCAGCGCTTGAGCGAAGCGAGCTGGCACCATGATCAACCCTTGTCGCAGGCCATAGCCCTGAGCGCCGAAAAGCAGCAGGGGCAGGGTGCCCTTGGCAATGGTCAAAATGCCGTTACCCGCACCGTGCAGCACCGTGAAAACGGCGGCCATCGGAGCGCCTACCAACAGAAAGACGGTGGCACCCAGGGGATGCATGGCGGCAGCCAGTCGCGCCGACAGCATCGGATGCAGCCGATGCTGCAAGGCAAACTCCAGCAGCCGACCGGCCACCTGTGCCACCCCCACCAGCCCGGCCACGGTCAGCGCCAGGGCGGGCGCCAGCCCCTGGGCCTGCAGCAACCTCGGCAGATGCGCGGCCATGGCGGTGCTGATGAACCAGGTCAGCGCAAACACCAAGGCAAGCAACACCGCGGTTCGCAACGGCGCATCGGGCTTAACCGGCGCCTCGACTTCGCCCGCTTGATCGCCAGCGGCAGATGGCCGAGCGGTCCGAAGTGCTGCCGCTCTTGTGGGCTGGCCGGCCGGCTTGGCGGATCGGGGCAGTAGGGCATAGCAAGGCAGGATGACCAAAAGGTGCACACCGGACCAGAACAGGCAGGTCTCGCGCCAGCCCAGCCACGCTTGCAGCCAGCCGGTCAAAGGCCAGCACACGGTGCTGGCCAGTCCTGCAATCAAGGTGATGGCGGTGATGGGCCGCCTCGAGTGCGCACCGTAGAGTTGAACCAGGGTGGCAAATGCGCCCTCGTAAAGGCCAGCCCCCATGCCCAGACCCATCAGAAACCAGCCGGCGACCAATGTGATGGGCCCTTGGGACTGAGCCAGCAAAGCCAGCCCGCTGGCAAAAACCCCGCTGGCCATCATCAAGACAACGCGGCCTCCAAAGTGATCGATGGCCCAACCCGCCATCGGTCCGACCAGGGCCGAAACGATCAGGGCGCCTGAAAACAAAGCAAAAATCAGGTTGCTGTTCAGGCCCAGATCGGCAGCCATGGGCTCGGCGAGCATGGCGGCCAGGTAGTAGCTCGAACCCCAGGCCAAGAGCTGCGCCAGACCTAGCAGGACGATGTGGCGGTGATCGGTCGTACTGGTCAAGGCAAAGCGCGGGCGGGCGGGTGGTCACCGGAGCTTAGCAGCCCCAGCGGGGGTGTCATGCAATCGACTTGAAATCGACATCAAGCTGTCGCAGGCTGATTGAAGAATTCCAAGGATGCAGTCCTTGAAGTTCCGGCCCACAGGCCCCCGATCTCCGACCGCCCTGTCGTCAGGGGCAGCACGGCATCAGGTGCAGCCCAAAGACCTGAAATCGGTGGTGGCCGAACTGCTGCGTCGCACTGCACAGCATCTGGCTTCCACGCCCGGTGGCTTGCGTTACCCGGCCGACTCGCAGGATGGGCTGGAGGACTTGATGAGAAGCCATCGTCCGAAGAAGGCTCTGACCCATCCCTTAACGTCCGAAAGGTGTCTATGAAAGATCTGCCTATCCCGACTGAGCCCTTGTCCCGAATTCAAATGCCCAGGGGGGCACTTCATCGTGAGTCTGCGCCAGGCCATACGGAAGATCCGCACGGCGGCGCGATCCGTGTGTCTTGGGCGCGGCATCAGGACGAGGTGAGGCAAGCCCAGCGACTGAGGTACCAGGTTTTCGCTGAGGAAATGGGTGCGCGGCTGGCTGGGCCCGTGCCAGGTCATGACATCGATCTGTTCGATGACTTTTGCGAGCACCTGCTGGTGACCGACGGATCGTCGGGGCAAGTGGTAGGCACTTACCGCGTCCTGACGCCAGCCCAGGCCGCGCGTGTCGGCAGCTTTTATGCCGACCTGGAGTTTGACCTGATCCGCCTGCGCCAGTGGCGAAGCCGCATGGTCGAGTTGGGCAGAAGCTGCGTGCACCCGCGCTTCCGGCATGGGGGCGTGATTCTGGCTTTGTGGGGGGCACTGGCCCAGTTCATGGCCCGCAATCGTTTGGACATGATGATCGGCTGCGCCAGCATTCCCATGCAGCACCAGGGGCTCTCCGGAGGCCATGCCGCGGCGAGCATCTGGCGTCAGCTCAGTCGGACGCACCTGGCCTCTGTGGACTACCAGGTCTTGCCGCGATTGCCCCTGCCGATACAACAACTTGACGGCAGTTTGGAGGTGCAGCCTCCGGCACTGATCAAGGGTTACCTGCGTCTGGGTGCCCAGGTGCTGGGACCGCCGGCCTGGGACCCCGACTTCAATACTGCAGATCTGCCGATGATGATGCGCTCGCAGGATCTTCCGGCGCGTTATCGGCGCCACTTTGATGCGCCGCCGGGCACGGTTTGTCACGAAGACGTCACATCCCGCATTTAGCCTGAGCCTGGGCTTCACAAGAAGTCCTCCTCAATTCCATGGCCGCCCGAAAAAAATCAGCTGATTTGACGCCACCGCAGGCTGCGCTCGTGCAGGCCGAGCGGCCAGCTGTTCCTTTGTTGGATCGAGATCTGAGCATCCTGGCCTTCAATGAGCGTGTGCTTTCGATGGTCGCCCGAGAGGACGTCCCGATGCTCGAACGGCTGCGCTATCTTTGCATCGTCTCCTCCAACCTGGATGAGTTTTTTGAAGTTCGAATGGCTCCTCAATTAGCCGCGTTGCGAGCTGGACGAGCCGCAGCAGAGCTCTTCCACTCTGTGGCGGTGGCCGCGCATGATCTGGTCGAGCGGCAATACGCGGCCTACAACGATCTGTTGATACCCCAATTCCAGCGCCAGGGCTTGGAAATCATCTCCCATGGCGACCGAACTGATGAGCAGCGGCAGTGGGTACAAAACTACTTTCGCAGGGAGGTGCGCCCCTTGCTGGTGCCGGTGGGCTTGGATCCCTCTCATCCTTTTCCTATGGTGGCTAGCAAGTCTCTCAATTTCATCGTGCGACTCGGTGGCAAGGATGCCTTCGGACGCAACAATGAGGTAGCCATTGTGAAGGTTCCTAGGGTGCTGCCGCGCATTTCTGCATTGCCGGATCGACTGTGCCGCAAGAAGCGGCTTTTTGTATCCTTGTCCAGCGTGATTCGCGCCCACCTTCATGAGCTGTTTCCAGGTCGGGACGTGATGGAGTTTTCGCAGTTCCGTATCACTCGCAATTCCGAGTTGGCCGTGCAGGAGGAGGATGTCGCGGATCTGCGAACCGCTTTGCGCGCAGGATTGGAGCACCGGCAGTTTGGTGAGGCGGTGCGTCTGGAGGTGTCTTCCGGCTGCTCGCAATTTTTGTCGGACTTTTTGCTGCAGCAGTTCAATTTGCCAGAGCAAGCCCTGTACCGCGTACCCGGACCCGTCAATCTCAACCGACTAACGCAACTGATCGACCTGGTGGCCGAGCCGCGATGGCTGTGGCCCCTCTTTCAGGCCAGCTACCCTCGAGGCTTGGTGGCGGGCGCCAGCGTTTTTGATCGTCTTAAGCAGGGCGATGTCTGCCTCCATCAGCCTTTTGAGAGTTTTGACGGCGTTCTGGATTTTTTGCGTCAGGCGGTCGCTGATCCTGATGTTCTGGCCATCCGGCAGACCATCTATCGCACAGGAGCCGACTCAGAAATGATGCAGTTGCTGCGCGAAGCAGTGCGCCGTGGCAAGGAAGTCATGGTGGTGGTCGAACTCAAAGCCCGCTTTGATGAAGAAGCCAATATCAATTGGGCCGAGATGCTCGAGTCAGTCGGCGCGCAAGTGGTTTATGGCGTCCTCGGCCTGAAGACCCATGCCAAGATGCTGCTGGTGACGCGGCGCGAGGGCCGATCCATTGAGCGTTACGCGCACCTGTCCACCGGGAACTACAACCCTCGGACCGCGCGGCTGTACACCGATGTCAGCTATTTGACGGCCGATCCTGAACTGACGCAGGATGTGGAGCATGTTTTCTACCACTTGGCGAGCCAAAGCCGCTTACCCTCTCTGCGTCGGCTCTGGATGGCGCCACACGGCTTGCATCGGGCCATGCGGACCTGTATTGAGCAGACGGCCGCTGCCGCCGCTTTGGGCAAACCAGCACGCATCGTGGCCAAGATGAATGCCCTGACCGACGAGGGTCTGATTCGGGCCTTGATACAAGCGGGTCAACAGGGCGTTCGGATTGATCTGATCGTTCGCGGAGCCTGCATGCTTCCAGCTCAGATTCCCGGGCTGACCGAGAACATCCGGGTGCGCTCGGTGGTAGGGCGATTTCTTGAGCATTCCCGAGTTTTTTACTTCTACGATGGGTGTGAGGAATCTCTTTATCTGTCCAGCGCTGACTGGATGAATCGCAATATGTTTGGTCGCATTGAGTTGGCTTGGCCCGTGACCGATCCGACGATTCGGCAGCGCCTGATCGATGAATGTCTGGTGGCTTATCTGCATGACAGTCAGGACGCTTGGCAGCTTGAGGGTGGGGGTCGTTATGTACGGCTCCAGCCGCCGTCTGCCCCACGCAAACTGAGCGCTCAATCGGCATTGATGGCCCGCTACGGCGTGGTGAGGACCGAGCAGGGCAGGAGATAGCGACGGTGGATCTGATTTTGTGGCGGCATGCTGATGCCCAAGAAGCTGAACCGGCTGCCGATCCCGCGGAGACGCTTCGCCAAAATCTGGCCCGCAGCCTGACCGGCCGCGGGCAAAAGCATGCAGCTCGGATGGCAGTTTGGCTCGATCATCAGCTGCCTGACAATGCCCGCATCTTGGTCAGCCCCGCCCTGCGCTGTGAGCAGACAGCCCTCAACCTGGGCCGCAAATTCAAGCTGTGCGAGCAGATCGGCCCAGATCGAAGCCCTGAGGAGCTTATCGCGGTGGCTCAGTGGCCACACAGCAAGACAGCGGTTTTGGTCGTGGGCCACCAGCCCACGCTCGGGCGAGTGGCGGCGCGTCTGTTGGGCCTGCCTCAGACAGAGCTCTCGGTACGTAAGGGCGGCCTCTGGTGGCTGCGTTCACGTGAGCGCGATGGGCATCTTCAGACGGTATTGCTGGCAGTTCAGTCGCCAGACTTCCTCTAGCAAATTCGCTCGGTCCGCGGCGGTGCCGGCACGGTCAGTTTGACGCGTCGGTAGTGCTGGCTGTCCTTCGTCTCTGTCCAGTCAGCCGGGCCTGGCGACGGCTCAGGATTTGGGGCGCCCAGTCTTGATGGCCGGTACCGCCGCAAGCGCCTGCGAGAATGCTGCGTCGGTCAAACTGCCCAGCACCATCAGACCCGCTCGCAGCAGCTCGCTTTTCTTTGGCGATCGGCCCAGCGTGGCCGCCCTGCGCTTGTACAACTCAATGGCAGCATATTCGGTCTTGGGTATGGTGAAGCTATCGCGAACGAGCTTGAGCTTCTTTTGCTTGGCCGGTTTGGGCTTGGTTGGCGTCGGGGGAGCTGCCTGGGACTTGGCAGGCGTCGGGGACGAAGCTTTTACAGGGGCCTTGGGTGCAGCCACGGGAGGCGTCGCAGATTGGGTCGAAGATCGAGCCTTCTTGGCGGGGGCCTTCGTCCTACGGACAGTCGTTTTGCTGGCGGTGGTCTTGCGAGTTGAGGTGGCCATACAGAGTTCCTGTTAAAACGGTATAAACAGTTTATATCGTTTTTGATGGGGCTCACTCTATCTTGCTTTCAGGGCGTTACCTGAAGGGCTGCCTCGCGTTGGAGTCGGTGATTTCACTCCCCGACGCTGACCCAGACCCTGGGGACGCCGCGCTCTCGCGGTGACCCTGGCGGATCAGACGCAAGGGCCCCTCAGCCGTGACCGTGCTGCAATGGCCAAGGCGTTTTCTCCCAGGCCAGAATTTCTTCGGCGATCAGATGCATGGACTGAGGAAACCGCGCGCTCCAGTCCGGATGAATCTCCAGCCGTATGCGCGTGTTTTCCTCTCGAAGCCTAAGCCCGCCCAGGTCAGGTTCACGGTGGGCGTGGCATAGGATCACAGCCAGCCGCAGAGCCAGCAATTGGCGCACGAACACCCGGTCGCCAAACCAAGACTCCATTTTGCGCAGTTTGCCCCGGTGCCCCAAGACCAGTTGACTGAGGCGGTGCAGCTCGTCGAGTGCAAAGCCGGGCGCATCGGCGTGGTTGAGGATGTAGCTGCCGTGCTTGTGGTATTCCTGGTGCGACACGTGGCTGCCGATTGCGTGCAAACGGGCGGCCCAGGCGAGCTCGCGATTGTGGCGAGGCAGATCTGGCGAGGCGAGGATTTGCGCTAGCAGAGACTGGGCAGCCTGGCCGACCCGACTTGCCTGCTGGTGATCGATGCGGAATTTGCTGACCAGATGTTCTACCGTTCGACTGCGCAGGTCAGTCTCATCTTCCTGCCTATCGAGCAGGTCATAGAGAACGCCATGACGCAGCGCTCCCTCTGCTGCCTGCATCTGGCTGATGCCCAACAGGTCAAAGACGGCTCTGAGCACCGACAGGCCACCTCCGATAACCGCCTTGCGATCTTCCTTCAGCCCATCGAGGCGAATGCGGTCGATGTGCTGCGCCTTGAGCAATTTGTCCATCAGCCAGTCCAGCGCTGATCGACTGATGATGCCCTGGGTCCAGCCGCAGGCCAGCAGCGCATCGGCTACCGCGTTGACGGTGCCCGAGGAGCCATAGGCGGTGTCCCAGTTGGGTTTTGAGAAAGCTGGCAGGGCCTCCTCAAGAACCGCCTTGGCTGCGACCTCGGCCCGTTGGAAGGCTCGCTCGGTCAGTTGTCCGTCGCTGAAGTACTTCAGTGACCAGGTCACGCTGCCGACCCGCCAGGATTGCATCTGCTGCGCTTGCAGGCGCTCCCCCAGGATCATTTCGGTCGAGCGACCCCCGATATCCACCACCAGGCGGCGCTCGTCGCTGTCGGCCAGGAGGTGAGAAACGCCCAGATAAATCAGCCGGGCCTCCTCCTGGCCCGGTATGACGTCTATGGGGACGCCGAGAATCTGACGCGCCGGACCCAGGAACTCATGGCGGTTACGGGCCTCTCGCAAGGTCTGCGTAGCGACCACCCGAACCTGTCGCCGGCTGAATCCGGCCAATCGCTCGGCAAAGCGCGCCAGACAATCCCAGCCTTGCTGCATCGCCTCCGGCCTGAGATGACGGTTTTCGTCCAGACCGGCGCCCAGCCTCACGGTTTCCTTCAAGTAATCCGTTCGTCGTATGAGGCCGTGGTCCAGCTGGGCAATCTCAAGCCGAAAGCTGTTCGACCCGAGGTCCACGGCGGCCAGCCGGGTTCCGTCTTGCATGGGTTTTGCGGGCGTATCGGAGTCGGGTCAGGGGATCGGGCGGCCTGCTTGAGCTGCGCTCGTGTGAACGCGATCTTATGACAACTGCGTGACGCTTCCATGACAACGCGCTGCGTCTGGCCGGTCCATCCGGGGTGACTCCCCTGGGTGTGCTCGATGATGCGGGTTTCAGTTTGCTGAAAAACCTTGTCACAACTCTGTCACATCTGCCCTCTACGCTTGCGGTATGTCTTTTTTTTACTTGTCTCTAAAGGAATTCGCATGAGCTCCAAGCGTCTTTTTCTGAAGTCCGGTCTTCTGGCAGTTTTGGCTGCAGCAGCGCCTTTCTCCGCTATGGCCGCTGACATAACGGGTGCCGGGGCCACTTTCCCGTTCCCGATTTACGCCAAGTGGGCGGAGGCCTATAAAAAGGCGACGGGTGTGGGCCTCAATTACCAATCCATCGGTTCGTCCGGCGGCATCCGTCAGATCCGTGCCAAGACCGTGGCTTTCGGTGCTACCGATGCTCCGCTGTCCGGCGCCGATTTGGACAAAGACGCAATGGTGCAGTTCCCGGCCATCATTGGCGGTACCGTGCCGGTGTTCAACCTAGATGGCTTTGCCAATGGCGACTTGAGGGTCACCGGCCCGGTTTTGGCCGAAATGTTTCTTGGCACGATTGCCCGCTGGAACGACCCCAAGCTGGCCGCCCTCAACCCAGGCAAGAAGCTGCCGGACATGGCCATCACCATCGTCCATCGGGCCGACGGTTCGGGTACCACCTTCAACTGGACGGATTACCTCTCAGTGGTGAGCAAGGAATGGGCGGACAAGGTGGGCAAGGGCGCTGCCGTGAAATGGCCCGCACCGACCTCGGTAGGCGGCAAGGGTAACGAGGGCGTAGCGGCCAACGTCAGCCGCACCCGCGGTGCCCTGGGCTATGTCGAGTATGCCTATGCCAAGCGCAACAAGATTCCGGTGATGGCGCTGCAAAACCGCGACGGCCAATATGTGATGCCCGACGACGATACCTTTGCGGCTGCAGCGGCTGGGGCCGACTGGTTCAGTGTTCCGGGCATGGGTTTGTCCATCGTCAATCAGCCCGGTGCCAAGGCCTATCCGGTCACCACCGCCTCCTTCATCCTGATGTACAAGCAGCCGGCCAATAAGCAGGAGTCGGCCGAAGTGCTCAAGTTCTTTGACTGGGCTTTCAAGAACGGCAAGGGCATGGCTGCCGAGTTGGACTATGTCCCCCTGCCCGACGTACTGACTGAGCAGATCCGCAAGCGCGTCTGGTCGCAGATCAGTCTCAAATAAGGCCGCTGCCGGCTGCTGTTTTTGAGGGCGGCGGCCGGTTTTCAGTGGGGTAGGTCGGTGGGGCCGGCCGTCTTGGTTACGATTGCGGGATTCCATTCATGTCTGTAAGCCTTTCTTCCATGACTTCCAGTTCTGAAGTTTCCGCGCAGTCGCCCAGTGCTGACATGTTGGTGGTCGCTCGCCGGCAGCGCTGGCAGGATATGGTGTTCCATCGGCTGACCCAGTTTTTCTCGCTATTGGTTCTTGTGGCCTTGGCGGGCATCGTTGTTTCGCTTTTCATCAATGCGTGGCCCACCTTTGCAAAATTCGGCGCCCGCTTCCTTTGGTACGTGGAGTGGGACATCATCAACGAGGAGTTCGGAGCGGCCATCGCCATTGTGGGTACGCTGCTGAGCGCCGGACTGGCGATGATCCTGGCTGTGCCGCTGGCTTTCGGCATCGCGCTCTTCCTTACCGAAACCTGTCCGGTTGGACTGCGCCGTCCGCTTGGGACAGCGATCGAATTGCTGGCCGCTGTGCCGTCCATCATCTATGGCATGTTCGGCCTGTTTGTCTTTGCGCCGGTGTTTGCAGACTATGTGCAGGTGCCCCTGCAGTCCCTGTTGGCGGGTATGCCGCTGATCGGTTGGATGTTTGGTGGCGCTGTCAATGGCTTGGGAATTTTGGCTGCGGGCATCATTCTGGCCTTCATGGTCCTGCCCTTTATCGCGGCGGTGATGCGCGATGTGTTTGAGATCACTCCGGCCATCTTGCGTGAGTCGGCCTACGGGCTCGGTTGCACGACCTGGGAGGTGGTTCGCAAGGTTGTGCTGCCCTACACGCAGAAGGGCGTCATTGGGGGGGTCATGCTGGGCATGGGTCGTGCTCTGGGCGAGACCATGGCGGTCACCTTTGTGATCGGCAATGCCAACCGCATGCCCAGCTCCTTGTTTTCTCCGGGTACATCGATTGCGTCGGTACTGGCCAATGAATTTGGCGAGGCGCAGGACCTGCACTTCAACACCCTGTTCGCTTTGGGCTTCCTGCTGTTCCTGATCACTTTCATCGTTTTGGCTCTGGCCAAGTTCATGATCGCCCGTGCCGAGCGATCCAAAGGCGTTTGAGGCCAACTGCGAAGGACCTGACCATGATGCTCGAACCTTCTCCCCTGTATCGGCGCCGCCGGCGAGCCAATCAGCTGGGGCTGGCCCTGTCTTCAGTGGCCATGGTGATCGGCCTTGCGGCCCTGACCTGGATCCTGGTCATTCTGTTCGGCAATGGCCTGGCGGCGCTGGATTTGAATATCTTTTTGAAGGACACCCCTGCACCGGGCTCTGAGGGCGGCGGGTTGCGCAATGCGATCGTGGGCAGCCTGATGATTGTCGGGCTCGCCGTTTTGGTATCCACCCCGATAGGCATTCTGGCTGGCATTTACCTGACTGAATTTGGTGACACCAGCAAGACCGCCGAATTGACCCGCCTGATCACCGACATCATGCTCTCGGCTCCGTCTATCGTTTTGGGTCTATTCGTCTACGCCATCGCGGTGGCCACTGTGGGCAACTTTTCAGGCTACGCCGGTAGCCTGGCCCTTTCCCTGATCGCAATCCCGGTGGTCATGCGCACCACTGAAAACATGATGCGACTGGTTCCCGGCAGTCTGCGAGAGGCTGCATTTGCACTGGGTGCACCCCGGTGGAAGGTGACGACCATGGTGACGTTGCGTGCGGCGCGCAGCGGCGTCATCACGGGGCTGCTCTTGGCGGTGGCCCGCATCTCCGGGGAGACAGCGCCTTTACTGTTTACCGCCTTGAACAATCAGTTCTTCAGTACGAATATGGGGGAGCCGATGGCCAACCTGCCGGTGGTCATTTTCCAGTTCGCGATGAGCCCCTATGAAAACTGGATACGCCTGGCTTGGGCAGGGGCGCTGCTGATCACCCTGGCTGTTTTGGTCCTCAATGTCGCAGCCCGGGTGTTCTTCCGGGACAAGGTCAAGAGCTGATCCCTTCTTCTGCAGGAACTTACATGATTGAAACCGCAACGGCCCCCGCAAGCACAGGGGAATCAGTCCGTCAAAACGCTATCGAGGTTCGGGGGCTGAATTTCTTCTATGGGAAGTTTCAGGGGCTGAAAAATGTAAGCCTTGATATTGTCGAGCGAAAGGTTACGGCTTTTATCGGCCCTTCTGGCTGCGGAAAATCGACTTTGCTGCGTACGCTCAACCGGATGTACAGCCTCTATCCGGGCCAGCGTGCCGAGGGAGAGATCCGTTTTTACGGGCAAGATATTCTCGACCCACGTCAGGATTTGAACCTGCTGCGGGCACGCATCGGCATGGTTTTTCAGAAACCGACGCCGTTCCCCATGACCATCTATGACAACATTGCCTTTGGTGTGCGCCTCTATGAAAATCTCAGCCGCAGCGAGATGGACGATCGGGTGGAATGGGCCCTGACCAAGGCGGCACTTTGGAATGAGGTCAAGGACAAGCTGGGTCAAAACGGGATGAGTCTGTCGGGGGGGCAGCAGCAGCGGCTTTGCATCGCGCGAAGCGTGGCGGTCAAGCCTTCGGTGCTGCTGCTCGATGAGCCCACGTCGGCCCTGGATCCGATTTCCACTGGCAAGGTGGAGGAGCTGGTGCACGAGCTCAAAAATGAGTACACCATCGCCATCGTCACGCACAATATGCAGCAGGCGGCTCGTTGCAGTGATTACACCGCCTATATGTATCTGGGTGAACTCGTCGAGTACGGCCACACGCAGCAAATCTTTTTTAAACCCAATCGGACCGAGACCGAGGACTACATCACCGGCCGCTTCGGCTGATGCAGGGGGCAGCACCAGAAAAGGGGTAATCATGGGCGACAAACATATTTCCAGCCAGTTCGACGCTGAACTCAACTCCATCTCCACCCATGTCCTTGAGATGGGCGGCATGGTTGAATCTCAATTGCATCAGGCGGTCTATTCCCTGATACACCTGAGTTCGGAGACCGCCAAGCAGGTGCTCGACAACGAATCGCGCCTCAATCGCATGGAAGTGGATATTGACCACGAGATCATCTCCACCATAGGCCGTCGCCAGCCGACTGCGCGTGACCTGCGGTTTCTCATGGCCATTGCCAATACGACCCGTGACTTGGAGCGGGCCGGCGATGAGATTGCGCGAATGGCACGCATGGTGCTGTCCATCATTGAGAGCGGCTCGCCTCGCTCGCTGCCCAGCTATGAACTGCGTATGGCCAGTGAAATGGCGGCGGGTCAATTGCGCAAGTCGCTCGATGCCTTTGCGCGCCTCGATACCTCGGTGGCGGTGTCGATTCTCAAGGAAGACAATGCGCTCGATGACGAGTACAACGGATTCCTGCGCAAGCTGATCACCTACATGATGGGGGATCCGCGCATGATTTCGCCCAGCCTAGACCTGCTGTTTCTGGCCAAGGCTATCGAAAGGGTGGGCGATCATGCCAAGAACATTGCTGAACAAATCATCTTCATTGTCAAAGGAGAGGATGTGCGGCATACACCCATGGCCAAGGTGGAATCGGTCGCTAAATGAGAAAGCTGCCCCGGGTTTTGGTGGTCGAGGATGAGCCCTCGATCGCCGAGTTGATTTCGGTGAATTTGCGTCACAGTGGCTTCGAAGCGGTATTGGCCTCTGATGGTGATCAGGCGCAACGCGAGGTCGATGCGGTCCTGCCGGACTTGATTTTGCTTGACTGGATGTTGCCCGGACAGAGCGGAGCTGCACTGTCTCGGCAGTGGCGCAAGCATCCGCGTTCCAAAGGTGTGCCCATCATCATGATCACGGCGCGAAGCGAGGAGAGCGACAAGATTCAGGGCTTGGATTCGGGCGCCGACGATTACCTGACCAAGCCCTTCTCACCCCAGGAATTGCTGGCGCGGATCCGTGCGGTCCTGCGCAGGCGTCTTCCTGAAGCGGTCAACGACTCGGTACAGATCGGTGACCTCACGCTTGATGCCGCAGCGCATCGGGTCAGCTTCCGGGGTCGCGAACTCAAGGCTGGACCGACCGAATTCAAGTTGCTGCACTACCTGATGAAGCATGCGGACCGGGTTCATTCGCGGGCCCATTTGCTCGATAGGGTCTGGGGTGACCACGTGTTTATCGAGGAGCGTACGGTCGATGTGCATATCAAGCGCTTGCGTGAGGCCCTGGGAGATGCAGGCTTCATGGTCGAGACTGTGCGCGGTGCGGGCTACCGGCTCAGCGCCGGCCAGGGGGGCTGAGCGTGGTTGCTCGCCTGCTGGGCCTGCTGGCGTTCATGTTGGTGCTGGCCACTGTCGGGGGGCTGCTGGTCGGCTGGCCCGGCGCCCTGGGAGGCTCTGTAGTAGCTGCGGTTGTGCTGATCTTGAGAGATTCAGCCCGATTGATTCGGCTGCAGGCTTGGTTGCGACAGTTGCAGCTGGCGCAGATGGATGAGATGGCCGATATCCTGGCGGACAAGGAGCCGCCGCGTGGCGGGATGGTCGGCGAGGTGGCTGACCGGTTTTCCCGCCTTCTCAAGCTGTATCTGCGCGGGCGACAGGACAGCCAGCTTCGCTTGCAGGAGATGCTATCGGCCATTCAGGCCTCGCCCAATGGCGTGATCTTGCTCGATCCCGAGGGGCGTATCGAATGGTGCAATTCGACGGCGGCTCAGCACCTGGGGCTCGATGCGGCCCGCGACCTCAAACAGTACGTGGCCAATCTGATCCGTGATCCAGCCTTTCACGCCTACGCTGCCGCAGGTGATTTTTCGGCCGATGTTTTAGTGGCCGGTCGGGCCAGCACTCCATCGAGGCCGGTGAGGCTTTCGCTGCAGCTGCATCCTTATGGTGAGGGGCGGCGTCTTCTGCTTTCGCGTGATGTCACCTTGATCGAGCAGGCCGAGGCCATGCGCCGCGACTTTGTCGCCAATGTATCCCATGAAATGCGCACCCCGCTGACGGTCTTGGCCGGCTTTGTCGAGACCCTGCAAACCCTCGATCTGTCACCGCAGGAGATTCGGCGTTACCTTGATCTGATGGCGGTGCAGTCCGAGCGTATGCAGACGCTGGTCAGTGATCTTCTGATGCTCTCTCGCCTGGAGGGCAGTCCTTTGCCTGGCATGAGCGATTGGGTTGATATTCGGCTTCTGATGGCTCAGTGCGAGATCGACGCGCGTGCCTTGTCATCCTATATGGGACGTCTTGAACACAGCATCAGCTTTGAGCAAGACGAGGGCAGTCAGATCTGCGGTATCGCTTCGGAACTGCAGAGCGCTTTTTCTAACTTGGTCAGCAATGCGGTTCGATACACCCCGGCTGCAGGCCGGATTGATGTCAAGTGGCGCTTATTGGAAGACGGACGAGGCGAGTTTTCCGTCTGCGACACCGGCCCGGGTATTTCGGCCGAGCATCTGCCGCGTTTGACCGAACGCTTCTATCGGGCTGATCGCAGCCGTTCCCGCGAGACGGGAGGCACCGGTCTGGGTCTGGCCATCGTCAAGCATGTGCTGCAAAGGCACGGGGCGGTGCTGGACATTTGGAGCGAGGTAGGCCAAGGCTCGCGGTTCGCCATCATCGTGCCCGCCGCAAGGGTGCGCGCCGGCACATCCGAGGAGCAGCTCAAGGCGGCGTGATCGCGGGCGTGCCGCCTGTGGTCAGAAGGCTCTTGCGCATGGCGCGCAGCAGCATCAATAAGAAACTGATCGCCACGACAGCCAGGGCCGCTGTTGCCACGATCCAGAAGATTTCGGGCGAGTGTTGGGCCGGTAGCGTCCATGGGCCCCAGGTCAGGCCCTCGTAGGCCAAAAGATAGCCGCCAGCCAGACCCACGCCCCAGAGCATAAGGCCGTAGATCAGCAGGGGGCCGAGGGTAATCCGATAACAACGCAGCAGGAAGATGCACAGGGCCTGGGTGGCATCGGCGATGTGGTAGACACAGACCCAAAGCAGCAAGGCGGCGGCTTGGGTCAGTACTGCGGCATGGCTTGAGTAGAGGCCGGCAATTTCACGGTGCAGTAGAGCCACCGTGCCAGTGGTCAGCAGCACGCAGCCCAAGCCCAGCCCCAGACCCATATGGGCCAGGCGGCGGGCCTGCGCTGGATCGCCGCGTCCGATCCAGAACGACACCCGGGAACTGGCCGCCAGCGCCAGTGACAGTGGCACCATGTAGAGCATGGCCGTCATGCTGGCGGCAATTTGGTGGCTGCCCGCAGCCACCGCGCCTTGCCGAGCAATGAAGACCGCCATTAAAGTGAAGGAAGTTACCTCCACCAGATAGGCCAGCCCGCCCGGCAAGCCCAGGCGAAGGAACTGCAAGAGTTGCCTCGGATCAGGCCGCTCCATGGGGGCCCACAGGCGCAAGGGCTTGTAGAGGTCCTGTGTGCGCAGCAAGTGCAGTGCAAGCAGCACCAGCAGATAGTTGACGATGAGGGTGGCCCAGGCGCATCCGGCTGCGCCAAGGGCCGGCAGGCCGGCGCCACCACCGACCAGCCAGATTGACAGGGGAATCTTCACGGCCAGCGCTGCGATTTGCAGCCAGGTCACGAGTGTGGGTCGGCCCAGAGCCTGATTAAGCGTGCTGTAGAGCCTGAACAAGAGACTTGGAATGAAGGCGATTGCGAGGATACGCAAATAGTCCTCCACCTCTGAAAGCATGGAATCGGGCACTTGCGCCCAGCGCAGCAGGGGGCCTGGTGAGAGAAGGACGATCGTCCCGAAAAGACCAATCGCAGCACACAAATACAGGCTTTGCCGAACCGATTGACCGATCTCCCATTCTTTGCGTGCACCCCGCATCTCGGCCCAGACGGGCAGCAGGGCTTGGACGATTCCAATCAGGGCAACATAGACGCTGATGTAGATCGCAGAGCCCACTGACAGTGCCGCCAGTGCTTCGACACTGTGTCGACCGGCAATGATGGTATCGGCGACCCCAAAGGCCATGATGGCCAACTGGCCCACCAGCACCGTGCCTGCGTGCCGCACCAGGACTTTGAGTTCACTCACGCGAGGAGGGTGTAGAGCGCTGGCCCGGCGTTCGTCGATAGATCAGCATGTCATCGTTTTTTTCCGTGGGTCTTCGGGCCGCCGCCACCAGAGTCCACCCATCTGTATCGATTTCCCGTCTGAATCGCCCTTGCGCCTGCCGATCCACCAGAAGGGCGTGGCATTGAGGTTGGCGTTGTGCGAGCTGCAATTTCAACTGCCCGTGGTATCGCAAAGCGGTGGCTTGTGCAGTCGAAAGCCCAAGCGTTTCGACGCAGGCATTGCGATCCACCCGGGCCAGGACCTGCCGTACCACAGGTTGGTAACCGCGCGCGTGATCCAGCAAGGGCAACCAAAGACTCATCAGCAAAAGCCAACACAGGGTGGCCCCACCGGCGGGCAGCACCAGTGACTTCCACAAGGCGCTGCGATGGCGGCCGACCCGCCACTTGACCAGCCAGGCCCATCCCAGCGTTGCCAACGTCGCCACCAAAAGGGCCCATGCAGAGAAGCTGGGCTCGAATCCCGGGGCCAGCCGCGCCACGTTGGCGGCGGGCTTTGCGGGCACACCGGTTTGCAAGGCGATCCAGATCACCCAGATGGTGATACCGCAAACGGTGAAGAAGATCAGCGTGAACCAATCGATCAGGGCTGAAACGCTGCGCTTGAGCGTGGGCAGGGCGAAGGCTGCCAGCGCAGCCAGGGCAGGCAAAGCCAGCAGCAACCCGCGGTCCGATGCCGTCGTCAGCAGCGTCGAGAAGCTGATCACTCCGACGAACCACAAGGGCAGGGCGATGTGCCGACTGCCCAGTTGCCGTCTCCACTGCCAAAGCGTCCACAAAGCCAGTGGCCAGGCCGGCCACATGAACCATACAAAAAGACGGACCAGGGCCACCAGCGATTTTTGCCGGGCCGCCTGACCCCACGGCTCCATGTCGATGCGCCAGTGCCACAGACCGAGAAGCCAGGCCAGCCAAACGCTGGCAGCCGTCAGCATCAGCAGCGTGATCGGCCATGCCCAGCGGGCTTGTCCCCCGGGGGGTGTCTCCGCTGTGTGGCGGGCTTCGATCAGACAGGCCCCCAAGCCCAGCAGCAGTGCGATATTGGGCGCTCCACTCAGGGCCAGGCCCGCCAAAGCCAGCGCTGCCAGCCATGTGCGGGCCTTGCGCTTGGGCGCCACCAGGGCATAGAGCAGGAGGGCTGAAAAGCCCAGCTGGGCCAGTGCGGGCGTGGTCTCATGCGAGAGCTGGGCCAGACCGAGACAGGCCAGCAAGGCCAGCAAGCCTGCATCGGCCAGGGCGCGCGCGTAATCGGGGGCGTTGGCCTCTCCACCGAAAGCAAAGGCCACCGGTTGGGCTTGCGGGCTGCGTGCGAGGTGGTAGACCGCGTACCAGGTCGCGGTCAGCGCTACCGCCAGCGCCGCCATGAAGGGCAGTCGCGAAGCCAGAGCCGCGTCCAGGAAGGGCAGGGCCTTGATGGCTGCCGCGCCCAGCCAGAACGGCAGCAGGCTGTCGTAGCCGCCGTGGTCGATTGGATTTTGCGGTGCCGACCAAGTCGCCAGGCCCAGGCTGAGATCGAGCATGGCGCCGAAAGCGGTGATGTCGGCGCTCCTCCAGGGGTCTCTGCCCAGGAAGCCGGCCATGATGTAGGCGCTACAGAACAGCCACAAGGCCCAGCGTGGCAGTCGCTTGACGGCGGCTCTGGCGACGATGGCGGGCGAGGGCTGGTTCAAGGCGGTGGGAGACAGACGGGTTCAAAACCGAGATTGTGCCTCCGTCGGATCAGGGCCTTTTGATGCGGGTCGAGGCGAGGATGTGACACCAAAAAAAACAGCCTGCGAGCAGGCTGCTTTCGGTGGGCTGTAGCCGCAATTACTTGGCGGCGCTTGCCTTGCCAAAGCGGTTGCGGAATTTCTCGACGCGGCCGCCCATGTTGTCCACCGACTTTTGGGTACCGGTGTAGAACGGGTGCGATTCACTCGACGTATCGAGCTTAAACAGCGGAAGTTCCCGCCCGTCATCCATCTTGACCATTTCCTTGGCATTGACGCAGGAGCGGGTCACAAACTTGAAGTTGTTGGACATGTCCAGGAAACAAACTTCCCGGTAATTGGGGTGAATGCCTTCTTTCACGATTTTTCCTCTCTGACGCAGCAGCCACCGGGGACCGTCCCAGGCACTTTCCGCAGAAAACCCGTCATTATGTCATGTTTGGAACTGGGGGTTGGGAATGGCCGCCAGCCAGACCGGACCGATCCAGCTCAGCCGCCTCGGCGCATCATGTCGAAGAACTCATGGTTATTCTTCGTGGCCTTCATATTTTTTAGCATGAGTTCCATGGACTCGATTTCGTCCATGTTGTACATGAACTGCCTCAGGATGCGCGACTTTTGCAGAATCTCGGGGGCCAGTAGCAACTCTTCCTTTCGGGTGCCGCTGCGGTTGAGGTTGATGGCGGGGAACACCCGCTTCTCATACAAGCGCCGATCCAGGTGGATCTCGCAGTTACCGGTACCTTTGAACTCCTCGAAGATCACCTCGTCCATACGGCTGCCGGTGTCCACCAGTGCCGTACCGATGATGGTCAGGCTGCCGCCTTCTTCGATTTTGCGCGCAGCGCCAAAAAAGCGCTTTGGACGCTGCAGCGCATTGGCGTCCACACCACCGGTGAGTACCTTTCCAGAGGAGGGCAGCACATTGTTGTAGGCGCGCGCAAGGCGAGTGATGGAGTCGAGCAGGATCACCACATCATTACCCAGTTCAACCAGGCGCTTGGCCCGCTCGATGACCATCTCGGCCACATGCACATGGCGGGCCGCTGGTTCGTCGAAGGTCGATGAGATAACTTCCGCGCGTACGCTACGCTGCATCTCGGTCACTTCCTCAGGCCGCTCGTCGACCAGCAGAACCATCATCTTGACTTCAGGATAGTTGGCGGTGATTGCGTGGGCGATGTTTTGCATCATCACCGTCTTGCCCGATTTCGGTGGGGCTACCAACAAAGCTCGTTGCCCCTTCCCGATGGGAGCGATGATGTCGATGATTCGGCTGGTGAGGTTTTCCTCGGCCTTGATTTCCCGCTCGAGCTTGAATTGCTCTCGTGGGAACAGCGGGGTGAGGTTCTCAAACATCACCTTGTGCTTGTTCTGCTCCGGTGCCCGGTCGTTGATTTTGTCGAGCTTGTTGAGCGCAAAGTAGCGCTCACCGTCTTTGGGCGTGCGCACCTCGCCTTCAATCATGTCTCCTGTGTGCAGGTTGAAGCGACGGATCTGGCTGGGACTGATATAGATGTCGTCGGTGGAGGCGGTGTAGCTCGAGTCCGGATCGCGCAGGAATCCGAAGCCATCGGGCAGCACTTCGAGAACGCCGTCAGCGACGATGGTTTCGCCGGTCTTGGCCCGCTTCTTGATAATGGCAAACATCAGTTCCTGCTTGCGCATGCGGCCGACGTTTTCGATCTCAAGGGCCTCTGCCTGCTTGAGCACTTCAGACACATGCAGTGCCTTGAGTTCCTTCAAATGCATGGATGATCCTGCGTAGGGGTAATCCCGGGAAGGGATGGCGGAACAATGGGGGAGTAGGGGGGCGCAAAGAGGAACCGTTTGGTTCCTGCCTCCGGCGGGGTGCCAGGCTCGTCTGGCCGGTCACTGCCCAAGATTATGACAGAGAAATTCGACGCAGTGAAACGGCTGAATGGGGCCAAAAAACAAACGGGGTCGCGCCAGCGACCCCGTTTGTGGAGAACTTATGGGTCAGCTCAACTGCTGATCGATGAAGGCGGTCAGTTGTGCCTTGCTCAGCGCGCCCACCTTGGTGGCCGCCAGCTCGCCGCCCTTGAACAACATCAGGGTGGGGATGCCCCGGATGCCGAATTGCGCGGGCACCTTTTGATTCTCATCGACATTCATTTTGGCAATCTGAAGACGGCCGTTGTAGCCGCTGGCCACCTCATCGAGGATGGGGGCGATCATCCGGCACGGCCCGCACCACTCCGCCCAATAATCGACCAGCACGGGCTGGTTTGACTTGAGCACCTCGGCCTCGAAGGTGTCGTCGGTGATGTGCTTGATCAAGTCGCTGGCCATGGAGTCATCCTTTCTTCAATGCGCAGGGTTTTGGATAATGGCTCAAATTGTGGCAGAAACAACCGATTCGCGTGTTCCTCCGTCTCACCATGACCCTCATGCGTAAGCTGCCTGCGCGGCTTGGCTGAGCCAAGCCCTTCTTTGTTCAATCGGCCTGAGCATGCACTTTAACGACCTAGGCTGGATGGGTTTGGTCAATGAAATCGATCGGCTGATCGCCCAGCGGGGCTGCCATCCAGCCCGTTGTAGGGTCTTGGTGCCTTACGCTCAGTTGATCCCCATCGCTCGTCAGGTTTGGCTGGAGCGAGCGCAGGCCGGTCAGGCGGTGTTCTTGCCCCGCATTTCCACCACGCAGAGCTGGGCCGAGTCGTTGTGGGCCCAGCAGGGTGGCTATGTGCCTTCGCTCGATGACTTCACCGGTGATCCTGCAGGCGACCAAATCGCCGCTTGGCGCTGGCTGGACGGAGCGGGGCTTTCGGCACACCGCCAGGAGCTCAGCATCGCGCTGCGCGAAGCAGCGCAATCGATATCCCGCCTTGCCGCTTCGGTAGAGCCGGCGCAGCGGGCGTCCTGGGCTTCCCGCTTGAGCGGGGCATTGACCGAGGGCATGGATGCACCGGCCTTGCGCCTGGAAGCCAGCCTGGCTCAGATCGCTTTGGCCTGGGTCAGCGCCACGACCTACATCAGCGATGTATTGTTTGAACAAGAGCCTGATCTGCTGATCGTGATCGAGGGTTGGCATGATGATCCGCTGGCTCGGAGCCTGTTGCGAGCCCGGGGCGATCGGGCGGTGAGTTTGTCCTTGGCCCATGCCCGCGGGGACTTCGGCTGCGTCGCCTTGCACGCCTGCCAGGACCTCGAGGAGGAGGCAATGCGCGCGGCTGCCTGTGTTCTTGCGCACTTGTCCCAAGGCAGGCAGCCGGTGGCCTTGATCGCCCAGGACCGTGCCTTGACTCGGCGGATCCGTGCCTTGCTTGCGGGTCGCGAGGTTCAGATACGCGACGAAACCGGTTGGACCCTCTCCACCACCCGCGCCGCTGCGGCCGTCATGGCTCTGCTGCGGGCTGCTCGCTGGCGCGCCTCTTGCGACGACGTGTTGGATTGGCTCAAATTGGTCCCGCTGGTCGATGCGCAGGTGCTGCTTGATGCAGAGGCTCAGCTTCGCAAGGGCCGGGTGAGGTTCTGGAGCAAGGTGAACGCGAAGCAGCCGGCGGCTCAGGCTCTTGATGCCCAATTGGGCCGTCTCCTGCAGAACCTGCAATCGGCGCGAACTCTCGATCGCTGGCTGCTTGATCTGCGCCAGAGCTTGCACGACTGCGGTATCTGGGCTGACCTGAGCGCGGATGCGGCTGGACAGACGGTTATTCGGGCTCTGCGCCTGCAGGACGACTCGCCGTTCTCCCAAGCCCCCAGGCTGTCGCTTCAGGCCTTTACGGAATGGGCGGCGCAATGCCTGGAGTCAGCCACCTTCACGCCGGCGCATCCGATGCAGGCCCAGGTGCTGGTGCTGCCCCTGGGTCAACTCCTGGGGCGGTCGCCGGCTGCGGTGGTTTTACCCGGCGCTGATGAACGTCATTTGCCGGCTTGCCCAAATGCGCCAGGGCCCTGGACAGCTCGCCAGCGGCAGTTGCTGGGCCTGGCCTCCCGCGATGACCGGTTGGCGGCGCAGCGAAAGGCTTGGCAGCACCTGCTCCAGTATGGTCGCGTGGATGTGCTCTGGCGCGTCCATGAGAATGGTGAGCGCTTGATGGCGGCCCCTTTTGTGCAGGAGCTCCGGCTTGTGGGCCAGACGGTAGACAGCCCGGATCCGCGCGGCCAGCGTGTTTTGAAGGCTGCGCCCGTGACTCCGGCTCTGGCCGATGGCAGGTCTGTGCCTATCAAAAAGCTTTCGGCATCTTCTTACGAAGACTTGCGGGCTTGCCCATACCGCTTCTTTGCGTTGCGCCAACTGGGCCTGGCTCAATCTGAAGAGCTTGATGGGCAGCTCGATGCCCGAGATCTGGGCCTGTGGCTGCACGCTGCCTTCAGGTTCTTTCACGAGTCTCAATCCATCGAGGGCGGTTCGATCGATGCAGCCCAGAGGATCGCGGCTCTGGATGGAGCGGCCCGGCGCGCCATGGAGGAGGCCGGACTTGATCCGATCGAGCTTTTGCCGCATCAGGCGGCATGGCCTGCTCTTCGCGACGCCTATTTGACTTGGCTCGATATGCATGAGGCTCAGGGGCATCGGTTTGAGGCGGCTGAGGCTTGGCATGAAGTGCCATTCGAAGGTCTTGAGTTGGTGGGCAAGATCGATCGCATCGACCGAAATGCTCAGGGCCAACCGCTGCTGATTGATTACAAGACCGAGCGCAAGGAAAAGACTCGGGCCCGTATCAAGCGGCCCACGGAAGACACGCAATTGGCCTTTTATGCCGCCCTGCGCCCGGAGGAGGCGCTCCATGCGATGTACCTCGGCCTGGGCGATCGCGGCGCGATCACTCCCATGGCGCAGCCGCAGATCGGCCAGCTGCGCGAACTGCTGCTTGAGGGACTGCGCCAGGATCTCGGTCGTCTGCGGGCGGGCGAGCCCTTGAGGGCGCTTGGTCAGGGCCAATCGTGTCAGTACTGTCAGGCTCGCGGCTTGTGTCGACGAGATTTTGCTCAGGCCGAGGCCTCATGACCCAGGCGGCCTATCGCATCAACGACCAGCCGGTCGATCCAGCCGCGTTTTATGCGGCCGCCTGCGATCCTGATCACAGCCTGGCGGTGGAGGCTTGTGCAGGCGCCGGCAAGACCTGGATTCTGATTTCCCGTATTGTCAGGGCTCTGTTGGCCGTTGATGACCAGGGCAGGCCTGCTTGCCAACCCCATGAAATCTTGGCCATCACCTTCACCCGCAAGGCCGCTGCCGAGATGCGCCAGCGTCTGCACGATCTGCTGCAGCAGTTCGCACGGGCTGATGAGGGCACTCTGGTTCAGGCCTTGGCTGAGCGCGGGGTGCAGGGGCTGGGCGATCCGGCTCGTGCCGGTCTGATGGCACAACGTCTGCGGGAACTTTATGGCGCTACGCTGGCCGCTGGCCGTTCGGTGGAGATACGCACTTTTCATGGCTGGTTCGCAGCCCTGCTGAGCATGGCGCCGGTGGCGGTTCTGCAGCGTCTGCAACTGCCGGTGCGGTACGAACTCCTCGAGGACGACAGCCGGGCGCTTGAGCAGGTTTGGCCCCGCTTTTTGCAAGCGTTGTCTGAAGATGCCGACGGCTTGGCCGATTTTCAGTCTCTGGTGCAAACCCATGGTCGACATCAGACGCGCAAGGCTTTGGAGGCTACGCTGCTGCGCCGCACCGAGTTTGAGCGGGCGGACGCGGTCGGTGTGACCGTCTCCTCCGTCAAGCGCTTCCAAGACCAGTTTCCCCACTACCGGGATGCGAGGGATGTGGCTTCGGTACTGGCGCGTCAGCGCGAAGCCGATTTGCTGCAGCAGGCGGCCTTGGTGTTGCAAGGCCTCGGCGCCCCGACTTTTGTCGATCGGGGACTGCAGTTGGAAGCCGCCTTGCGGCGCGGCGATCTCGAGGGGGTCTTTGAGGCGCTACTGACGGCCGATAAGGGCGGGTCTCGGTCGCCTCGCAAGTTTGGCAAGGCACAGTCGAACGAGATCGTGCGTCAGGCGGGTACCCTCGCCATGGAATTGCTGGAGATGGCGCGCCAGGAACAGGCCTGGATTTTTCAGCAACGCATGGTCCGGCTGACTCGGGTGATGATTGCGCAATGGCGCCTGCTCAAGCAGGAGCGGGGCTGGGTCGACATGCAGGATATCGAATGCACGGCCTTGGAATTGCTCTCGGACGAATCGACCGCCGGCTGGGTGCAGGAGCGGCTCGATGCGCAGGTCAGGCATCTCTTGATCGACGAGTTTCAGGACACCAATCCGCTGCAGTGGCAGGCTCTGCGCGCCTGGCTTTCAAGCTATGCGGGCGCTTCGCGAGCGATCAGCGTCTTTATCGTGGGCGACCCCAAGCAAAGCATCTACCGCTTCCGCCGTGCCGAGCCGCAGATCTGGCGGGCTGCCAGCGATTTTGTGCGCCAGGTCTTGCAAGGTGACCATCTGAGTTGTGATCACACGCGTCGCAACGGCGTTGCGGTGCTCGCGGGTGTCAACGCCGTCATGCAAGAGGCTGCCGAACTGGATGCCTATCCGGGCTACCGTCAGCACACCACTGCCAGCGATCAGACGGGTCAGGTGGTGCGTTTGCCGGTGGTGGCCAGCCTTGAATCGCCGCAGTCCGAGGAGGCTACCGATCTGGTCTGGCGCGACAGCCTGAACCAGGGGCGTTGGCTGCCAGAGGAGAAGCAGCTTGACATGGAGGCGCGGCGGGCCGCTGCCTGGCTGGCCGGTCATATGGCCGAGCACGCGCTAAAGCCGAGCGAGGTGATGGTGCTTTCTCGCAAGCGCGACAGCCTGCAGCCTCTGCAAGCGGCTCTATCGGCTCGGGGTATCGCGGCCAGTATTGACGAATCCCTGGATCTGATGGAGTACTGCGAGGTGCAGGATCTGGTGGCCTTGCTCGATGTGCTCGTCTCTCCCCGCCATGACTTGTCTTTGGCTCGGGTACTGCGTTCGCCGCTGTTCGGTCTCGACAACGATGCCCTGGTCGTGCTGGCTCGGGCCTCCTCCCGATCTGGGCGCGCCTGGCTCGAGGTGCTGCAGGCTCCGCTCGACGAGGCGGTGAGCGGTGAGCCGCAAATTGAACAGGCGCTGGCCTCGGCCGGTCAGACGCTCACCCGGTGGCAAGTCTGGGTTCAGACCTTACCGCCGCATGATGCTCTGCAGGCTGTTTTCGAGGACGGCGATGTGCTGGCCCGGTACGCCGCTGCAGCCCCTGCCTTGCAGCGTGCGGACACACTCACCCGCTTGCAGGCTCTGGTGGCACAGGCTCTGGCCTTGGACGGCGGACGCTATCTCACCGCCTATGCCTTTGTTCGGGCTTTGAAGGCGGGCGGGGTTGCGGCCCCGGCGTCGAGCCATACGGACGCAGTTCGCCTGCTGACCATTCACACGGCCAAGGGTCTGGAGGCCGATACGGTACTGATTGTCAATTCGGACGCGGTTCCGAGGGGGGGTGAAACCATGACGGTGCTGATCGACTGGCCTGGCGAGGCTCCCAGCCCCTCTAAATTTGCCGTTCTCATGAGTGAGTCCCGGCCGCCGGCCTGCTGCCGCGAATCGCTGGCGCAGGAAATACGCGCGCGGGAAAGGGAAGAGCTCAATATTTTGTATGTGGCAATGACGCGGGCCTGTCGCACCTTGGCCCTCTCGGCGTGCGAGCCCTATCGCGACAGCGGAAGGTCCATCTGGAAGCGGTTGTTACCGCATGCCCAGGCTGTTTCGGTGGACGTAACGCCCCCATGTGGATCTGCGTCGGGGCTTGCCCTGGCTGAGGATTGGGTCTTGTCCGTTTTGCCCGCTGCCCCTCCCCGGTCTTTGGTGCTCGAGCCTGAGAGCGCAGATCAAACCGACGGGGATTCAGCGTTGGTGGGGATGGCTATGCATCGATTGCTGGAATGGGGTAGCGCTGAGGCGCCAGCGGTGCGGTCAGTGACGCGAGAATTTGGGCTGGACGCGCAGCAAAGCGATCGGGCGGTGCAGGCGGCTCGTCAAATTCTGCAGGGCGAGGGCGCCTGGATCTGGCAAGAGGAGTGTCTTCAGTGGCAAGGCAGCGAGGTTGAACTGGTGCATGAAGGTCGACTGCAGCGACTCGATCGTCTGGTTCAGCACCGCGACGGTACCTGGTGGGTGATCGACCACAAATCGAGCGAATCGGCCGACCGCCAGCCTGACTTGCTGGCGCAAATAAGGGCCTATGTACGCGCTGTTGCAGCGCTGTATCCTGGCCAACCGGTACGGGCTGCTTTCCTGACGCCCAAGGGCCGAATGCTTGAAATTGATGCGGGAACCTGATCGGAGCTGCACGCCCGATTGGAGAGGCCGTCAGTCCCGCGACCTATGCAAAGGTGACGAGCCTGACCCCGGCACTGACGCCACAGTTAGGGCTGCTTGGTTCCCCACCTGACCCGGTTGGCTGCTTAGCCATGCGGGAAGGCCCGTCAAGGCGCATTGTATGTCTGCCTAAGCGATCGATTGGGGCAGGTCATCTCTGTCTGTAACAGGCTGTTGGCGATGGCTCAGATGCGCCCGATACGGCGCTCAATTTCCTTGAAGGGCGGCATTTAGAATGTGTTGATGTCCTATCTTGTGCTGGCACGCAAATACCGTCCTGGAAACTTTTCCCAGATGGTGGGTCAGACCCATGTGGTGCAGGCCTTGGTCAACGCGCTGCAGAGCCAGAGGCTGCACCACGCCTACCTGTTCACCGGCACACGCGGTGTTGGCAAGACCACGGTATCGCGCATCCTGGCCAAATCGCTCAACTGCATGGGTGTAGACGGCCAGGGCGGCATCACCGCTGAGCCCTGCGGCTGCTGCCAGTCTTGTCGGGACATCGATGCCGGTCGCTTTGTCGACTATACCGAGCTGGATGCAGCTTCCAACCGGGGTGTCGATGAGATTGCCCAGTTGCTCGAGCAGGCGGTTTACAAGCCGGTGGTCGGCCGCTTCAAGGTCTTCATGATCGATGAAGTCCATATGCTGACTCACACGGCTTTTAATGCCATGCTCAAGACTTTGGAGGAGCCGCCCGACTACCTCAAGTTTGTTCTGGCCACAACGGATCCGCAAAAAGTGCCGGCTACAGTGCTCTCGCGCTGCCTGCAATTCAATTTGCGGCCGATGGCGCCGGAGACTATCGTCGAGCATCTCGATCGCGTACTGGGTCACGAGGGCATCGAATTCGAAGCTGGAGCCCTCAGTCTGCTTGCTCGGGCGGCCCGTGGTTCCATGCGCGACGCGCTTTCACTGACCGATCAGGCCATTGCCTTCGGAGGCGGGCATCTGTTGGAGCTTGGCGTACGGCAGATGCTCGGGGCTGTCGAGCGCCGGCATGTGTTCGAGCTGATCGACGCCCTGGCTCGTGCCGATGGCAAGCGGTTGCTTGAAATTTGTGATGAGCTGCGCCAAGAGGGATACAGCGCCGACTCCACCCTGGAGGAAATGACGCTGGTACTCCAGCGTATGGCCGTCTTGCAGGCGGTTCCGGACGGGCCAGGCACGGATCCCGACTTTCCGCAACTTGTGGCGCTGGCCCGGGATCTGCCGGCCGACGAGACGCAATTGCTTTACAGCCTCTGTTTGCACGGCCGCACCGAACTGGCTCTGGCCCCCGACGAATACGCCGCACTGACCATGGTGCTGCTCAGACTGCTGCCTTTTAAACAAGGCGCACAGGGGGTAGCCGTCGCGCCCCCAAAAAAGCCTGAGTCGGCGCCACAGGTGGCGCGAGTTATCGAAGCTCGAACGGTACGGGCTCCGCTTTCGCAGCCCGGCCCTGGGTTGGACCAAGGCCCCGCATCCGTTCAGTCGGATGGGAAGTCTTTGGGGCGGCAAACGGCGCAGACAGCAGGGCCAGCCGCTGCGAGAGCGCCTTCGGTGGCCGGTGATGCCCGAGAGGCCTGGGTCGAGCGTGTGCGCAGCTTGCTGGCCACCGATCGCTTGGGCGGCTTGGCCCGTGAGCTGGCCCTGCACTCGGAGCTCGCGAGCCGTGATGGCCCAGTCTGGACCTTGCGCGTTGAGCGCCAATCCCTTCTGCACGAGGGCGCCCGTGAACAGCTTCTTCAGGCTTTGCGGAGCGTAGATCCGCAGGGCCCGGAGCAGCTGCAGATGGAAGTGGGCGCGGTCACGGATTGCGAGGCCATGCGCAGGGCCGCGGCACAGGCCCAGCGACAGGAGCTGGCCGAGCGGATCATTGAAACCGATCCATTTGTCCAAGAGATGATGACGAAATGGGGCGCTCGCATCGTCGCGGGAAGCATCAAGCCCTGGTCCTCACCCGGTGGTCAGACCGTATGATCCAAACCATGGCGGCGGCGGGCGTACGACCGTGCTGCTGATTTTTTATCAAGGATTTCAAGATGTTCAACAAGGGACAACTGGCCGGGCTGATGAAGCAGGCCCAAGCGATGCAAGACAACCTCAAGAAGGCCCAGGACGAGTTGGGCCAACTGGAGGTCACGGGCGAATCGGGTTCCGGCCTGGTCAAGGTCACCATGACCTGCAAACATGAGGTGCGGCGGGTGCAGATCGACCCGAGCCTGTTGTCGGATGACAAGGACATGCTGGAGGACCTGGTGGCTGCCGCCTTCAATGCAGCCTGGCGCAAGGCCGAGGACACCAGTCAGGAGAAGATGGGCAAACTCACTGCGGGCATGCCGGGTTTGCCCGGCGGCATGAAGCTCCCTTTCTGATTCACTGCGGCTTGATGTTGATTGCACCGGGCGACCATGGCTGAAGGTCAGGCTCTTCAGTCTCTGATGCAGGCCCTGGGGCGCCTGCCCGGGGTGGGTCAAAAGTCGGCCGCCCGTATGGCTTTCCATTTGCTTCAGCATGACCGCCCCGGGGCTTTGCAGTTGGCCCATTGCCTGCAACAGGCGGTCGGTCAGGTCAAGCACTGCCAGGTGTGCAACACCTGGACCGAGCAGGACATCTGTGCCGTTTGCAGCGACGACCGACGCGATCGAAGCAAGCTATGCGTGGTGGAGACACCGGCTGACCTGGCTGCAATGGAGCGCACACAGGCCTATCAGGGCCTCTATTTCGTCCTCATGGGCAAGCTCAGCCCCCTTGATGGGGTGGGCCCGAAAGATATTGGGCTGCAGGGCCTGTTTGATCGTCTCGCTGCGCAAGCGACCGGGGAGGGGCCTCCCGAGGGCGTCCGGGTTCAGGAAGTGATCCTGGCTACCAATTTCACTGCCGAGGGCGAGGCGACCGCCCACGTGATTGCCCAGGGCCTGAAGGGTTTTCGGGTGAAGGTGACCCGCCTTGCGCGTGGTGTCCCGGTCGGTAGCGAGCTTGAGTATGTGGATCTCGGTACCATTGCGCACGCGCTGGTAGATCGGCGCTGATCCTTCCCCAAAGCAGAGCTGCTCATGAATCCTCCAAGTTTTACACTGGCCCACTGGTGCATGCTCCTGGCGGCGTTGCTGCCCATCATTTGCGCGGGTATCGCCAAGTCCGGGATGATGAAGGTCGCGCGCCGAGAGGGTGGCTATGACAATCACGATCCGAGAGCCTGGCTGGCCCGGCAGGGCTCTTGGAGAGCCCGGGCCAACCATGCACAGGCCAACAGCTTTGAGGCACTGCCCTTCTTTTACGCGGCGGTTCTGACGGCCCAGCATTTGCAGGCCTCTGCCCTGATGCTCGATGTGCTGGCGGCCGCCTTCATCGTATTGAGGGTGATCTACATCTACGGCTACATTGCCGATCGGGCCGGGCTGCGCAGCCTGATGTGGTCTCTGGCCTTCCTGGTGAACGTGGCCATCCTGTTCCTGGGCTTTCGCTGATCGGCGGGCTGTCGGGCCGCCGCGCCTGAAGCTTGCCCTGATTGGGTGAAAACCCGCACGGGATCATCCCGATGCGAGGTCGGCGGGATCGGCCTATCCTGCCCAACTCTTCTTACCGCATCTCATCACGCAGTGATTGGCTCTCAACTGTCCAGACGCCGCGCCCTGGCGACCATGGCCGCCCTGGCTGCCGTGACCGCGAGCAGTGCGGTTACGGCCGCTGGGCCGCGCCTGGAGAAGAGTCGCATTCAGATGGTGGTGGGCGGCAAATTGGGATTTCAGCATCTGCCCCTGACCGTTGCCGATCAGCTTGGGTTTTTTCGCCAGGAGGGCCTGACCCTCGAAATCACCGATGCAGGCTCTTCGGCCCGAGCCCTGCAACTGATGCTCGACGGCGGATTTGACGTCTGCTGCGGGCCTTACGAGCAAACCTTGTCCTTGCAGGCGCGCGGGCTGATTCACCAGTCCTTTGCGGTTCTGACCCGCACGCCTCAGGTGGCCTTTGGTGTCTCCACGCGGAGCCTGCCGGGAGGCTTTCAGAAGCTGAGCGATCTCAAGGGTAAGCGCATCGGCGTGGCCCAGGGCGGCTCAATGGATGCGTTGGTCGTCATTCAGCTGCTGGGCCGCTCAGATCTGCGGCTGCATGAGGTCAGTCTGGTTGAGGTGGGCCACAGCGCCTCGGCGGTCACGGCCTTGCGTTCCGGGGTGATCGATGCGCTGAGCCATTTTGATCCGGTCATGACACAGCTGGAGCAGAGGGGCGAGGTCAAGATCGTGGCCGACACCCGCACGGTCAAGGGCACAGTCGACCTGCTCGGCGGACTGCTGCCTTCGAGCTGCTTGTACGCGTCGGCTGATTTTCTGCAAAAACATCCGGTCACCGGACAGGCATTGACCGATGCTTTGGTGCATGCGCTCAAGTGGCTGCAGACGGCGGGGCCCGGCGATCTGATCAAGACGGTTCCGGATCCGTATTTTCAAGGCGACCGGGCCCTGTATCTGGCCTCCTTCATGAAGGTGCGAGAGTCCATTTCCCCCGACGGTCTGATGCCGCCCGATGCCGCCCGGACGGCCCTTCGCGCGATCTCTCAGCTCCAGCCTTCGCTACCCACGGACCGTCTGTCGGCCAGCCGAACCTTCACCAATGATTTTGTGCGCCGCTCCAAGGTCCGCTACCGCGCTTGAGTCTGAGCGTACCAACTTCAGGCCCGGCTCTTAGCGCTTTTCCCCGGCTTTCTTTGCTGGATCCGCGTTGTTACTTCGCTTTTGCGGGGCGGGCTTTTTCTGGGCTTGCTGGGGCTTGGTCTTGCTGCGCGCCTGGCTGGCCGTCGGTCGGCCTGGCAGGTAGAGGACAACCGATTGACCCGCCTTGAAGCCTGCGTTGACGCCCACCTTGTTCCACTCGGCCAGGCTTTCTACACTGACCTTGTGGCGCCGCGCGATCAGGGCCACGGTATCGCCTTGCCGGGCCTTGACGGTCGTTTTGCGCAGCACGGCCTCCGGAGCCAGTGCCAGGCTACCGTTGTCAGCCAGATGGTCCGAGACATCGGTTTGCACGTGAGGTGCTCGCGGTATCACCAGGGTTGAACCGGCTTTGATCAGCATACGGGGAGGAATGTTGTTGACAGACCGCAGCTCCGATTCGGGCATGCCCGAGCGCCGCGCCGCCTCAGACACGCTCATGGTGCTCGGCACACTCCAGGCCGTCCAACTGGCCAAACGCCCCTCGCTTTGGGCTTGCAGATTGCGCTTGAAAACCTCGGCGTTGTCCCAGGGCAGCAAGATTTTCCCCGTGCCGGCGGCCAGGATGACCGGCCGGTTGGCCGAAGGGTTGAGGGCCTTGAAGTCTTCCAGCTTGACGTCAGCCAGGCGCGCGGCCAGGGCCACATCGATATCTCGCTTGATCTCGACATCCTGGAAATAGGGGTGATTGGGGATCAGGGGCAGCTCCACATTGAAGCTGCTTGGTGAGGCCACGATGTTCTTGAGCGCTTGCAGGCGCGGCACGTAGTAGCGGGTCTCGTCGGGCATGCGCAGGTCTTGGTAGCGCGTGCCCAGTCCCGCGCGCTGGTTGCGGGCAATGGCCCGACCCACACTGCCTTCGCCCCAGTTGTAGGACGCCAGCGCCAGGTGCCAGTCCCCAAACATCCCATGGAGTCTTTGCAGATAGTCCAGGGCCGCCCGGGTGGAGGCCATGACGTCCCGGCGATCATCTCTGAAAACATTTTGTTTAAGGTCGAAGTAGCGGCCGGTGGCGGGCATGAATTGCCACATGCCAGCGGCCTTGGCAATGGAGACGGCCTGCGGGTTAAAGGCCGATTCGACGAAAGGCAAAAGAGCCAGTTCCGTCGGCATGTTGCGAAGCTCCAGTTCTTCGACAATGTGGAACAGATACTTCCGTGACCGTTCGACCATGCGCTCGAGATACTCCGGTCGTACCGTGTACATCTTTTCCTGCTGCCTGACCAGGTCTACCGTCAGGTCCGGCATCGTGAAACCGCGCCGTATACGGTCCCAGAGATCTGAGGGCACCTGGGCCGGCGCTAGCGCCGTGCCGGTAGGCGTGGCATCAACGCTGACCAGCGGGGCTCGTGGATCGACGACCGGCCCCGTCGGGGGGAGGCGAGTCGTCCCGGCGGGAGCCGGAGGTGCCGCCGGCTCAACCCGGCTCGCCGCGGTGGTTGGAACGGCCCCCGGATTTGTGACCGCCGGTGAGGCTCTCTCTGAGGGACGGGTCGGTTCAGCCGGCGGCCCCGATGGTGCGGCGGAGGTCGGCCCGGGCGCAGCCGACCCCGACCCGATTGCGGTTTCATGGTTGGCGGCCGCCGTTGTTCTGCTTTCCGAGCCTGCATGGCCCGTGACAACCGTCGCGGGCGTCATGGGTAAGGATCCGGTCGCGCATCCGGTCAGTAGCAGCGCGAGTAAGCCCCAGATCAGCGCGGCGTATCTGGCGGTGCTGGGGCGTGGGGCTGATGGCGAGAGGGCGGCCCAGAACGTCATGGTTGGAGAACGCTTGCAGGATATGTCCGAAGCCCGCATTGTGCACCGGGGATGTGAACCCCTGTCTAGAATGTCCGAGCGCAGGCCGAAAGATTCGATGTGGCCGATTGCGGCCCTCTACCCCCAAGGTGGTACTTTGGATCGGTGGGTCTGTGGTCTGGGCCTTAGGGGCCTGCGATCCTTTGAGCCTCATGAGTCCCCAAATGACGGGTTTATCCCAGTGGTTCGAAACGGCGCCGGGCCGTTATCTGCTCGATTGGGAGCAGCGTCAATTTGACGAGTCGCTATGCGATGTGTTCGGGTTTCATGCGCTGCAGTTGGGCTTGCCGCAGGTGTCCGCCTTGCGCAGCAATCGGATGCCTCACCAGTGGCGAGCGATAGGCGCTGACCTCGACGGCCCGGCGCTCTCTCGCGAACCGGACCTGCAGGCCGTCTCTGATCGGGCTGATTCGGCGCCGCTGCCCGACCTGGTGCTGCACTCGGCTGCATTGCCGTTTGCCGGATGCAGCCTCGATCTGGTTGTCATGCCGCACACCCTGGAGTTCAGCGACGATCCTCATTACGCCTTGAGGGAGGCCGAAAGGGTGCTGGTCCCCGAAGGCCGGGTGGTGATCAGCGGCCTCAATCCTGCAAGCCTGTGGGGCTTGCGGCAGGGGCGCGGGCGTTGGTTCAAGCGGTTCGGGATGGGGCCATCGTTTCTCCCGCAGTCCAGCGCGCTCATTCCCTTCTGGCGGCTCAGGGAGTGGCTGCGGCTGCTCGGGTTTGAGGTCGAGTCGGCCCGCTTCGGCGCTTACAGACCGGCCTTTTCCGATGCTCGGTGGCTGGATCGATGGGCCTGGATGGATGTTCTGGGGCCCCGGTGGTGGCCGATCTTCGGTGCAGTCTATTTCGTGGTGGCCATCAAAAGGGTACCGGGCGCGCGGCTGATCGAGCCGGCTTGGCGTCGTGCCAGCCGGCGCTCGGCCTCGGGCGCTGCCGTCGTTCGACGCAATGGATCACCGCCTGCCGAGCGCGCAAGGTCTGCAGAGCCCGCCAGGTCCTCCGATGAAGGCTTGCCTGCGGATGGCCCTCGGGTCGATCCCTTCTGCTAACCTCGCGCCGACTGCGACAAAAGACCGAGTTCATCTTCATGGTGCCCGACCGACCTCTTCCTTCTGTGACCATTTATACAGACGGGGCCTGCAAGGGCAATCCCGGACCGGGCGGTTGGGGGGTGCTGCTGCAAAGCGGAGCGTCGCGCAAGGAGTTGTTTGGCGGCGAACGGCACACCACCAACAACCGCATGGAAATCATGGCGGTGATCCAGGCTCTCTCGGCGCTCAATCGCCCCTGCCACGTGGTGATTCATCTCGACAGCGAATACGTTCGCAAGGGCATCACCGAATGGGTTGCGGGCTGGAAGGCGCGTGGCTGGCGTACGGCGAGCAAATCGCCGGTTAAGAACGTGGATCTCTGGCAGCAACTCGACGCCCTGGTGCTGGGCTGTGAGCATCGGATTGAGTGGCGTTGGGTGCGGGGCCATTCGGGCGATCCTGGCAATGAGCGGGCTGATGCGCTGGCCAACCAGGGAGTCGAAAGCGCCCTGCACGAGAGTCGGTAGTCACGTCGCTTCAATGTCCGGGTTTTGCCGCTGCGACAGCCGTCGCAGAGGGTGTGGCCTGCGGCGAAGCGCCGAGTCGTTACCGTTCGAGGACATTTCTCTGCGGTCGGACCCGTACACTTGCGCCCTATGCGGGTGCTGGGTGTTGAATCGAGTTGTGATGAAACGGGCGCGGCCCTGGTCGACGCCGGTCGATCGGGGGTTCCCGTGCTGCTCGGCCAGGCGCTGCATAGCCAGATTGATTTGCACCAAGCCTATGGCGGCGTCGTTCCCGAATTGGCCAGTCGCGACCACATCCGGCGCGTCCTTCCGTTGGTGCACCAAAGCCTGGAGCAGGCCAATCTGAGCTTGGGAGACATCGACTGGGTGGCCTACACCCGCGGGCCTGGATTGGCGGGCGCCCTGCTGGTCGGGGCCGGTCTGTCCTGCGCGCTGGCCGCTGCGCTGGAGCGACCTGCCGTCGGCATTCATCATCTGGAGGGCCATTTGCTTTCGCCTTTCCTGAGTGAGGATCCACCGGAGTTTCCGTTTCTGGCGCTCCTGGTTTCCGGCGGCCACACCCAATTAATGGAAGTTCTCAAGGTCGGTCATTACCGCCTTTTGGGTGAGACCATTGACGATGCCGCGGGCGAGGCCTTCGACAAATCGGCCAAGCTGCTGGGCTTGCCTTACCCAGGGGGGCCGCATCTGGCGGCTTTGGCGGGCGAGGGCGATGAGCGGGCCTTCAAGCTGCCCAGGCCACTGCTGCACAGTGGAGATCTGGACTTTTCATTTGCAGGACTGAAGACCGCTGTATTGACCCAGGTTCACAAGTTGGGACCGCAGGTGCAGGCGCATCGTGCCGATCTGGCGGCCTCAACGCAGGCAGCGATCGTGGATGTCCTGGTGGCCAAAAGTCTGGCTGCGCTGGAGCAGACCGGCCTGGATCGTTTGGTCGTTGCCGGCGGGGTGGGCGCCAATCGCCGGCTCAGGCAGCGACTGGACAGCGCCTGTGCGGACAGGGGGGTGAAGTTGCACTACCCGGACCTGAGTCTGTGCACCGATAACGGGGCCATGATTGCCTTGGCCGCTGGCATGCGCTTGCAGGCGGGCCTGTGCGATCGGGGCGCGGGCTACGCCTTTGATATTCGGCCACGCTGGAGTCTGGCCGAGTTGAATGCTTGATGTTTTGGAGATGTCGATGCTTTGGGTCTTGCGGCGCTGCGTTCTGGGCTTGTGCCTGGCTCTGGTGTGGGGCCCTGCCTGGTCTCAGGGTCCGGTTCGAATAGCCATGATCGAGACCTTGTCCGGACCGCTGGCGGCCGGAGGAGAGGCCGCCCTGCGCAACCTGGTGTGGGCTACCGAGCGGGTCAATGCCCGCGGTGGAGTCAGGTTGCCTTCGGGTCCGCGGTCTCTGCAGATGGTGCGCTATGACAGCAAGGGGCAGGTGGAGGAAGCTCTGGCGGCCCTTCGATCGGCCATTGAGGATGGCATTCGCATCGTGATGCAAGGCAATTCTTCGGCGGTGGCTGCGGCCCTGATCGACGCTATCGGAAAGCACAATGAGCGTGAGCCAACCAAGCGGGTGATCTTCCTGAACTACGCGGCGGTCGACCCGGTGTTGACCAATGAGCGATGCAGCTTCTGGCATTTTCGCTTTGATGCCCATGCCGACATGCGAATGGCGGCGCTGATGCAGGTTCTGCGAGAAGACAAGTCGGTGCAAAAGGTCTACCTGATCGGACAGGACTACAGTTTTGGGCAGGCCGTCTTGCGTGAGGGGCGCCGGCAACTGGCCTTGGTGCGACCCGATGTCCAGATCGTGGGCGACGAATTGCATCCCCTGGGTCGCGTCAAGGACTTCATTCCGTACGCCACCAAGATCAAGACCAGCGGCGCGCAGGCCGTATTGACCGGCAACTTTGGGTCTGACCTGACCTTGCTGGTGCGGGCGGCCCGGGATGTGGGTTTTGATGGCAAGTTCTACACCTTCTACGGCAATGCGCTGGGCGTGCCGGGCGTGCTGGCCGAGGCAGGGGTGGACAAGGTGGTGGCTGTGGCCGAGTGGTTTGCCAATGTGCCCGGTGATGCTGCGCAATCGTTCTATCAAAGTTTTCGTCAGCGTTTTCCCAAGCCGCAGGACGATTACATTCATATGCGCATGCAGTTAATGATGGAGGCCCTGGCGCAGTCCATTGAGAAGGCCCAGAGCTTGGAAGCGCTGTCTGTGGCCCAGCAGCTCGAGCGCGCTGAAGTCGGCCTGGCCGGACACACCGGCCGCATGCGCGCGGCCGATCACCAGTTTCAGCAGTCCTTGCGGGTGGTGATCATGGACCGGCAGGGCAACCCCGGTGTGCGCTTCGATGCCGAGGGCTCGGGCTATGGCTTTCGGGTCATCAAGACCCTGACCGCCGAGCAGTCAGAGCAGGCCCACGGATGCAAGATGGAAAGACCTTTGAGGTGAGGCCATGAGGCAGGTGATTGATGAGTTGCAGGAATCCTTGATCCGGGTGGTGGCCAATTCGGCCCTTGATCGCCCGGATGTGCTCAAGTTCTGGTTCGGCGAGAGCGATGAAGTTACGCCGCAGGTGATCCGGGAGGCGGCAGCGACCTCGCTGGCAGCCGGCGAGACCTTTTACAGCCACAACTTGGGGCTGCCAGCCTTGCGCCAGGCCCTGGCGGGCTACGGCACCGGCCTGCGCACGCCTGGCGCCGAGGCGCTAACGGCCGACCGGATCGCGGTCACCTCGGGCGGCGTCAATGGGCTGATGGTCAGCGCTCAGGCTTTGGTCGATCCGGGCGATCGGGTGGTGGTGGTGACCCCGGTCTGGCCCAATTTGGTGGCGCAGCCTCGGGTGATGGGGGCGCAGGTGCACACCGTCAGCCTGCGGCCTCGGGCCGGCACCTGGTCGCTCGACATGAATGAATTGATCGACGCCCTGCGTCCTGGCACCAAGGCGCTGGTCGTCAACTCGCCCAACAACCCGACCGGATGGACGCTCAGCCGTGCCGAGCAGGCCCACATCCTTGAGCACGCGCGCCGAACGGGTTTGTGGATTGTCGCTGACGAGGTCTACGAACGCCTCTTTTTCGATGACCCAGGTCGGGTGGCTGCGCCCAGTTTTCTGGATCTGGCCACTGCGCAGGACCGGCTGGTGGTGGTCAACAGTTTCTCCAAAAGCTTCCTGATGACCGGCTGGCGTCTGGGATGGCTCACGCTGCCTGGCGACCTGAGCTCTTCAGTGGGGAAATTGCTGGAGTTCAACACCTCCTGCGCACCGGTGTTTGTCCAAAGGGCCGGTTTGGCCGCCCTGGGACACGCCGAGGAAATCACCCCACAGGTGGTCAGCCATCTGCGTCGATGTCGCGATACCTTGTTACCGCTGCTTCAGGCACTGCCGGGCGTCGAGGTGGCGCCTGCCGCCGGTGGTCTCTATGCCTTCCTGCGCCTGCCGGCCCACGCGGACAGTCTGCAGCTGGCCCGCCGCCTGGTCCAGGAGGCCGGCCTGGGGCTGGCGCCTGGACAGGCGTTTCACGACAGTTCGCAGCCTGAAATGCAGGGCTGGCTGCGCTGGTGTTTCGCAAGCGCCGATCTGCAGCGCTTGCGAGAAGGGGTGGGGCGCTTGCAGCGCTGGATGCAGCTATAATGGCTGGTTTTCCGAAATCGTTCGGGAAATGGGTTTAATCCACACGGCGCTCCGGTCTGATCACTGGGGCGTTCGCAAGTCAAGGAATTCACATGATCGCCAAGCTTTCAAAGGCTGAGATTGTCTCGGCCAACGCCCGTTCTGCCACCGACACGGGCAGCCCGGAGGTGCAGGTTGCACTGCTCACCGGGCGTATCAACGAACTCACGCCGCATTTCAAGACCCACAACAAGGACCATCATGGCCGCCGTGGGCTGCTGCGCATGGTCAGCCGCAGGCGCAAGCTGTTGGACTATCTCAAGGCCAAGGACGCAGATCGTTACTCGGCCTTGATTTCCAAGCTGGGCCTGCGCAAGTAAGCGAGGCACGACAGACAAAAAGCGCCTGGGTTGGTTCGCTGGCTCAGGCGCTTTTCACTTCGGAGCAAGGTTAAAGGGACACGCGCTGTGTCATTCCAAAAGCCGCCTGCGGGGCTGTTTCTGGAATGGCATCGTGTTCTATCAGCCGCGCTTCGGGCCATCGGGGCTGCCACAAGTCTCCGGTTTCAATGGAGTTAGAACATGAGTATCTTCAACAAAGTCAGCAAGTCGTTTCAATGGGGCCAGCACAAGGTCACCCTCGAAACCGGCGAGATCGCCCGACAGTCCACCGGTGCGGTGCTGCTCGATATGGACGGCACGGTCGTACTGGCCACAGTGGTGGCCAAGGACGATGCCAAGCCAGGGCAGGACTTTTTCCCTCTGACGGTCGATTACCTCGAAAAAACCTATGCGGCCGGAAAGATTCCAGGCAGCTTCTTCAAGCGCGAGGGCCGGCCCAGCGAGTTTGAAACCCTGACCTCGCGACTGATCGATCGCCCGATCCGCCCGCTGTTTCCCGATGGTTTCTTCAACGAGGTTCAGGTGGTGGTGCATGTGCTCTCGCTCAACCCCCAGGTGGAGGGCGACATACCGGCCATGATTGCTTCCAGCGCAGCGCTGGCGATTTCTGGTATTCCTTTCAACGGCCCCATCGGCGCCGCGCGTGTGGGTTATGTCGATGGCCAGTATGTGCTCAACCCGACCAAGGAGCAGATGGCTCAGTCCCAAATGGATCTGGTGGTCGCCGGCACTGAGACAGCGGTTTTGATGGTGGAGTCCGAGGCGCAGCAATTGCCCGAAGAGGTCATGCTGGGTGCGGTCGTCTTTGGTCACGATCAGGGCAGGATCGCTATTGAGGCCATTCACGAACTGGTTCGCGATGCGGGCAAACCCGTCTGGAGTTGGCAGGCGCCGGCCAAGGACGAGCCGTTGATCGCCAAGGTCAACGAAGTGGCGCAGGCCAAGTTGCAGGCTGCTTATCAGATCCGCAGCAAACAAGCCCGCACCCAGGCTTGCCGCGTGGCTTACACCGAGACCAAAGAGGCCTTGACTGCAGCGGGCATGGCCTTCGATGCGGTCAAAGTCGATGGCCTGCTGTTCGAAATTGAAGCCAAGATTGTCCGCAGCCAGATTCTGGCTGGCGAGCCCCGGATTGATGGCCGCGACACCCGTACCGTGCGCCCCATCGAGATTCGCAATTCCGTGCTGCCGCGTACTCACGGCTCAGCCCTGTTCACCCGCGGTGAGACGCAGGCGCTGGTGGTGGCTACGCTCGGCACCGAGCGCGACGCCCAGCGCATCGATGCGCTCTCAGGCGACTACGAAGACCGTTTCATGTTGCACTACAACATGCCTCCTTTTGCCACCGGCGAGACCGGCCGCGTGGGCAGCCCCAAGCGGCGCGAGATCGGCCACGGTCGTCTGGCCAAGCGCGCTTTGGTTGCCGTCTTGCCGACCAAGGAAGAATTTCCCTACACCATGCGCGTGGTCTCCGAGATCACCGAGTCCAATGGCTCTTCTTCCATGGCTTCGGTTTGCGGCGGCTGCCTCTCGCTGATGGATGCGGGCGTGCCGCTGAAGGCCCACGTGGCCGGTATTGCCATGGGTTTGATCAAAGAGGACAACCGCTTCGCGGTGCTCACAGACATCCTCGGCGATGAAGATCATCTCGGCGACATGGATTTCAAGGTTGCTGGGACCACCAACGGCATCACCGCGCTACAGATGGACATCAAGATTCCGGGCATCACCAAAGAGATCATGCAAGTAGCTCTGGCCCAGGCCAAGGAAGCGCGCATGCATATCTTGGGCAAGATGCAGGATGCGATGGGGCAGGCCAAGGCCGAAGTCTCGAGCTTTGCGCCCAAGCTCTACACCATGAAAATCAATCCGGAGAAGATCCGCGATGTCATCGGCAAGGGTGGTGCGACCATCCGAGCGCTGACCGAGGAGACCGGTACGCAGATCGACATTGGTGAAGACGGCACGATCACCATCGCCGCCACCGACGGCGCCAAGGCTGACGAGGCCAAGCGGCGCATCGAGGAGATCACCGCTGAGGTGGAAATTGGCAAGGTCTACGAAGGCCCGATCACCAAGATCCTGGACTTTGGTGCCCTGGTCAACCTGCTGCCTGGCAAGGACGGCCTGCTGCATATCAGCCAGATTGCGCATGAGCGGGTCGAGAAGGTCACGGACTATCTGGCCGAAGGGCAGGTGGTGCGAGTCAAGGTGCTTGAGACCGACGAGAAGGGTCGCGTCAAGCTTTCGATGAAGGCCTTGATCGAGAGACCGGCTCAGGTCTGATGGCGGCCGGATCTGTGATCCGGCTTCTGGATCGAAGGTGACAGGAACGTCCTGATGAAAGCTGTCGAGATCTCCGCTCCCGGCGCGCCTGAAGTGCTGCGCTTGGTTGACCGCCCCGATGCTCAGGCCGGCGCCGGGGAGGTGCTTATTCGCGTTGGCGCCAGTGGGGTGAACCGGCCGGATGTGTTGCAGCGCACCGGCAATTACCCAGTACCCCCGGGTGCTTCAGACATCCCCGGCCTGGAAGTTGCTGGCGAGATCGTTGCGGGCGATGCCCAGGCGATGGCTGACCGAGGGTGGTCCATCGGTCAGCGTGTTTGTGCTCTGGTGGCCGGCGGAGGCTACGCTCAGTTGTGTGCCGCTCCCATCGGGCAGTGCTTACCGGTGCCTCGCGGCTGGACCGATGTGCAGGCCGCCTCCCTCCCAGAGACCTTTTTCACCGTCTGGAGCAACGTCTTTGACCGCTGCAAGCTGCAGCCGGGGGAAACCCTGTTGGTGCAGGGCGGATCCAGTGGGATTGGCGTGACTGCGATTCAGATGGCCAAGGTCTCTGGCGCCCGGGTTATCGTCACTGTTGGCAGTCCGGCGAAAGCCAAAGCCTGTGTCGACCTGGGCGCAGACCATGCCATCGTCTACAAAACTCAGGACTTTTCTGCCGAGGTGCTGCGGTTGACCGAGGGGCGGGGCGCCAATGTGATCCTCGACATGGTGGCCGGATCCTATATCCCACGGGAAATCGACTGTCTGGCCGACGATGGCCGGTTGGCCGTGATTGCCGTGCAGGGCGGTGTCAAAGCCGAGATCCACATCGGGCAAATCCTTCGGCGCCGCCTGACCTTGACCGGATCGACCTTACGGCCGCGCAGTGTGGCGTTCAAGACTGCCATAGCGCAGAGCCTGCAGGCGCAGGTCTGGCCGCACCTCGAAGCGGGACGGATCGTACCGGTGATCCACAGCACGTTTGTCGCGGCCGACGCGGCCCGCGCCCATGCGCTGATGGAATCGAACCAGCACATTGGCAAGATCATGTTGACTTGGTAAGCCTGGCGATGAAACAGCTGATTGCCGGTAATTGGAAAATGAACGGATCCCTGGCGTCCAACTCGGCCCTGCTTACTGAGTTGGCCCAGGGCCTGGATGCCGCGCTGTATTCAGAGGTAGCCCTGTGCATCCCCGCCCCTTATTGGGCTCAGTTTCGAGACCTGTCGGTGCAGTTGGGCGCGCTGCGCGCAGTTGCCTTGGGCGCCCAGGATGTCTCTGCGCACGCCGCAGGTGCCTATACCGGTGAACTCGCGGCGGCCATGCTTCGGGATTTGGGCTGCCGATACGTCATCGTGGGTCATTCCGAGCGTCGGCGGTATCACGGCGAAACCGACGAAGCGGTGGCGCAGAAGGCCAAGCAGGCCTTGGCTTGCGGCATCACGCCCATCGTCTGCGTGGGCGAGACGCTGACCCAGCGTGAGGCCGGGCAGACCTTTGATGTGGTCAAGCGGCAGTTGGCCGCGGTGATTCAGGCCAATGGCCCGTGTACCAGTGAAATCGTGGTGGCCTACGAGCCGGTGTGGGCCATTGGGACCGGCAAGACGGCCACCGCCGAGCAGGCTCAGCAGGTGCATGAGGTCCTGCGGGCTCAATTGAAAGCGGCTACGGATCATGCAGGTCGGGTTCGCATCCTCTACGGCGGCAGCATGAATGCAGCCAATGCGGCCGATCTGCTGGCCCAGCCCGATATCGACGGAGGCCTGATCGGCGGTGCCTCCCTGAAGGCGACGGATTTTTTGTCCATCATTGGCGCGGTGCGTCAACGATGACGCTTGTGTTTTAGGAGTTGAGCATGGATATTCTTCTGACTGTTTTGCTGGCGGTGCAAATTCTTTCTGCGCTGGTCATGACCGGGCTGATTCTGATTCAACACGGCAAAGGTGCGGATATGGGCGCTGCCTTTGGCAGCGGTTCTTCCGGCAGCCTTTTCGGTGCCACCGGCAGTGCCAACTTCCTTTCCCGTTCCACGTCGGCGCTGGCTGTGGTGTTTTTTGTCAGCACCTTGGCCCTGGCCTATTTCGGTAGTGCTCAGCCGCGCAGCAGTTCCAGCGTACTCGAAGGTACCGCGGTACCGGCGGCCCAGCAAATCCCGGGTGCCTCACCGGCTCCGGCGGCTGAGGGCTCGGCCCAGGTTCCTGCTCCCGCACCGTCGAATCCGGCGCCTGGCCCAGCCCAAATTCCTGCCAAGTGATTGCGTGGCCTCGGTTCCGTATGGAGCCGATCTGATACGGGGGCAACGGCCTTGATAAGAGGCCCTTGCCCCTCGTAAAAACCTGTCTTTTCGGAGTAAACTACTCAAGGTTTTGCGCGAGGGCTCTCCTCAGGCCCCCGAGATGAATGCAAAGCAATTACACGCAGAGCGGACGTGGTGAAATTGGTAGACACGCTATCTTGAGGGGGTAGTGGCGAAA